>NZ_FNFO01000003.1:600000-896651 GCF_900100765.1 Catalinimonas alkaloidigena | reverse complement strand
CTTTGCGTGTGACCTTTCGATCAAAAGCGGCTGCAAAACTAGTAACCTTTTTCCCTCCTGTCAACCCCTCTACCCAAAAATATTTTCGCTCGCCTCGCCTCCGCTTCCCCTCGCCAGCTTCTCCGTCGAAGGGGCTGCAAACCTACACCCACCGCCCGCAACCTCCAACACTTGTGGATAACTTTTTCTCCTCTCCCACGCCCTTCTCCTCCCACCGGAAATTGCTAACCCAGAAACTCAGGTTAGAAGTTCCGGCAGGGGACAGTTTTTTTACAGCACGCCTTTGGTGCTGGGCAGCGCGTCCAACCGACGCGGATCTCGTGCCACGGCCTGCTGAATGGCTTTGGCAAAAGCTTTAAAGATCGACTCGATTTTGTGGTGCTCGTTGGTTCCTTCCACTTTGATGTTGAGGTTGCACGCAGCGGTGTCCGTGAAGGATTTGAAGAAGTGGAAGAACATCTCGGTTGGAACATCGCCAATCTTTTCCCGGTTAAATTCTGCCTCCCACACCAGCCAGCTCCGGCCCGAAAAGTCGATGGCCACTTGCGCCAATGCCTCATCCATCGGCAGCAGGAACCCATACCGGTAAATGCCCTTCTTGTCCCCCAGCGCCTTCTTAAATGCCTCGCCCAGCGCCAGCGCGGTGTCTTCTACAGTGTGGTGTTCGTCGATGTGGAGATCGCCCCGGCAGCGCAGCGTCAGGTCGATGCCGCCGTGGCGCGCCAGTTGGTCCAGCATGTGATCGAAAAAGCCCAGTCCCGTTTCGATATCCGCCACGCCACTTCCGTCCAGGTTGACCCGCACTTCAATGTCGGTTTCTTTCGTGGTGCGTCGCACATTTCCCACGCGGTCGGGCAACCGCAGGAAACGGAAAATCTCCTTCCAGTCTTCGGTGACCAACGCTAGCGCCGCTGAGGTCTGGTCTTTCGTCGCGTCCGGATCGGCAATGCGGATTGCTTTCGTTCCGAGGTTTTCGGCCAGTTGCACATCCGACCAACGGTCACCGATTACGTAGGAATTGGCCAGATCGTAGTCGCCGGATTGGTATTCTGTCAACATCCCAATGCCGGGCTTCCGGGTCGGTAAGCCTTCGTACGGAAAGCTGCGGTCGATGTGAATCTTACGAAAGGATATTCCCTCCCCTTCCAAAATGTCCAGCATCTTTTCGTGGGCGGGCCAGAAGGTATCTTCCGGGAACGAGCTGGTTCCCAGGCCATCCTGGTTCGTGACCATCACCAGTTCGTAATCCAACTCGTTTGCGATGCGGTGCAGGTTGACAAGGGCACCCGGCACAAACCGTAGTTTCTCCAGGGAGTCGATCTGTTCATCTTCCGGCTCCAGGATGATGGTGCCGTCGCGATCGATAAAAAGGACTTTTTTCATTTCAGCAATCTCTTAAACCACGGGGCTAAACTGGTGCAGCGCCCGGAGCAGTGTCTCATTTTCTTCTTCGGTACCGACCGTGATGCGCAGGCACCCTTCGCACTGTCTCAGGCGGGATCGGTCGCGCACAATAACCAGTTGCTCAATCAAGTAACGGAAAACTCCGCCGGCGTCCTGCATCTTCACCAACAGGAAGTTGGCGTCGGATGGATAGATGTGTTCTACGTAAGGCAGTTCCTGCAACTGCTGCGTCAGGCGACGGCGTTGCTGCAAGATCTGGTCGACCATCTGATCCTTTTCACGCTCGTGCAGCAAGGCTTCCAAGCCCGCCCGTTGTGTCAATTCGTTGACGTTATAGGGTAGCTTGATCTTGTTCAGGACCTGAATCACGTCGGGTGACGCGAAGGCCATACCGAGCCGCAAAGCCGCCAGCCCCCACGCTTTCGAGAAGGTCTGCAACACAACTAAGTTAGGATAGCGGCGCAGTTCCGCCAGCCACGTCTGGTCAGGGGCAAAATCGATGTACGCCTCGTCGACGATAACCATTCCGGAAAAAGACTCCAGCAGAGTGCGTACCGACGCGGCCGCCATCAAATTGCCGGTTGGGTTATTGGGCGAGCAGACAAACAGCAGTTTGGTGTGTTCGTCGACCGCTGCCAGCGTCCGCTCTACATCGATCTGGAAATCGGCTGTGAGCGGCGCGCGTACCACGCTTACGTCGTTGACGGCAGCGCTTACTTCGTACATCCCGTAGGTGGGCGGCAAAATCAGGATGTTGTCTTTTCCGGGACGGCAAAACATCCGGATCAACAAGTCGATGGCTTCGTCGCTGCCTCCGCCACCCAGAAAAATCTGGTCGGGACGGACGCCCTTGATGGCTGCCAACGCTTGTTTGAGCTGCTGCTGATACGGGTCCGGATAACGGTTCAAGGCATCGTTAAGGGCCGAGCCGAAGGCATTTTCGTTGGCGTCGAGAAACACGCCTTCCTTGCCGGTGTATTCGTCGCGGGCCGACGAGTAAGGAACCAGGTCACGCAAATGCGGCCGGATCAAATCTTCCAGAGGTTTCATCGTAAAGGGTTGAACTACGCAAAGTAGTAAGGAAAGATGCGAAAGCGAAAAGGGGCAGTATACGTCCAGGCCAGGTGCCTCAATGGTCCAGCAGCCGCCGGTGGTAATTGACCTGCCCCAGATGGTAAGTCATGTGCGTAGCCAGGTGGATCAGAAAGTAGGCGGTTGTCATGCTGGTGCCGAACACGTTCAGGGGATAATCGGCTTGCAAACGCTCCGGCGTCAGCTGGCGTAATCCCTGAAGCACTTCGGTTTCCGTCCGGTCGACTTCTGCCAAAAGCTCGGAGCGGGGAACGTCTTTGCGCGAAAATTCCAGATCGCGCTGGCGTACGTACCCTGACTTGCCGAGTTCGGCCCCGATGAACGTACGCAGGTTGCCTGCCAGGTGCAAGCATAAATTTCCCGCCGAGTTTTTAATGTCTTTCTCGACCACCCAAATGTTTTCTTCGTGCTGATAGGCCGCGATTTCTTCGCGCAACTTGGCCAGATCGCGCTTAAAGAGGCTTTGCAATACGTCTATAAGAGAACCTTCCATGGGACGTTAGAAAAAGCTAGTCGAGGTCTTGCAAACGCAGCAATACGGCGTTTTTGTGGGCATCCAGCGATTCGGCTTCGGCCATATGGGCGACGTGCCGCCCCAGGTGCTGGAGTCCCTGCGCGCTGAGGCGCTGGTACGTGATCTTTTTAATAAAGCTGTCGAGCGAGACCCCGCTGTAAGCACGGGCGTAGCCGTTCGTGGGCAAAGTATGGTTGGTGCCCGAAGCATAGTCGCCGACCGATTCGGGCGTCAGGTGGCCCAGAAAGACCGAACCGGCATTGACCACCTGTTCGGACCAGGCTTCGGCTTCGCTGACCGCCATGATCAAGTGCTCGGGCGCGTATCGGTTGGAAAGCGCCACCGCTTCGTTCAGGTCGCGAACCAGAATCAACCGGCTGTGCTCCAGCGCCGGTTCGGCCAGCGCCCGCCGGGGTAATTCTGCCAACTGGCGGGCCACTTCTTCTTGCACGGCCATCAGGAGGGTTTCCGAATCGGTCACCAGCATTACGTGGCTGTCGGCACCGTGTTCTGCCTGCGACAGCAGATCGACGGCCACATACGCCGGATTGGCGGTGGCATCGGCAATCACCAGCACTTCCGACGGACCCGCCGGCATGTCGATGGCGACGCCTTCTTTGCTGACCAGTTGTTTGGCGACGGTCACGTACTGGTTTCCCGGCCCGAAAATCTTATCTACCCTCGGCACCGCCTCGGTTCCGTAGGCCATGGCAGCTACGGCTTGTGCCCCGCCAATTTTGTAAATCTTGTGGACGCCGGCCAGATCGGCCGTAAAAAGGATGGCCGGATTGACAGAACCGTCTTTGGCGGGGGGCGTGCACATCACGATTTCGGGACACCCCGCCACCGCGGCCGGCACCGCCAGCATCAACACCGTCGAGAAGAGCGGAGCCGTGCCGCCCGGCACGTAGATGCCGACCCGCTGAATCGCCACCGAACGTCGCCAGCATCGCACTCCCGGCATCGTTTCGACTACGACTTCGGCTTCGCGTTGGGCTTCGTGAAATTTCTTGATGTTAGCGTAGGCCTGTCGGATCGCCGCTTTCAATTCTTCGCTCAGCAAAGCGGCGGCCTGCTTGCGCTCTTGGTCCGTGACCAGGAGTGCCTCGGGCATGGCTCCGTCGAAACGCATCGTAAATTCCTTCACGGCCGCATCGCCCTGCGTGCGTACGGCTTCCAGAATGGGCAGGACGCGTTCTTCGGTCTGGCGGGTGTCCAGCGAAGGACGCGTTACGATGCTATCCCACGTGGCCTGCTCAGGATATCGGAATACACGCATGATCAGAGAATCATCTTTTCGATCGGGACAATCAGAATACCTTCGGCACCGGCTGCTTTCAGCGCATCGATTTTGCTCCAGAATTCCTCTTCGTGAATCACCGAATGTAAAGAGCTCCAGCCCGATTGCGCCAGGGGCAGCACGCTTGGGCTGCGCATGCCCGGCAGCAGATCGATGACTTTGGCCAGCGACTCGTTCGGCACGTTCATCAGAATGTATTTATTATCGCGTGCGTTGTGCACGGATCTGATCCGGAACAGCAAATCGTCCAGGATTTTTTTCTTTCCCTCCGACAAGTGCGGATGGGCTACCAGCACCGCTTCCGACTTCATCACCACTTCGACTTCCTCCAGGCCGTTGCTGAACAGCGTACTGCCCGAACTCACAATGTCGCAGATGGCCCCGGCTAGGCCAATGCTGGGTGCGATTTCGACCGAGCCGCTGATCTCGTGGATATCGGCCTCTACGCCGTGTTGCGCCAGGTAATTCGCCAGAATTTTAGGATACGAAGTAGCAATGCGCTGGCCCTGCAGGCTTTTGATGCCCTGATAGGTTTCGTTTCTTGGAATGGCCAGCGACAGTCGGCAACGCGAAAAGCCCAGCTTGTACACCAGGTCAACTTTCTCGTCTTTTTCGGCCACGACGTTTTCGCCCACAATGCCCAGATCGGCTATACCGTCGGCCACGTAGCCGGGAATGTCGTCATCGCGTAGAAAGAGGAATTCCATCGGGAACGTATGCGACTGGGCTTTGAGCTTGCCCGTTCCGTTCTGGAAACCGATGCCACATTCGCGAATGAGTTGCAGGGAGGAGTCGCTCAGGCGGCCAGATTTCTGGATGGCCATCCGAATTACATTGTCAGCCAAAAGATGTGGGGATTAGATAAAACAAAAGCACCGACCGTCGGTCTGACGGCGGCGCAAAAGTAACGAAGGACAGCAACATGCAATAGAAATCTCCCCAACAGAATCCATTTGGCAGAAGGATCAGCCGATAACTTCCGTAGCGGGGTACGTTACCATCGATGTAGGGGCTCCGGCGTCGTCGCGCTTGAAGGGATCGTCGCGCTGGGCGCTCATGAAGAAATAGGCAACGGTAGAAATCAGGGCAATTACGCCCCATACTTTCAGAACACTGGCGCGAGATTTCTCAGCTCCCCACCACACAGCAAAGCCGGGGCGGATGAGGCCGATGATCAGCATCATGACGGAGATAAAAACAAGTCCTTGCAGAATTACGCTCAATGCATCCATATAACTTATTGGGTCAGTTTAAGATTCAGCGGCTTCGCAGAAGCTGCGTTGTTTAAGAATGGTATGTAACTCCATACGTGCAACCGCCCCGATAGTTAGTATGCGGGCCGTATTTTCGACTACCCCCTAGTGCAATTCCCGGTTCGTGAGGTCTTTGCACGCATAGCTCAGGAGTGTAAGGAAAGGAGGCTAGTTCGCAACTCCTTTACAGTCAAGGATCTATATCTTGCATCTATGGAAAAAAGGAACAGGACGCAGGTATTTATCGTAGACGACGATCCCATTACACTACAACTTTCCAGGTATCGCCTCGAAAAAGAGCAGGCCTACGAAGTAACTACGTTTACCAATGCCGAAGATTTTCTGATGAGGCTGGAGGACAACCCCGACATCGTCGTGTTGGATTATCGGCTTCCGAACACCAACGGCCTGGAGATTTTGAGAAAAATCAATGCCGCCAGCGAGCATATCTCCTGCGTGGTGATGTCCGGGCAGGAGAGTGCCGAGGTAGTGGTAGAGGCCTATAAACACGGCGCAAAGAATTACATCATCAAAGGCGAACAAGCCTTCGACGAGCTGGCCGCGTGTCTTCAGCAATTGAATACGCAGTATAAATTGCGGCGCGATCTGGACCGGCTGCGCGAGCAGGTGCTCGATCGGGAACGTTACTGGCGCATCGTCGGCGAAAGCCCTGCCACCTTGCAGGTACTGCGCCTGATCCAGAAAGTGGAGCGTACCGAACTGCTGGTGCTGATTACGGGCGAAAGCGGTACAGGGAAAGAACTGGTGGCCCGCGCCATTCACTACAACTCGCCCCGGAAACGAAAGCCTTTTGTGGCCATCAACGTCGGTGCCATTCCCGAAGACCTGATCGAAAACGAGTTATTCGGACACGAGAAAGGCGCTTTTACCGGAGCGCTCAGCCGCCGGATCGGTAAATTCGAAGAAGCCAATGGGGGGACCATCTTCCTGGACGAGATCGGCGAAATGGACCTGGCGATGCAGACCAAGCTCCTGCGCATTTTGCAGGAACGTGTGGTAACGCGCCTGGGCAGCAACAAGGAAATTAAGCTGGACATCCGCATTTTGGCGGCCACGAACCGCAACCTCGCCGAGCTGGTACGCCAAGGCAAGTTCCGGGAAGATTTGTACTACCGCTTGCAGGGATTTCTGATCCACCTTCCCGCGCTGCGCGAACGGGATAACGACGTGATTATGCTGGCAAAGCATTTCGTGAAGACGGCGTGCGAGAAAGCCGGGATTCCACTCAAGTCGTTCACGCCGGACGTTGTCCGTCAGATGATGCAACACCCGTGGCCGGGCAACATCCGCGAACTTCAATCGGTTGTTGAGCGGGCCGTACTGCTGAGCGATGGCCCTAAAATCACCGAAGAAGACCTCATTTTTGCGCCGGTGGTCTAGTTGAGCGTTTCTGTCAGAAACTATTTATACCAAAAAGGGGCGGTGTTGAAACACCGCCCCTTTTTTGGCTCTGGCTGCTGTGAGTCTGTCATAATCGCCAGCAAGTCCGCCCCTATCCATTCGTCCTGCTTTAGGCTTCTCCCCCAGCTAAGCTTCCACAAAAAAAGCACCCCGTCCGTCTGACGAGGCGCTTTGCTGTATGAATGCTCCTGTTTCTTCTTACTGTTTCACGACCTTGATTACATTCGATACCTGATCGTTTACCTCGATCGTCACAAAGTAAAGACCGCTTGGCAGGTGTGCTACGCCCGAAAGGGACACTTCCTGTTTTCCACGGATCAATGCTTCCTGCTGACTTTTTACGGCGACGCCCTGTTGGTTGGTCAGGAGGATACGCCCCGTACCCGCCTCGTTTGATTCGTACACGATGTGCAGCACATCGCGGAACGGGTTTGGATACGCCGACGAAAGGCTGACCTGCGCTTTTTCCGACAGGGTTACTGCTACCGGGGCAAACGTTTCGGTCGTACCGTCGAAGTCGGTCTGAGACAGACGGTAGTAGCTGGTGCCGGCCAACGGCTGCTGATCCGTCCAGGTATAGTCGCGACGCTGGTTGACCGTACCCGCCCCTTCTACCTGTACCAAAGGCGTGTAGACGTTACCGTCGGCGCTCCGCTCCAGCGTAAAATGAGCGTTGTTTACTTCAGCGGCTGTGGCCCAATGCAGCTGAACCGCATGTTCTGCTGTAGGAGTGGCCTCGAAGCTGATCAGCGTCACGGGCAAAACGGTAGCTTCTCCGTCAACGACCCAGGCCGTTTCGGCTTGAGCACACCCTCCGACCGGGCACGGATCGCCGTTATTTCCTGTGTTTGCTACGCCGGGTTGTGAGGCATCGCACGTATTACAGCCCGCGCCAGCGCTTCCGGGCGTTTGATTGAAGGTTGCGTAGGGGCTTGAGGCCGACGTGAAGCGCAGAATGGCTCCGGCCCCGCCGCCGCCGCCGCCGCCGTGCGAATCGGAACTGGTGACGCTCCCCCCGTTTCCGCCGTTGGCTTCGAAAGTCAGTTCGCAGTTCAGCGGCATGCTGTTGACATCCAGCATCAGGGTTCCCCCGGCGCCGCCACCGCCGCCGCCGTCGTTCCCACCACCAACTGTATTGGCGGCTGATTGCCCGTTTGCACGAATGCCGTGCGTGCCTGCGCAATCGCTGACCAGGCTTCCGGCACGGACCAGTGCCAATCCTCCTCCGCGGCCGCCGCTGGTAGAATTCCCGTTGTTCTGCTGGCCACCGCCACCACCGCCGCCCAGAAAAACGCGGTTTTCGGAAGCGTTGTAATCCAGCGCATAGCCAGCCACTCCGTTCCCGCCGGGCCCATAGTAGCTGTCGCCACCGTTCCCCCCGCGGGTGTAGTTGCTGCCGCCGCCGCCGCCGGCGTTGTGGGTATTCCCGCCACCGCCACCGTTGGCTACGGCACCTCGGCCCCAGCGGTAGTTGTCGTTGGTCACATTGACAATGCCCTCGCCTTTCTGTCCAAAGCCCGTGCCTTCGGCGGTGAAGTAGGTGGCATCGTCCGTGCCGCCGCCGTTCGAAGTGGTATTGGGGATACCTCCAATAAAGCCCAGTTCACTCACGTCAATGTCGCCTTCCAGGCGCAACACCTGCTCCACTTCCAGGGCCAGTATCCCCCCACGCCCCAGAGTAGGGTCCCAGGGCAGGGCCGTGAGCGTGCCGGTTACCGTAGCATTCTCGTACTGAGGCACCCGGACCACCTGTGTAGTCGCGCTGTAATCGTACAGCAGCGAAGAAAAGGCCAAGACATTATAATTTGTGCCGTTGACGTTGGTAATGTATTTGTCCTCGATGGTTGTGAGTTCGTAACGCCCGCTCATGCCGTAGCCGGTAATGGACCCGAAGGTGGCATCGTTAGCGGTACTGACCGAAGCGCCTTTCATCTGCATGATCATCACCTTGTCTCCGATCTGGAAATCGTCCCAACTGCCCGAGAAATTATCGATCGCCAGCAGCCGGCTTGCGTAATTCTTTGCCACTACCCGGGCGTAGCTGTTGATCACACCGCTGATGGACGTGGGGGGGGCGGCCAGTGCCCGATCCGAATTCCCGAACTGAATGTAGAGAAACACGCCGATCCCGAATAACGCCGTTAAGGCAAACGCCTTTGCCACGGTGTGAAGGCGGGTGGAGACAGCGGTGCGCGGGCGTAAATGAAGTCGCTTTCTTGATTTCATGAAACCTTTGAATTTGAGGATTCAAAAATATATTCTCCTCATTTTCATTAGGTTCCAAAACCGAATCAGATGTTACACAACTACCATTATACAGACATTACTATTCAACAAAACCAATGATTCATTCGATAAAAAATATGATCCTTCGTTTATCTCTGCCGCTATGATTTCTTCCGAACCCACTTGACAAAGCGCTGCACGGCTTCGTCCTGCTGTAACGATTCGAGGGTGTTGAATTGCCGACCCAACGTCTTTTCGTCATACAAGGTATGCAGGTGGTTGTGACAATCACGGCAAAGATTCAGCCCCCGGGTGCGCAACTCCCATTTGTCGAAGTTTTTCTGGAACCACTTTTTCCGGTGGGTGGTGCGGGGAATCAGATGGTGGAACGTCAGCGGCTTTTCGCGTCCGCACAGCTCGCAGCAGCCCCAGGTTTCCCGTTTCTTGACCGGCTCTTTCATCGTTTACCACAACAACGCCTCGCGCCGATTGTTCCGGCGGGTCAAGCGTCTTTTTCGCGTTTCTCCCGTATACATCAAAAACCAATGTTCAACCAAGCTTAGCGATGCTATCGTGAATACAAATCAGCAAAAGTACATCTGGGCCGTTTTGGGAGGAGCCGTCGCCACTACTATCGGCATGACCGCCCGGGCCGTTCGCAAGGCACGCACGCTCCCGCCTCTGCAAGTGGCTGCACACGTCGACCTGGAAAAATACATGGGAACGTGGTACGAAATCGGGCGCTATCCGCTGGCCTCTGAAGACGGCTGCACCGAAGCGCAGGCCACCTATACCCTACGGCCCGACGGCCACGTGCAGGTCATCAACCAGTGCCTGAAAAACGGCGAAATCAAAGACGTGCGGGGCACGGCCAAGGTGGTAGATCCCACCACAAATGCCAAACTCAAGGTAACGTTTTTCTGGCCGTTCAAGGGCGACTACTGGATTATGAAAGTGGGACCAGAACAGGAAGGCATCGGCTACCGCTATGCGTTGGTGGGCCATCCGTACCGCGAAACGCTCTGGATTCTGGCACGGGAGGCGAGCTTGCCTCAGGAAACGCTCGACGAATTGCTGACGCTGGCGCAACAGCAAGGTTACGAAGACCTGGACCGTATGGTGTGGCGAAACGACGGAACCCACTAACTTAGCGCCTGTAGACCGTCTGTCGATTACCGTTGCTTCTTTTCATTTCACGGATCCTGGAAAGCCTGGGCCGCATTCGCTGGGGCGATCTGCGCGGCCTGTTTCAGGCCTTTGGCCTGATGCTCGTCAGCACGTGCGTGGGGATCACCGGTTTTATCATTCTGGAGGGGTATAGCCTGGTCAATGCGTTTTACATGACGGTCATTACGCTGTCGACCGTCGGTTATACCGAAGTGGAGCCACTGAGCGAAAAAGGCAAGATTTTTACGTCGCTCTACATCCTGTTCAACCTCAGTATCTTCGCGTATTTCGTCTCGATCTTTACCGCTTACATCATGGAAGGAAAGCTCCGCAACATCCTGCAGCAGGTTCGCAACGAACAGGAACTGGAAAAAATGAAGAATCACGTGATTGTGTGCGGACTGGGACGTAACGGCAGCAAAGTGTGCGAGGAGCTGGAGCGGAGCCGGATTCCGTTCGTGATGATCGACAACCATCCGGCCTTGATCGAAAGCGAACTGGAGCAACAGTCGGAATTACTGATCCGGGAAGATGCTACCGACGACGCCACGCTGCACCGCGCCGGCGTGAGCCGGGCCCGTGCCCTGATCACTACCCTGCCCAAAGATGCCGACAACGTGTTCATCACGCTCAGTGCCCGTGAACTAAACGCGAAGTTGTTGATCATTTCGCGGGCTTCGGACGAAAGCTCGATCTCCAAATTGCGCCGCGCCGGTGCCAACCATGTCGTGATGCCCGATGCCATCGGCGGGCTGCACATGGCCAACCTGATTACCAAGCCGGAAGTCATCGAGTTGCTTGAGCTGTTCAACGGAACCGTGCCGGGTGCTCCCAAAAAGCTGGAGGAAATTCGTTCGGACAGCCTGAAGGCCGAGTACCAAGGCAAAACGCTACGCCAACTGAACATCCGCGCCCTGACCGGCGCTACCGTGCTGGGCCTGAAAAATGCGCGCGACGAGTTTGAGGTCAATCCCCACCCCGACATCCACATTGGTCCGCAGGATGTCCTGATTTTTTTCGGCACGACCGAAGAGATAGAAAAAACGAAGTCTACGTTCTGCCGGTAGTGGTCCGCGCTCACCAATGCTCACCTGATGATCCTCTCCCGTTGAGTCACCTCTTTTTTCGTGTGCTACGTTCAATTGCGGCAACGCCTGAGCTGTGGGGGCGGGCGTGGTGCTGGTGCGTGGTGCTGTGCAGCCTGATTCCATTTGCCAGCGGCGCACAAGGCATCGAACCTACGTTCGAAGGCGACGAGCAACCGCCCCAGTACGACACGACTTACATCAAGCGGTACGCCTCACAGCTGATTTTTAAATTCGGAGGCGCGTATCGTGCCAATGCCCTGCAGGTGATCGACCGGACGCAAGGAAACCGTTACGGGTACACGACGCAGCCGCTGTGGAAGAATGTGCTGGGCGTTCGCTACGAATGGCTGGGCCTGCTCCTGGTTTACAATCCCTATTTTGTGGGGAGCACGCTGATTGCGCCTCATCGGTCGCGTACGTTCGATCTACAGGCCAACTCGTATGGGCGGTGGTATTTTGCCAACCTCTACCACCAACGGTACCGCGGGTATCGGTTGCAGCAACCCCACCGGCTGATGGACCCCGCACCGGCACCGTTGCCCTATCCGTTACGCGATGATATGCGCATCCGTGCTTACGGCGGAAATGCCTACTATACGTTCAACCACCAACGCTTCTCGAACCGTGCGGCCTTCACCCACTCGGAGCGGCAACGCAAAAGCGCCGGCGCGCCCCTGGCCGGGATTTTCGTCCTTTATACGCAGTTCGAGGCCGATTCGGGTCTTGTGACGCCCGCGTTTCAACCTTCGTTCAGCGCGGATGCCAACCTGGAGCGCGGCGAGTTTTTACAGGCGGGCGTTGCGTTAGGATACGCGTACACGTGGGTCTGGCGACAGTGGTTTGCGACATGGTCGATGACGCTCCATCCGGGCACGGGTTACAGTAAAATCTGGCTTGCAGGACAGCCAAGCCCGCAGGAGAGTACGCCGATCAACCTCAGTGGTGGGGCGCGGTTCGCCGTCGGCTACAACACCGATCGGGCCTACCTGGGCGTGTGGGCGATTTTTAATTACCATCCGGTATCGTACACACCGCAACAGCAACTGCGCTTCCAGTCCACCAACGTGCAATTCGGGTACGTGCGTCGGGTCGAGATGCCCGAAACCCTCTACCGCCGGATACGGGTGCCGAATCCATTCAAAAAAGGTGAGCGCTTGTTTTGAAGAAATGAAAAATTACTGCCCGATGCCCGCGTAGAGCCGGGCGTCGTCGAGCGAGATTTCCGGTCCGGACAAAATCACGAGCCGTTCTACCACATTGCGCAACTCGCGGATGTTTCCGGTCCAGTTCAGTTCCTGGAGGTAGCTCATGGCTTCCGGCTGTATCACCTTGGGCGCGTTGCCGTAGTCGTTTGCAATGTCCTGCAAAAACTTGTCGACCAGCAGCGGAATGTCGTTGCGACGCTCGTTGAGGGGCGGCACGTGGATCAGGATGACTGACAACCGGTGGTACAAATCCTCGCGAAATCTCTTCTCTTCGATTTCCTGTCGCAGGTCTTTGTTGGTGGCGGCAATGACGCGCACATCTACCTTGATCTCTTTGTCGCCTCCCACGCGGGTGATTTTATGCTCCTGCAAAGCCCGCAGCACTTTTGCCTGGGCCGAGAGGCTCATGTCCCCGATTTCGTCCAGAAACAACGTGCCGCCGTTGGCCTGTTCAAACTTGCCGATTCGTTGTTTCACGGCCGACGTAAACGACCCTTTTTCGTGACCGAACAACTCGCTTTCGATCAACTCGCTCGGAATGGCCGCACAGTTCACTTCGATCATCGGTTTGTCGGCACGGCTACTGTGCTTGTGCAACGCCCGCGCCACCAACTCTTTGCCGGCACCGTTCGGGCCGGTGATCAGGACGCGCGCTTCGGTGGGCGCTACCTTCTCAATCGAATCTTTCACCCGCATCATCGGCTCCGACTCGCCCACCATCTCGTCCTTGCGCGAGATTTTTTTCCGCAGCGTTTTGGTCTCGGTGACCAACGTCGATTTATCGAGGGCATTGCGGACGGTCAGCAGCAGACGATTCAGATCCGGTGGTTTCTGAATGAAATCGAACGCTCCTTTTTTGGTAGCATCGACCGCCGTCTCGATGGTTCCGTGCGCCGACACCATGATGAACTGCGTATCTTTCCCTTCGGCCATGGCCTGCTCCAGTACTTCCATCCCGTCCATCTTGGGCATTTTGATATCGCACAGCACCACGTCGTACTGGTTCTTCCGGAACATCTCCAGCCCTTCTTCCCCATCTTTCGCTTCGTCGACCTGGTATTTTTCGTATTCCAGAATTTCCTTCAGCGTGCTGCGAATGCTGCGCTCGTCGTCAATGATCAAGATGTGGGCCATGTGGTGCTAATTTGTGTGAGTGCAAAGTAAAAGAAACGAAGGGTTTGTGCCGATGCGTGTACAATGTAGAGAGATCCCTGTCGAAGATCGTTCCCTTCTTCCGCCATCTGCGGCGCAGTTTGCGAACGCATCGCCTCGCCAGGGATGCTTACGCTACGCCTTGCAATCTGGTGCTTTCTTCTTTCACCGCGTCTACAAAGCATTTGACTTTTTCGGGGTCGATGTCGGGATAGACGCCGTGGCCGAGGTTGGCGATGTGCCGCTGCGGTCCGAATGCCTTCAGCATGTGTCGGGTCTGCTGCCGGATCTCTTCAAAAGAACCGTACAACACACACGGATCAAGGTTGCCCTGCAAGGTTTTGTCCGGTCCCACCAGCCGCCGTGATTCGACCGGGTCCATGGTCCAGTCGAGCCCGATGGTGCGGCAGTTCAACTGTGCCAGTTCCGTTCGGGCAAAAAAGGCGCCTTTGGCGAAAAGGGTGACCGGTACCTCGGGAAGAGCGTCGCAAATCCGCCCCAGGTACGGCAGCGCGAACGTGGCGTATTGCGCCGGCGAGAGCAGCCCCGCCCACGAATCGAACACCTGCACCAGGTCGGCTCCGGCCCGTACTTGCGCCTGCAAATAGCCGATGGTGCTTTCGGTAATCATGTCGAGAAGCGCGTGCGCTAGGGTCGGTTGGTTGTAGAGCATGCGCTTGGCTTTGGAGAAGGTTTTGGAACCGCTGCCTTCCACCATATAAGCAAAAATGGTCCACGGCGCGCCAGCAAAACCAATGAGCGGGACCCGCCCGTTCAATTCGCGCTTTACAAGGCGGATGGCCTCCAGCACGTACCCCAGGTCGCTCTCCGCATCGGCAATGCGCAACCGCCCGATATCCTCTGCCGTCTGCACCGTTTCCGGGAAACGGGGCCCCCGCTTTTCAACCATTTCGTACGGCAGGCCCATGGCTTCGGGAATCACCAGGATGTCGGAGAAAATGATTGCCGCGTCCACATCCAGAATGTCGACGGGCTGGATCGTCACTTCGGCAGCCAGTTCCGGCGTTTGTGCCAGTTCAATAAAGCCGCTGAGGCGGTTGCGGACGGCGCGGTACTCGGGCAGAATACGCCCCGCCTGCCGCATCAGCCAGACGGGCGTTCGTTCGACGGCTTCACCGCGGGCGGCCCGCAGCAGGAGATCGTTTTTCAATTGCATACGCACAAAGGTACAAGGGGAAAGTGGATTGAAGGAGCGGCACGTTGGGGGATCAGCACTGGGATATTTTGTAGGGATACGCTGATGACTTGTAGGTCTTTGATTCCCTTCTGCGCTAAACGCCCTGCCTTTTTTACCGAGCACTCTTCCGACGATTCTACGGGTCTTTTACTTCTCAGCATTGCAGGATTCTTCCAAATGGGGTTCTTTCGTGCTTAAAAGAAACCTGTATGGCGCTGATTATTCCACTACGCGGTACACAACCGCAGTTTGGCAAGAGTTGTTTTCTGGCGGAAAACGCGACCATCGTTGGCGATGTGGTCATGGGCGATGAATGTAGCGTCTGGTTCAACGCCGTGGTACGCGGCGACGTTCACCGCATCCGCATCGGCCACCGGACCAACATCCAGGACGGCGCCATCATCCACTGTACGTACCAAAAAGCCCCGACCATCATCGGCGACGAGGTCTCGATTGCCCACAGTGCCATTGTTCACGGTTGCACGTTGGGCAACAACGTGTTGGTGGGGATGGGCGCGATTGTGATGGACCATGCCGTGGTGGGCGATGGGGCCATCATCGCGGCGGGTGCCGTGGTGTTGGCCGGAACGGAAATCCCTGCCGGCACGCTCTACGCCGGAATGCCCGCCCGGCTGGTAAAGGAAGTCAGTGAAGCCCAGAAGGCGCAGTTTGCGCAGACCGCCCGCAACTACCTGATGTACGCTCGTTGGTATGAGTCGGGGGGCCAGATGACGGAATAAAAAACACCCGGGCTTTACGGCCCGGGTGCCCTAGGGAGACCACACGCTACTCTATCATCATCACTAATAAATCCTCAGGAGGCGGCCAGTGCGCACCTCGGTATCGGTGGTCAGTCGATAAAGGAAACTGTGCTCTTGCAATCCTTCGCTTGTCAGCGTAAAGCTGTACTGGTTGCCTTTTTCTACGGGGCCAGCATAGATGGTTTTGATTTTGTGCCCATACAAGTCGAACAACTCCAACGTTGCCTCACCGGTATGCGTCGCGACGAAGGCAAGCGTGGTCTCGGTATGGAACGGATTGGGGTAAACGTCTACCTCGGTTCCAATCTCCACCTTCCGTGAAGCCACTGGCTGTTCCTGCGCGCAGGCCGTCAGGTCAATCGTATACGTTTCGGTGTAGCGACCGGCGTGACCTTCCAACTGCAAAGGCGCCTCCGGATCGAATCCGCTGACGGTGACCTCGAATACATCCGTGTTGTTTTTGAACGTATCGTTGCCACGCGGCGTAAACTTCACACTCGGGAAGCCGGGGTTGCCATTCCAGCCGGTCAGTTCGACGTCGTAGCGGCCCAGATCGCCTTCGAACGTAGCGGGAAGATCCACTACCTGCCCGTTGCCGATGCCGACGGCTACGTAGCTGACAGCGTTTTTACAGTGGTTTACGGCCTCTACCGTGTAGGTTGTAGTCCCGTCGGCATTGGTAGTATAACCCAGGAAGCGGAAGGTAAAGCATTCGCCTCCTACTTCTACGACACAGGGTACTGCCGGTACGCCTTCCTCCTGATCCGGTTCGTCTTCCGAGCCCTCGTCCGTTTCGGCGCCGTTGTCGCCAGGATTTCCGTCAGAACCGTCACCACCGCCTTGATCAAGATCGGTCCCATCGTGGTTGTCATCTTCCGGCGTCCCTTCTCCATCGCCTTCGTCACTGCCCGAATCATCATCGCCCGGAGTTTCGCCAGACGTGCCGTCACCAGCATCCGGGTCATTGTCCGGATCTTCGTCACCCGTACCTGGGTCTTCGGTGCCGCCATCAGAAGTGTCGTCATCGCCGGTATCCGCATCGGGATCATCAGATGAATCCTCGTCGCTTCCCTCATTTCCGGAATCATCGCCAGTACCGTCGTCGGTGCCACTGTCGGGATCATCGCTGCCGCCCTCATCGGTACTATCGTCCGTTTCGTCGTCAGGGTTGTCGTCACTCGGATCATCGGTCGGATCGTCCACGGGCGTCTCCTCTACGGTGAGTTGCAGGCTACAGGTTTGTGTACACCCCTCTGCTGTGACGGCCATTAACGAAAGGGTTGCCACCGATCCGAGCGTGCCGGTCTGGTACGTGAGGGTCGGAGTGCCTTGTCCTTCGACAATGGTCCACTGTCCATCGGTCGAAGTGAGCGTCCAGGTCAGTTGCGCTGCGTCTCCTACCGAAGCGGTGACCGTTTGTACTGTAAATTCCGCAGAAGCCGATGCAGTACTACTCAGAAGACATGGCGTGGCAGTGGCTTCAGGAACGTCTACACTCAGCGTAATGATACAGCCTTGCGCATCCCAGATCATTACTTCATAGGTACCGGCCATTAATCCGTCCCGCGAGGCTTCCATGCTACCGGTATCGGTCCACATGTAGTTGTAAGGAGCTACGCCCCCCGTCACCGTCACTACTGCTTTGCCCGGATCGCCGGTGCAAGAAGCAGGTACGACCTCGGCTGTAGCGTCGAGCGGTGCGCCCGCAGGTGCGACGGTGATCTGTTCGGTAGTACGACAGCCTCTGCTATCGGTAATCGTCACCTCGTATTGGCCTACCACTGCGCCGTACAGGTGCTGGTCGGTGCCTTGCGATTCGCCATTCAGCGTCCATTCATACGCATAAGGACCAATCCCACCCTGCGGATAGGCTTCCAGCGTACGCTCGGCGCCGCTGCACCCGCCGCTGGTCTGCAGCTGCACCGTCAGCGGTTCGGGCGCGCTGATGGTAAGTTGCTCTTCTATACGACAGCCCTGTGTGTCTGTAGCCGTCACCACATACGTGCCGGGCTCTGTCAGGTGCAAGGTCTGCCCTATGGCGGTAGCACCGGTAGCTGTATTACGCCAGGTGTAGGTAAAACTGCCGCTTCCCCCAAACGCCACCACCAACACGTCGGCGGCAAAACCCGCTTCGCAGGGCGCATAGGTAACGTCGTGGAACAGTTCCAATGCCGGTGGGGCTTTTAAAGTGACTGACCCCGTGACGGAGCAACCGCCGGCGTCTTTTACGGTCACCTGATAAACACCCGGGGCTACTGACGTCAGGTCTTGGGTAGTAGCGCCGTTCGACCATGTGTATTGATAGATCCCACTTCCTCCCGTGAGGCGCAGATCAATGTCGCCTCGTCCGGTGGCGCAAGTCGGCTCGGTAGTCGCGAAACTCAGACGGAGCGGCTCCATCGGCTTCACTTCCACCTGCGCTCTTGCCTCACAGTCGCGCTGGTCGTACACCGATACGGTATACACCCCTGGCGCTACGCCGTCCAGGGTCGTAGCCGACGAGCCGTTGTGCGTCCAGCGGTAGGTATACGGACCGATCCCGCCCGTGGCTTCCGCCACGAGTTGCGTGGCACCACCCGCGCAGTTACCGTTCATTTGAATGGTAGCGGTAAGCGGAACGGGCGGGGCGATGTGCACCGTTTTCTGAGACGTACACCCCTCCGCATTAGTCATGAAGACCGTATAATCGCCGGGTTGCAAGCCGAAGACCTGCTGCGAGGTGGCAAAGGTGGTTTGGGTAGCATCTTCCACCCATCGGTAAGTAAACGTCCCCTCAGTAGCGGCCATGGCGTAGACATCGACCGCAAACTGGCCTGATTCGCAACTGGAGTAATAAAGGTAGGTCTGCACTTCGGCCGGAGGAGGGGCCGCCAGCGTCACTTCGGTCACCGCTTCGCATCCGCTTTCGTCGCGCACGGTAAGCACGTAGGTGCCGGCAGCCAGTCCGGTCAGGTCTTCTGACGAAGCTCCGTTTGACCATTGGTAGGTGTAGTGTCCTGATCCCCCGGTAACGGTTGCGTCGATTGCTCCCGCGGCCTGACAGCCCGGTGCTTGCGTCGTGAACGACACCCGCAGCGGCTCGCCACTGACCACCACCGCTTCGGCGGAGGCCTGGCAGCCCGTGGCGTCCGTTACCGTTACCTGGTAAGCTCCACTGGATACGTTTTCCAACGAAGCGGTCTGAGCGCCGGTAGACCAAGCATAGGTGTAAGGTGCCGTCCCGCCGGTAGTTTCTAATGTGATCGCTCCGCCGCCGGCACCACACCCTGCCGACGAGGCATGGGCCTTTACCTGAAACGTCGGTTCAGCTTCCACTCGTACCGTTGTCGCCACGGAACACCCACCCTGATCGGTCACCTGCACAGCATACGTACCGGGCAACAGGTCATCGCGCGTTGAGGCGGTAGTGCCGTCGGGCCAGAGAAAGGTGTAAGGGGCGGTTCCACCGGTCGCGTAGAGGGCGGCCCGATGTTCAGGCGCACACCCGTTTCCGGATACGTCGGCCGTCAGACGCAACGCTTCCGGCTGCGTAATGGTCGTTTCCGCAGAAGCTTCGCAACCCTTGGCGTCAGTCACCGTCACCCGGTACGTCCCGGCCGCCAGCCCCGTTAAGGATGTCCCATGCGCCCACTGAATTTGGTACGGGGCCTGTCCGCCCTCTACCGTGAGCGATACACTGCCGTCCACAGCCCCGAAACACGAAACCGGTTGGGCTGTCACCTGCAAACGCGGTGCTTCTGTTTCTTGCGTCACCTCCAACGAGGCCGAGGCCGAACAGCCGCCGGGCAACGTCACGGTGACGTTATAGACACCGGGCTGCGTGGCGATCGGTTCGTGCGCCTGCGATACAAAGCCGGCCGGTCCTTCCCAGCGATACGATGCCTCTGACAAATCAATTCCTTCTTCCGAGGCGTTCGCCCGCAAGGGCACCTGCGTCGTACGGCACGTCAGCGTCTGAGGCTGCGTGGTCAGCTGCAGGCTCGTTCCTTTCCCGAACGGAACAGGCTCCGTAAAGTCTTTGAGCTCAGCCGTAAACTGGTGAGAGGTTCGCGTTTTGACGACCACATACCCCAAGGGCTGGCCGCACTGTACGTGCGCTTGCGCGGCGATCCACCCGAGCTGCGACAAATCGGCACCGACTTCCACAAACTGATGCGGGACGTAAGTACTGCGCCATGCTGCCTTTTCGCCTTCGAGCGTGCCCCAGGGACCAGCCGATACTTCCTGGTCGTTCATGCTTCCGACGGCCTGTGCGGCCGTAAACGTAACTTCAGCGTAACCGTACAATCCGGAACCCTGGCCGGCCTGAAACGCTCCCGTAAAATGAAATGCAGCGTTTGCCAGCGCATTATACGCCTCCAGCGAACCGCCGGGCAATTGACTCGGAGCGACCCAGACCCGAATACTCAGTTGCAGGTCACTTCCGCCGCGTTCTTTGTCGGCCGACAAAATCAGATCACCTGCCTGCACAATGCGACCGTCAGGTCCGAACCGAAAGGCCGTGTGGCCTCCGTCCGTTCCTTGACTGACAAAACCCGTCGCGTTGACATGGATCGCCTGCTGGTAAAATTCAAAATCGATGTGGGCGGTGCCGTCGGCCGATCGCGTAGCCGCCCCTCCTACAAACCAAAGCTGGTCGCCCTGACGGCGGAGGTGGGCCATGACATCCACCAGGTCGTTCTTCTGAGGAACTGAACCCGTGCCCACCGACCACGAGGCGGGTGCATCGCCATTTTTGTTCGACCCGTTGCGAAAAATCGTGGCGTCGGTAGCGTTTTGGGCCGAGATATAATCCCGGTAGAAGAACGCATCCATGCCTGCATGATCCGTGGCCTGCCCTACCGAAAACGGTTGGTTGCGTTGTTGTGCGTTGCGTGCGTTCTTCAGCGTAGCGGCAACCGAGGCCCCGTTGGTTTCGTCCAGCACACCTGCGGTTACCGTTCCCCGAAACCAGTCGGCCGCCGAGGCGGCTTCGACGTTGGCATCGACCTCAAAGCCGGCTACCGTTGTGGACTGCGCCAGGAGCAGCGTCGGCACACCGAAGAACGTTGCCATTATAGCGTACCGCCAGCCGTGCGCAAGTACTCCGCGCAACGTGCATAACCATACGAATGTGTAGAATTTAATTTTTCCCATATTCCTCCGATTGGTGGAGGAACCAAGATAGAAGGAACGGGGCGCGGCGGCACACCTGCCGTACGGGCCGGTGTTAAACGTGTGTAAAGACTACGTCGGCAACCGAGGCCGGCAAGCGCAGGAGCGCAAAAGGGCGGGAAATATGCGCTTCATTTAGCGCCCATCATAGGACAAAGCAAATTCAATGCATCACTATACCACTAGAAAAAATCAGCTTACTGTTTCTATCTCGGGATTTTAAGAGGCTTGCCCTGAGCGGGATGCCAAGCAAACATCCGCAGGCTATGCCCTGCACACCGTCAAGAGGACGGGGAATTCCTTACCTCTTTTCTGTGGCATGTATGAAATCTGGTCTTTCTTATCCTTCCGTCACACCTAATTCAATCACCCTCCCGTACGCTACGCAAGAGGTAAAAAACTAAAACTAACCCTATCACAACCAAGGGGTTATTGGCGCTTTTTGCAGTATGATTCACCATCAGGAAACCGTTATCCATGCTGACAGTCGCAGTCAAAAAAATATAATTATTTCCACAAACCATTGTTAGCACTATCCGCCGGTATCAGCGTGGTAATTAGAAGTGCAGCGTCACGACGGTACCCTTTTCCGGCTCGGATTGCACTTGCAGGCTTCCCCGATGCAGGCGCATGATTTGGCGCGACAGACTCAGCCCTACGCCCGAACCGTTTTTCTTGGTCGTGAAGAATGGCACAAAAACCTGCTCCAGCAGATTGGGCGGAATGCCGGGACCGTTGTCCTTTACCTGCAGCGCGACTCGCCCGTTCGGTTGCACGTATCCCACCAGCCACAGCACAGGCGAAGGCCATGCCTGCAAGGCGTCCAATGCGTTGAGCATCAGGTTAATCAGCACTTGTTCCAGCAGCTCAGGATCGGCCGTTACACGTAAGGTCTCCGGTGTAACCTGCAGTTTCAGAGCAACTTGTTGCGCTTCCAGGCGAGGACGGTGCAACGCGATCACCCGCCGAAAAAGAGCCAGCACCTCCACGTCCGTGAAAACAGGCACCGGCATTTGGGTCAGGCTGCGGTAATCTTCCACAAAGTGCGCCATCCCTTTGCTTCGCTTTTCGATGGTCCGCAGGCTTTCGAGCAAATCGGTCGTCTCTTCTTCGTCCAGGGTGGTTTTGCCGGGGCTTGCTGGCACCATGCCTTCCACCATCTGATGCGTGACGGAAGCCAGCGTCGCGATGGGAATGACCGAGTTCATAATTTCGTGCGTCAGCACACGAATCAGCTTCTGCCACGACTCCACCTCCTGGGCTTCCAGCTCAGAACGAATGTCTTGAAACGAAACCAGCTTCAGCCATTCGCCTTCCAGCTTCAGCTCCGTGGCCTGCACGGAAAGGTTCATCAACTGTCCCTGCATAACCAGCCGCACCAGTTCGCGCTGCCCCGACGGCAACCGCTCCAACACCGCCGTCAACGCCGGCGCATGGTCGGCTACCTCGCGCAGGTTCTGTATGTTTTTCAGGTAGGGCCGCCGGAACAGTTGCCGGGCGGCCTCGTTCATCAGCCGTATTTCTCCGGCAGCATCGAAACAAAGCAGCGCCACCCCCACGTGCTGCACAATGGTCTGGAGGTACAGATGCTCCGATTCGCGTTCGCGCCGCAATTGCTGGAACACCTGCATGATGTCCTGAAACGCCTGCCCGATCAGTTCCTCATGCAGATTCCGCGCCCGACGGCGATAGTTACCCGTAAAATCGCCCTGCCGGATCGACAACAGAAAATTGCCCAGATCGCGCTGGGTGCGCTCCACGTAGCGGATCAGTTCTCCCGTCAATAACGCCGCGAACAACCCCAGCCAACCCGCCACCAGCCAGAAGTGCGTCTGCGTCGTAAGCACAGCCGCAAACCCCAGCAGCAGAATCAGGCCGACCCGAATCAGTATTCCCCAACGGAAGCGGTTAAAGGCCATACTTCTCCATTTTTCGATAGAGGGTGGTGCGCCCCAGCCCCAGTTCGGCGGCCGCCTGCGAGAGATTGCCCCGGTGCTTTTCGAT
This sequence comes from Catalinimonas alkaloidigena, assembly GCF_900100765.1. Taxonomy (NCBI): domain Bacteria; kingdom Pseudomonadati; phylum Bacteroidota; class Cytophagia; order Cytophagales; family Catalimonadaceae; genus Catalinimonas; species Catalinimonas alkaloidigena. The sequence goes on along the minus strand of NZ_FNFO01000003.1, from coordinate 873,711 downwards.
GGCTTTTTGAATGGCTTCGCGCTCCAGCGTTTCAAGGTGATACGACGGCGGGGGCTCCGGTCGCCGCGCCCGGCGCGTAGCACTTCCCGCGGCGGTGCCGGTCAGCAGAAAATCGGCCGGGTGTAACAGGCGCTGCTCACTCATAATCACCGCCCGCTCCACAGCATGTTGCAACTCCCGGATGTTGCCGGGCCAGGCGTAATGCAGCAACTTTTCGTGCGCGGCTGCATCGAGTTGCACTTCCGCTTTCTGATATTTTCGACGGTAGAGGTCCAGGTAATGCGCCACCAGCAGCGGAACATCTTCCGGACGCTCGCGCAACGGCGGCAACGAAAGCTCGACGGTGTTGATGCGGTAGAGCAGGTCCTGACGAAACGCGCCTTCTTCCACCCGTTCGTAGAGCGGTTGGTTGGTAGCACAGATCAGGCGAATGTCGACCGACGTCGGGTGATTTGCCCCCACGCGGGTGACCTGCCGGCTTTGCAGCGCAGTCAGTAGCTTGGCCTGCAAGGGCAGCGATACGTTGCCGATTTCATCGAGAAACAAGGTGCCGCCGTGCGCCAGCTCGAACCGACCGGGCCGGTCTTCCTTCGCGTCGGTAAATGCTCCCTTTCGGTGACCAAACAGTTCGCTCTCGAAGAGCGTCTCCGAAATGGCCCCCAGGTCGACCTTGATAAACGGCGCCGCGGCCCGTCCCGACTGCCGGTGGATGGCCCGGGCCACCAGTTCTTTCCCGGTGCCGTTTTCGCCCAGAATCAGCACATTCGCGTTGGTATCGGCTACTTTCCGAATGGCCTCAAAGACTAGCTCCATGGCGGGCGACTGGCTTATGATTTCTGCGAACGGACGGTCCAAATCCTGCTGCCACATCTGCTCCCGCGATTTCAGTTGCGCCACTTCGCGACGGGCCCGGCTCAGTTCGTACACGTTTCGCACCGTGGTCAGCAGCTTTTCTTTTTCCCAGGGCTTCACCAGAAAATCAATGGCGCCTTCCTTCATGGCTTCGACCGCAATCGCAATATCGCCGTAAGCCGTGTTCATCACCACCTGCGTTTCAGGCGCCAGTTCACGCAGTTTTCGTAGCCAGTAAAGTCCCTCTTTGCCGTCGGTGGCACCGGGCGTAAAATTCATGTCTAGCAAAACCACATCGTAGTGCGCTTCGCGCAACAGGTCAGGAATACGGCCAGGATCGCTTTCGGTCTGCACGTGCGCAAAATGGGGTTTCAGGATGAGGCGAGCCGTATGCAGGACGTCGCGGTCGTCGTCGAGCACCAGGACGGGGATATGCGCAGTAGAATGAGAATGCACGGGGTAAAGAAAAATAAAGTAGCATGATCGGCGGGAGGGCGATAGGTTAACGAAAAATAAGCAATTGCTCCGTATGTTGTCATCCTCCTGGCCAGAAAATGATTTACAGGCTCGACGTGTTCCACAATGGAACACTACGCTGTTTCATTATGGAACGCTTTCGTGGAATCACACGAACAATAAAAAATCACAAACATCTGATTTTCAACCCATTATTATAATGGCACACCAATTGACAAGGGGACATTACCCTACCAACCTCTGGTAACCATAATTGCCGTACGTATGCTCCGTAACTACTTTCTGATCGCCTGGCGGAACCTGAAGAAAAATAAGGTCTTCTCCCTCATCAACCTCCTGGGACTGGCCGTGGGCATGGCGGCTTGCCTGCTGATTTTACAGTACGTCAGTTTCGAGCTGAGCTACGACGATTTCCGCCGTTCGAATATTCATCGTGTTGTGGATGCGTTCAGTACGCTCAACGGAGAGGTTACCAGCCAGCGGGCGCAGACGACACCCGCCATAGCGCCCGCGATGCGGCGTGACCTGCCGGAGGTAATTCGTGCGGCACGGGTGGTGCATACAGGGCCGCTGATGTCGGACCCCGTGCTGCAAGTGGGCGACCGGAGCTTTCATGAGGAGCGGATTTATTTCGCCGACTCTTCTTTCCTGAACCTGTTCTCTTACCAGCTTACGCAGGGGGATGTGAACCGGGCGCTGGCCCAACCCAACAGTGTCGTGCTTTCCCAGCGCATGGCGGACAAGTATTTCCCCGGGCAAGATCCCCTTCATCAGACGATGACGTTCTACCAAGGCGAACGCGGCCCACTGGCCTTGCAAGTGACGGGCGTCTTTGCCGATTTGCCCGCGGCCACCCACCTGCATACGGACGTCCTGGTATCGTTCAATTCCATTCCGTTCAACCTCGACGAAGTCTGGGACTGGGGTAATTTTTACAATTATGTAGAACTGGCCCCCGGCACCGATCCGGCAGCGATGGAAGCGAAGCTGGCTACCTTTCTGGAACGCTACCTGGGCGACTGGCTGGCCCAACTCCGTGCGGAAGGTTCGCGCTATCAATTGGTGCTCCAGCCGATTCAGACCATCCACCTCGATTCTGATTTGCAGGCGGAGGCGGAAGCGAACGGAAGCCGCCGTGCCGTCGAATTTCTGGTCGTGATCGCGCTCTTCATCCTGGTAATCGCCTGGATCAACTACTTGAACCTGACCACCGCCAAATCGGCGGAACGGGCACGCGAAATCAGCATCCGCAAGGCCGTCGGCTCCAGTCGTAGGCAACTCATGGGGCAGTTTCTGGCCGAATCGGTGCTTGTCAACCTGGGGGCCGCGGCCCTGGCCCTGACCCTCTCGCAGCTGCTCCTGCCCTGGTTTTCGACGCTGGTGGGAAGTCCGCTTGCCACGACCTTTCAGCCGTGGGTGGGGTGGGCGACGGTGGGCTTGTTTCTTGTCGGAGCTTTCTGCTCTGGGTTCTACCCGGCCTTTGTGCTGTCGGCTTATCCCCCGCTGCGGGGCCTCAAGTCCCGATCGGTTACCTCGCCGCAGGGCGTTCACACCCGGAAAGTATTGGTGGTTTTTCAGTTTGCGGCTTCCATCGCGCTGATTGCCGGGACATTGGCGGTACAACGCCAACTTCAGTACATGCAAGAGCAGGACTTAGGGTTGCAACTGGACCAGACGCTGGTGGTAAAGGGGCCGGGCATCAAAGATTCTACCTACCAGCATCACCTCACGTATTTTAAGCAGGAAGCGGCCCGCCTGCCGTCGGTGCAGCGCGTGGCCGTCTCCTCGTCTGTTCCCGGCCAGCGGGTGTCGTGGGGGCGTGGTTTCTACCGACCGAACCAGCCAGACGCGCGGCAGAGCGTGCACATCATCGCCATCGACGAAGACTTTTTCGACCTTTACGGGGCTAAGCTCGCGGCCGGACGCAACTTTTCTGAAGAAATAACTTCCGATCGGGAGGCGGTGATTTTCAACGAAGAAGCGATCCGACTCCTGGGTTTTCCCGACGCGGAAAGCGCCATCGGGCAGTCGGTCGTGTGGGACGAATCTGGTAACCAACACTTAGAAAAGCAGATCGTCGGGGTCGTCAAAGATTTTCATCAGCAGTCGCTGCATCAGGCCGTAGGCCCGATCGTCTTTGCCCTGAAGCGGTACCTGAATGCACCGTGGGCGGGAGAATATTATTCATTTAAATTGAAGACCGATCGCCTCCCCGCCACGCTCGATCAACTCCAAACCACGTGGGCACAGGCGTTCCAGGAAAGTCCGTTCGATGCCTTTTTTCTCGACGATTTCTTCAACGCGCAGTACCAGGCCGATCAGCAGTTCGGACGCGTCTTCGGTCTGTTCGCCGGGTTAGCAATTTTCATCGCCTGCCTGGGTCTCTTTGGTCTGTCGTCTTACACCCTCCTGCAACGCACAAAAGAGATCGGCATCCGCAAAGTGCTGGGGGCGGAAGTGCCCGGGCTGGTACGGCTGCTGGCGCAGGACTTCATCCGACTGGTGCTGATCGCCAGTGTGCTCGCCATCCCGCTGGTGTACCTGGGCATTCGCCAGTGGCTGACGCACTACGCATACCGCACCGACATTTCGTGGCCACTTCTGGCGTTGCCGGTGGGGGTTGTGCTTCTGATCGCGGTGTGTACCATCAGCTTTCAAACGGTGAAAGCGGCCTTTTCCAATCCGGTCGAGGCGCTGCGCAGTGAGTAGGCACAGGGCGCACGGGGCAGAGCGCAGAGAGCCAAGCGTGAGGTGCGAAGTGTGAAGTACAAAGACTTGCAACCTGAGACCTAATAATTCCATCAACCAATAACCATGACCCGCAACTACCTTCTTATCGCCTGGCGGAACCTGAAGAAAAATAAGGTGTTCTCGCTCATCAACATTGCCGGGTTGGCTGTAGGCATGGCCGCGTGTCTGTTGATTTTGCAATACGTCAGCTTCGAATTGAGCTACGATGCCTTTCACGAAAACGCGGATCAGGTGTATCGCGTCACCGTCAGTGGGTACAAAAACGGCCAGCTCGATGTGCAGGTACCCAAAGTTTTTTCGGCGGCGGGGCCAGCACTCAAAAAAGACTTTCCCGAAGTAGCGGAGTATGCGCGCCTCTGGCCCATTAACGGCACGCTGGCCCTGACCCACGATGCGATCGTCTTCAACGAACGCCGTGTTTTCTTTGCCGACCCGTCGGTGCTACGGCTTTTCACCTTTCGGGTACAGCCCGGTGCAACCGGTCATTTGCTGGAACAGCCCTCTACGGGTCTGCTTTCTGCTTCGGCGGCACGGCGCTATTTTGGCGAAGAAGATCCCGTGGGCAAAACGCTCGTCGCCCAGGAAGGGACTCACACGCTTCCGTTCACTGTTCAGGGCGTCTTTGACGATCTGTCCGAAAACTCTCACCTGCAAGTCGACTTCCTGTTTTCGCACGCTACACTGCCCTCCATCATGGGGGAAACCGGGGCCGACCACGACTGGGAATCAGCGTTGTTTTACACCTACCTCCTCCTCCAACCCGGCACCGACCCCGACCAACTGGCGGCCAAGTTCCCGGCCTTTGTGGAGCGGTACGTTCACATGCCGCAGTTGCAGATCGCATTCGCGTTACAGCCGCTGCGCGATATTTATCTCTATTCAGACATGGTGCAGGAAATCCGGGTGAACGGCAACGGGAACGCCGTGTACCTGCTGCTGGCCATTGCGCTGTTCCTGATGTTGATTGCCTGGATGAATTACGTGAACCTTTCGACCGCACGCGCCCTGGAAAGGGCTCAGGAAATCGGTGTCCGGAAAGTCGCGGGGGCCAGTCGCACGCAACTAGTGCAGCAGTTTGTGCTGGAATCCGTGCTGCTCAACGCGCTGAGCATGGTCCTGGCGCTGACCTTGTTTCAATTACTGCAACCTTATTTTGCACAACTGACCGGTAAACCGCTGCGGGGGTTGCCCTTTCCGGTTGAATTGCTGGTCATTGCTTTTTTCGGGCTGGGCACTGTCGGTGCGGCGCTCTACCCGGCCTGGGTGCTTTCTTCGTTCCGCCCTATGGCAGTACTCAAAGGTAAGATCTACCACCGCGGGCGCGGCTATCGGTTGCGGCAGGGACTCGTCGTCTTTCAGTTCACCACGTCCCTGTTGCTGATCGCCGGCACCTTCGTTGTCGCCCGCCAGTTGCATTTTATGCGCCATCAGCCGCTGGGCATGGACCTCAACCAACTCTTGGTGCTGACCACCCCCGATGTGGTAGACACTGCATACGCCACTCAGGCCCAGCGTTTTAAGGACGAGTTAGAAAACCATGCTGCCTTCTCGTCGGTGGTCTATACCACGAGCATTCCCGCCAAACCCGACAACATCATCCACGGGGGCCTGCGCAAAGCGGGGACGCCTGCCACCGAAGGGGTGCAGTTCTACAACGTCGGCATCGACCAGTCGTTCGTCGACGCGTTTGCACTGCAACTACTGGCCGGTCGGAATTTCTCTCCGCAGCTAGACCCGCCCCACGAAACGGCCCTCTTGAACGAAGAAGCCGCCCGGGCCATCGGATTTCAACATCCCGAAGAGGCCGTCGGCCAAACCATCGCCAGCAATTCCTGGTCGTTGATTACGGTGGTCGGGGTCGTCAAAAACTTTCACCAGCAATCCCTCAAGTCCTCCCACAAACCGATGGTGCTGTACTACGGTCCCGACCCCACGGATCAGATCGGGTACTTCGCGATCAAGATGCGGACCGACGGCCGCCCGCACACGGTGCAGGAAAACATCGATCAACTGGAAGCGGCCTGGCAAAACGCGTTTCCGGGAAATCCGTTCGACTATTTCTTTCTGGACGATTATTTCGATGCCCAGTACCGGGCCGATCAGCGTTTCGGGTGGGTCTTCGGGGTGTTTACGGTGCTGGCAATCGGCATTGCGTGCCTGGGCCTATGGGGGCTTTCGCTGCTCGCTACGTCTCAACGCGCCAAAGAGATGAGTGTACGCAAAATTCTGGGCGCGCCGTTTTCCACGCTCCTTCTGCTCCTGACCAAAGATTTCGCAAAGCTGCTTTTGCTGGCGAACCTCGTAGCCTGGCCCCTGGCCTACTGGGGCATCCGAACGTGGTTAGCAAATTACCCTTTTCGTATCGACATCAGCCTTGGGCTATTTCTCGTGCCGTCGTTGCTCGTCTTCTTCATTGCGCTGCTCACCGTTAGCGTCCAAACCGTGAAGACCGCCCTGGTCAACCCGGCAGATTCGTTGCGAAGTGAGTAAGCGCGGGGCGCAAAGGACAGAGAGTAGAGCGTTTTGATCGCTGGTAAAGGAACGAAGTACAAGGACTTACAACCTGCGACCTGCCACTCACTCAAGCGATGCCCTGGCGCTCTTTAAACTTTAAGCTCTGAACTTTAACTCTTAACTCAATCAACCAGAACCATGGCCCGTAACTACCTTCTGATCGCCTGGCGGAACCTGAAGAAGAACAAGGTCTTCTCGCTCATCAACGTGCTGGGCCTAGCCGTAGGCATTGCCGCCTGCCTGCTCATTCTGCAATACGTCAGCTTCGAATGGAGCTTCGACCGTTTTTACCCGAACGCCGAGCGGATCTACCGAGTGGTGAACGACCGGTACCAACAGGGCGAACTCGTGCAACACGGCACCATTACGTATTCGCCGGTGGGCCCGGCGCTGGCGGAAGAGCTGGACGCGGTAGAAGCGTACACACGCCTGTTTCCGCTGGGCGAAGGCGTGGTGCGCCGGAACGAAGCACTGCAGACCGTACCGGAGATACTGATGGTGGATGAGCATTTTCTACCGTTCTTTTCTTATTCCTTGCTGGCGGGCGATCCGGCCACGGCTCTCGTGGAGCCTAACACGTGCGTTCTGACCGAAACCTGGGCCGCCACCCTTTTCGGGAAAGCGCAGACGCCGGACCAACTCCTGAATCAGCTTCTGGTGCTGGAAAACGAAGAAGAACCCCTCCGCATCACGGGCATTATGCCCGACCTGCCGGAGAACGCACACCTGCCGTTTGACCTGCTGATCTCCTTTTCGTCGAATCCTGCCTTCTCGGCCGAAGGCACTAACGCCTGGCGCTGGTCAGACTTTTATCAGTACGTCCGGCTCAAACCCGGTACGGAACCCGGTTCGCTCCAAGCGCCACTGGAAGCCTTCAGCGAGCGCCATTTCCACGGAGACGAGGTATCGGGCAGCGTCGAAAAATTCTACCTGCAACCTCTTTTGCAGGCACACCTGCACTCCGACTTCGAATACGAAATCGGGGTGGTGGGCAACGGGACGATGGTCTGGGGCCTGCTGGTCATCGCTCTGCTTATTCTGGTCATTGCCTGGGTCAACTACGTGAACCTCACCACCGCCCGCTCGCTGGAACGCGCCCGGGAAGTGGGCATCCGGAAGGTGATCGGGGCACAGCGGCAACAACTGATCGGGCAGTTTCTGGCCGAAGCACTGCTGACCAATCTGCTTGCCTTCTGCCTGGCCGTCACCCTCGTGCAGGCGTTGCAATCACCTTTCAACCAACTGCTGGACCGCGCACTTTCGCTCGGTTTGCTGCTGGGTGGCGGTTACGGCGGCCTGGTCACCCCTTTCGTGCTGTTGGCTACGTTGGTCGTGGGCAGTGTGGCATCCGGATTTTATCCGGCCTTTGTGCTCTCTGCCACCGCTCCGGTGCTGGTGCTGAAGGGCCGGTTTACCGCATCGGCACGGGGCTCGTTTCTGCAAAAAGCCCTGGTAGTCGGGCAGTTTGCGGCCTCCGTCCTGTTGATTGCCGGTTCGTGCACGGTCTACCAGCAGATGCAGTACATGCAACGGCAGGAATTGGGACTGCGGCTGGATCAGGTGCTGGTCATTCCGGGACCGCGTTTCGAGGCATTTGATTCTACCTTCATTGATCGGGTCAACCACTTTAAGGATGCGCTGCGTCGCCAGCCGTCCATCTTGGCGGCGGCCAGTTCACAGCGGGCACCCGGCGACCGCATGGCGCGGACGTTCAACGCACGCGTGGCCGGGGCCGACGAGTCGGTAAAATTCACGCTCAGCAACATGGGGATAGATCACGATTACCAGGAATTGTATGGCGTCAAACAAATGGCGGGACGTTCGTTTCAGGCTTCCGACTACCATCCTGACTTCAATCAGCTCCACGTGGCCCAACTCAACCGGGCCGCAGTTCGGTTGCTCGGCTTTGCCTCACCGCAGGCAGCCCTCGGGCAAAAAATCGTCGTTTTCGACAAAGAGTGGGACGTGGTAGGCGTGGTGGACGACTTCCATCAGCAGTCGCTGCACCATCCGATTGAGCCCCTGGTGCTGTTTCCCATGCTCTCCACCGGCAGTCCCATTTCCATCAAAGTACAGGCGCAGGGGCTGCCGCAGACGCTGGCGTCGATCGAAGCGCTCCACGCGGAGTTTTTCCCGGGCAATCCGTTCGATTACACGTTCCTGGACGAAAGCTTCGCGCGCCAATACCGCAACGACCGGGTGTTCGGACAGGTGTTTCAGCTCTTTACGGGGCTTGCCATCTTCGTCGCCTGCCTGGGCTTGTTCGGGCTGGTGTCGGTGACGCTCGTGCAGCGCACCAAAGAGATCGGCGTCCGAAAGGTGCTGGGCGCTTCGCTGGGGCAACTGGTTTTGCTTCTCTCTCAAGACTTTGTGCGCCTGATCCTCCTGGCCAATCTGCTGGCCCTGCCGCTGGCCTATTTCCTGATCCGGCGCTGGTTGCAGGAGTACGCGTTCCACGTGGGGATAAACGGCTGGCTCTTCGGGCTGCCGTTGCTGTTCATTCTGTTGATCGCCGGACTGGCCATCAGCGGGCAAACGCTACGGGCCGCTTCGGCCAACCCGGTGGACAGCCTGCGCAGTGAATAATAGAATGACTGAATTATAGAATCATTGAATAAAACGCAGAGCGCAGAGCGTGAAGCAGGAAGTAGGAAGTGCGAAGTAAGGTCATCTTGTCAAGGCTCTTCTTTTCATTGGAGAATAAGGCCCTCTTTAAACTTTGAGCTTTAAGCTTTGAACCCAATCAACCAAAACACCATGATCCGCAACTACCTTCTGATCGCCTGGCGGAACCTTCGTCGGAGCCCGGCCTTTTCTCTTCTCAATGGCATGGGACTGGCCGTGGGCATGGCGGCGTTTCTGTTGATTTATCAGTACGTGCGCTACGAGCGGAGCTACGACCGATTTTATCCTGATGCTGCGCAGCTCTACCGCATCAATGCCGAGACGTTTACGAATCAACAGCGCGATCGGAAGACGGTGCGTACGCCACCGGCTCTTCTGCAACGGGAATATTCTGAAATAGAAGCGTTTACGCGCGTAGCTATTTTCGGAGATGCCATCGTGAACCGCCCGGTTACCCCCACCACCGCGACGGAAGTCGTTCCTTCGACGCGTGTGGAAGAAATCTACGCAACCGATCCGGGTTTCTGGTCGGTGTTTGCCTATCCGGTGCTGGCGGGCGATCCGGCCGAAGGGCTGCAAGCACCGATGACGGTGGTGATCTCCGCACGCGTCGCCCGTGCACTGTTTGGTAAGGAAAATCCGCTCAATCAGTCAATTCAACTCAACAGTTCGAACATCGACGGCTCCGCGCAATTTACTGTCAAGGGTGTCTACGCCGATGTTCCCGTCAATGCGCACCTCCGCCCGGACATTCTGATGTCGTACGTCACGATTCATCAATTCATGAGCCCCGAAGTGGACGACAACTGGGACTGGGACAACCTGTTCACCTACGTGCGTCTTCGCCCCACGGCCAACCCCGCGACGCTGGAAACTCAATTGGCCGCCTGGACCGAGGAACAAATCGGTGCCCGCCTCCGCGAAAATCAGCGGGCGGTGCATTACACGTTGCAGCCCGTCACCACCATTCACCTGCAACCCGGCTGGGGCGACGAGCCGAATCCGACCCTCTCCGGGCAGACGCTCTACGTGCTGATGGGCATTGGCTTGCTGATTCTGCTCATGGCGGGCATCAACTACGTGAACCTCTCGACGGCACGGGCCGTGCGGCGGGCCCGGGAGGTCGGCGTGCGAAAAACGGCGGGGGCCTCTCGCCTTCAGCTCGTTGCCCAGTTCCTCACCGAGTCGTTTCTGCTCAATGTGATAAGCGCCGGGCTGGCCCTGACGCTCTTCCAACTCCTGCAACCGTATTTCGGGCAAACGCTTACGGAAATGCCGCCTGCCTTCGCCCTGACCCACTGGCCTCCGTTCTGGTTTCTATTGGCCATGCTCATTGTCGTAGGGAGTCTGGGGGCGGGGCTTTATCCGGCGTTTGTCTTGTCCGGCTTCCGTCCGGCGGTGGTACTCAAGGGAACCCTCGGCAGCGCGGCGACGGCTCAGCGGCAAGGACTGCGGCAGGGGCTTGTTGTCTTTCAATTCGCCGCGTCGGTCTTGTTGATCATCGCCACCCTTACGGCGGCTCGCCAGCTTCGCTTTATGCAACAGCGCGACCTGGGCCTTGACCTTTCCCAGCAACTGGTGGTGCAGGCACCCGCTTATTTGTCGGGGCAAGGTCAGTTCAAACAGGCCTTGGCGCCCGAACCCGACATCGCCGGGATTGCGCTCAGCGGCGACGTGCCGGGCCGGGAGATTTACTGGCGGACCGATCAGTACCACCGCCCCGGACAAGATGCGCCGGGCAGCGTGACGTTTCTGATGATCGACGGCGATTTTGTCGAGGTCTACCAACTGGAACTGCTGGCCGGGCGCACCTTTTTACCCACCGATACATTGCAACGCCCCTACCCGGCGATGCTCAACGCGTCCGCCGTAACGCTCTTTGGCTTCGCGTCCCCCGAGGCGGCCGTGGGCCAAACGCTGGAAACCGGCGATCAGCACCCCATCATCGTGGGTGTGTTGAACGATTATCATCATCAATCACCCGCGCAGCCGATTCCTCCGACCCTCTACCGACCGGGCGGGGGCGATTTCGGCAATTTTTACACCATCCATACGCAGACGCGCAACATGCCGCGCACGCTGGCCAAGGTCGAGTCGACGTTCAAGCAACTCTATCCGGATTCGCCGTTCGAGTACTTCTTCCTGGATGCGTTCTACGCGCAACAGTACCGGGCCGACGAGCGGACCTATACCTTATTCGGCAGCTTCGCGGGGCTGGCCATGCTGATCGGCTGCCTGGGTCTGTTCGGACTTTCGGCCTATACGGCGCAGCAACGCACCAAAGAGATCGGCATCCGCAAAGTGCTGGGCGCCTCGGTAAGTAGCCTGCTGGGGCTTTTGTCGAAAGACTACCTCCGCCTCGTCGTGGTCGCGAACCTCGTCGCGATTCCGCTCGGCTGGTATTTGGCGCGACAGTGGCTGGATCAGTACGCCTTCCGCACGGAACTGAGCGGCTGGCTGTTCCTGGCACCACTCCTAGCGCTGTTGTTGATCGCGGGCCTTACCGTCAGTGTCCAGACGCTTCGCGCTGCCCTGGCCAATCCCGTCGAGGCGCTGCGAAGTGAGTGAAAGCGCATAGCGCTAAGTGTGAAGCATGGGAAGCGGAGTAGAGGGGGCAGAGCGTTTGGATAGCTGGTGATAGGCACAAAGCACCAGGACTTGCCACCAGATAACTCAAGAACCTTTTCACCAACTCCTGCTATCCCTTCGCTCACCTTTAGGGTTAAACGTTTCACCCAATACCTAAAAGCGGTCTGCAGGTCCCCGGTCGACGCCATGTCGCCCCCCACCTGACGTTTTTTTCCGTGGTTATGTGCTGCGACGATGGGTACTTTCTCGTCTTTCCAGCATATTGTACATATGTTCCGCCACGCTCTCCTTTTCCGCCGTTTCTTTTGCCCGGTCATGTGCCTGGCACTGAGCACGCTGGCAATAGGAATGGCGCAGGCCAATGCGTTACTGCAAGGGGTTGTGACCGACCAGATAACGGGCGAGCCGCTGGCGGGCGTGAATGTGTTCGTACGGAACCTGCGGGTAGGCACCACGACGGATTCGAGTGGCCAGTACCAGCTCCGGCTTCCGGTGGGGCAGGTGGCGATTCAGTTTTCCGCGGTCGGGTACCGCACGCACTACGAAGCGTTTTACCTCCTCGACGATACGCTGCTCCAGGTTCGCCTGATCGAGAAAATCCAGCAGATACAGGAGGTGGTGGTGCGCTCCGAGGCGCTGGAGCAACGCCTCCAATCAATCGAGATGAGCCGCGTGCGCCTGGACATCGCCGAACTGAAGAAACTCCCCGCCGTGTTCGGGGAGGCGGACCTGATCCGGGGACTGCTGCTACAACCGGGCGTCAGCACGGTCGGCGAAGGCGCGGGTGGGTTCAACGTGCGGGGTGGTCGTGTCGATCAGAACCTGGTCCTTCTCGACGGCGCTCCGCTGTTCTCTACTTCGCACCTGCTGGGGTTGTACACGGGCATCAATCCTGACGTGGTCGACAACGCGACGCTCTACAAAGCGGGCGTCCCGGCGCAGTACGGCGGGCGGCTATCGTCGCTGCTGCTGGTAAACACGCGGGCGGGCAATGGCGAAAAGCTGCGGGTGTCGGGGGGCCTCAGTCCGCTGGCGAGTCGCGTGGTGGTGGAAGGACCGTTGTGGCGCGAAAAGCTTACGTTCCTGGTCGGGGGGCGTGCCGCCTATCCGAACTGGATTCTCCAGTCGTTTCCGGGCGACGTGAGAAACAGCCGGGCCTTTTTCTATGACCTGAACGGGAAACTCCTGTTCCGTCCGAATGCCCATCACCGCCTCGCGCTGTCGTACTACCGCAGCCTGGACACGTTTCGCTTTCCGGGCGACACGCTGTATTTTGGGACGAACAACGCCGCCTCGCTGCAATGGAATTACCTTTTGAACGATGCCCTGTTGTTCAACGTGCAGGCGACCCACAGCGACAACACCACGGGGCTGCGCGGACTGCGCCAAGCCTACGAGTTCACCCAGCAGGCAACCATTCAGCAACAGGAAATCACTGCGCATTTTCTCTACACGCCCGCACCAACGCATCAGGTGGAAGGGGGACTTTCCGGCACCCACTACGCCGTTCGACCCGGCACGGTGCGCCCGACCCATGAAACCTCGAATGTCATTCCGCTGGACCTGCCGCAGGAGCAAGCCTACGAAGCGGCTGCCCACCTCAGCGAAGAGTGGCGGTTGTCGTCGCGCGTAACGGCACGGGGCGGCGTTCGCTACGTCTGGTTTCAACAGATAGGTCCCGGCGTCCTCTACCATTACCAGCCGGACCGGCCCCGCAGCCGGGAAACCCTCACCGACACGACCTTGTATGCGGCCGGTGCACCCATGCAACGGTACGGCGGCTGGGAACCCCGCCTCTCGGTCAGTATCGTCCTGACACCCGACGCCTCGGTCAAAGCCAGCTACAACCGCACGCGCCAGTACCTGCACCTGATCTCGAACACCACGGCCATTTCGCCGGTCGATTTCTGGAAGGTGAGCAGCCGGTACCTGCCGCCCCAGACGGCCGACCAGTTCGCGGTCGGTGTCTTCCGTAATTTCTCCGAGAACGCTTTCGAGACTTCGGTCGAGGTCTATTACAAAGCGATGCACTCACTGGTCGAGTACACCAACGGAGCCCGGCTCTTGCTCAATCCGCTGCTCGAAACGGACCTGATGCGCGCCCGCGGCCAAGCCTACGGCGTGGAGCTGAGCGTGGCGAAACACCGGGGGCATCTGACCGGGCACCTCAGCTATACCTACAGCCGGACGTGGGTGGCGGTGCAGACCCCGTTTGCGCTGCAACGCATCCATGACGGGCAGTACTACCCGGCGCACGTCGACCGCCCTCACAACCTGGCCCTCACCACCCAGTATCCGCTCGGGCAGGGCTGGACCTGGACCACCACCTTCGTGTTTACCTCGGGGCGGCCGACCACGTTCCCCGACGGGCAGTACCTCCTGAACCAGACGGTGGTGTTCAACTATTCTCAACGCAACCTGGACCGCATTCCGCCCTATCACCGGCTGGACGTGGCCCTGCAAAAAGATACCCGCCGTGCGCCCGACCAGCCGCGGTACAGTACCTGGAACCTTTCCGTGTACAACCTGTACGCCCGCAAAAATCCTTACTCGATTTACTTTACGCGGTACAACTACGCGCAGACGCGCGCCTACCGTCTGTCGGTCCTGGGCACGCTGATCCCTTCGGTCACCTGGAATTTTCACTTCTGATGCGCCCGTTTTTCCAATGGCTTTGCGGTAGCTTGCTTCTCCTGGGTGGGTGCATCGACGAGGTGCCCCTTCGGGTGAGGAACGTGCAGCCCATCCTCGTGGTGGAGGGGCTTATCACCAACGAACCGCCCCCCTACACGGTGCAACTGACCTACACCGGCAACTTCGTTTCTTCGACCCTGTTTCCGGAAGCCCTCTACGTTACCGGAGCACAGGTCCGCATCTTTGACGATCAAGGCGATACGACTACCCTGAAACCGGTGCTGGAAGCGCAGGGCGTCTACCGCACGACCGACCCAACATTTGTCGGGCAGATTGGGCGCCGCTACGCGGTCGATCTTGTCCTGGCCGACGGTCGCCACTACGTCTCGCAGCCGGAACTGTTGCGGGCCGTCGCCCCCATTGATTCGCTGTCGGCTGAGTTTACCGAGGTCGTGAATTTTGACGAAGACCATCCGTACGGTTATCAGCTCTTCGCTCATGCGCAGGACCCCGCCGAGACGGAAGATTACTACCGCTGGACCCTACAGGGCTACAGCCGCCGCGAGTCGACCGGCCGCCCGCTGGGGTTTGCCGGCGTCTGCTGCAACAGCTGCTGGGTGCCTTTCTACGAACGCGGCATCAACGTCCTGTCCGACGCTGCCTTCAACGGTAACCGCATCGATCATTACTACGTGGGGTACGTGCCCTACTACGTGCCGGGGCTACACTTTGTGGAAGTCAGCCAGTATTCTCTGACGCGCGAGGCGTTTCAGTTCTGGCAACGGTACGGCGAGCAACTGACCCGCACGGGCACGACGTTCGATCCCCTGCCCGCTCCGCTGGAAGGCAACGTGGCCAACGCCGACAACCCGGACGACCTGGCGCTGGGTTATTTTGGTGCGTCGGCCCTTGTCCGTCGGCGTACCATCCTGCGGGGCGATACCGTGCGGCCGGGTCCGTATTATTACGAAAGTTTTATCGAGCCGGGCGACTGCCGGGAAGTTTACCTCAACGGGGACCTTTATACGCCGGAAGGATGGTGATGCGCACGTACATTTCCTGGCTTGGCTGCTGCCTTCTGGCGCTGGGTGGGTCGTCCTGTCAGCCCAAAGAGCCGAACCTGATTCCCTTGTCGCCAGACCCCGCGTTGGCCGTACTGTCGGTCTACAGTGCAGCGGCGGGCCAGGCCTCCCTGGTGCTGGAAGTGAAAGGATTTCCGGATGCGGAGGAGGGGGGTGTGGCCTGGGCCGAAACGCCCGACCCTACCGTCGACCAGGAGCATCAGGCATTCTATAGTGACACCTCGCCACGGTCCGTAACGGTGGAAGGCTTACAACCGGGACGGAACTATTACTTCCGGGCGTACGTCCGCACCGGCAGCGAAGTGCAATACAGCGACAATCGCCTTTTAAGGCATCAGTCACCGTTCCGTTGGTCTCCCCGCAATCCCCTCGTGCTTTCCGAAGGCAATTACACAGTTTCCAGCATTTTCAAAGACGACATCCTCTACGTGGTGCGGCCCGTCGACGAAGTCCATACCGAAGTCTGGACGTATTTCGCGCAGGGAGATGCGTGGATTCAGCGACCGGACCTGCCCCTGGCGAACGTGCGCTACGACCCGTACCTCTTTCTCTTTTATCAGGAAAATCTTCCTCAGTTTCTGTATTACGGCGGGGGGTACTACCTCGACGAAAGCACGGTAGAGAAGATTCAGTACCGCAACGACCTGTGGCAATACCCGCCGTACGGAGGCTATTCCACGCCCTTTGGTCCGCCCGATCTGGTGCCGAGTCGCATTCCGGTGCGCGATGGGCCGACGGCTCATTTCTCACTACGTGCCCAGGCCGTGGTGGTGAACGCACAACTGCCGCGTTCGGTCTGGAGTTTCAACGGCGAAAAATGGACCTCGTATGCGGATTTTCCAGATACGACGCCGGGGCAACTCGTGGCCGCCGCATGTGACACGACCGGCTACTTACTGGTGGAAAGTGACGACCCGACCGCCCCGATTCACCTGTGGCGGTACGACGAGGCGACAGACAGCTGGACACGGCTCGCCGACTTTCCGGGCGCGTGGCGGCGGGGCGGCATCACGTTTTCGCACGGCGGCAAGGTGTATTACGGATTGGGGGAAGCCTCGACGCCCAGGGGAGGTCTGTACGATCTCTGGCAATACGATGTCCAAACCAATCAGTGGCATTTCTTTGCTGACTACCCGGGCGCAGGGCAGCTAAAGGTGATCGCCAATGTGTTCGAAGGGCGTGCGTACCTCGGGCTGGGCTATCGGACGGCCCAACAACCCAACGGGGCGTTTAAGTACGTGCACGCCTCCGATTTCTGGCAACTGTCACTGGAGTGACGACGGCTCCACCCCCTTCTGCTGCATCCGAAAGGCGGCCAGTTCTTCGTATACCGCGCGACGCACGCGGTTGATGCCGCCCAGCGGTCGGTGCGTGGGTAGGCTATGCCACGGCGAAAAAGAGAGATTCTCACCGAATGTCCGCCGTGCTTCGGTATCGAATTCCTGCGACGGAATGCGCAGGGTACCGACGCGGTAAAACGGCGCGTGCCAGATGCGGGACGTGTCTTCGATCGGTTCGCGGACGGGGTCAGTCTGAGGCTGCACCAAAAAGGTAAACGTAGCGTCCTGCGTCGCCAAATGATCGACAAGGCGCTGCCGCAGAAAATCGGGTGCGGGGCGACGCGGCCGTTCCACCAGCGGGGCGTACAGGGGACGGGCGCTGAATTTGACCGCCGTGCCTTCTCCGCCCAGCCGAAACGGACTGCCGGAGAAATACGACAGCGTCAGCAGATCCGCATGCTTCTTCATGAACCGGAGGGTCAGCGCCAGGCGTCGCCAGTTGCCGGGGTTGAACACGTACGGCAGGTTGTGCGGAAAGCCGTGCACCAAGCCGTAGAGCGCCTGCCGGTAGTTTCGTGCGTTGCCGGGCGACAGGACCGGGCTGGTGGTCAGCAGAAAATCCTGCGTGGGAACACCGATAGGATCGTCTACTAACGAGGCCTCTCCTACCTCCAGCACCTTGATTGCCATGCCCCGCCCCGAAGCTTTCGCATCGGATTGGACCTTCGGCGGCGCGTTAGAGAAGCGCACCCACGCCTGATACGTCTTGTGTTCTCGGAATAAGCCTTGCCGCAGATGCTCGGGCAAATCGGCATCGACCGTCAGTTCGGCCCGTACGCAGCCGTGCATTTTGGGATGAAACTGCCGCAGGGTTTCGCCGGGTGCGTACCGCTTGGCCAGCGAGGCTTTCATCAGCGCAATCATCGCCGTGATGTCGGCCGCTTCACCGGGGGGGGGGGACTCCTGACCGAGTTGTAAGGGTGGCATCAGCGAAGAGGAAAGGTGGCGAGGTAGCGCAGGGCACGAAGGCCGGGCAGGAAGAAATAGGCCCCGCCCTGCATGTGCGTAAACTGGGGCAATTGCTTGTACCGCCGACGAAACGGGCGGGCCGGGACGGTGAACGAGTCGGTTACGACGCCTTCTTCTTGATAGTGCGTCCCGACGAGCGGATCGCTGTCGTCGTAGGCTCCGCCGAACTTGTGGAACCGTATCCAGGCGTTTTGCACAAACTCGAACTGCCGGACGATATCGCTAACGAAACAAATAAAATGAATGCCGCGCTCCTGCCCATCGGGGGCGGCCTGCATCAGGTCCAGGGGGTCCATCGAAGGAGCCAGCGGCGGTCCGTAGGTGCGTCCGCGCCGCAACAGCCGATGTTTCTGCACCATCTCCTGCGAGTCCTGCGCCGACCGTTCCGTCAAGAGCCAGTCGCGCGGATTGCTGCGGCGAATGTGCGCCCCACCGGGACATTTCAGACCGTGGAAATCGTCGTTCCAATAGAGAAAGTCGTTGTCCTGTGCCAGCGCGGGGTCGTCCTGGTCTGGCGTCTTCGTGAGGGGCGCGCCGCTCGGCCAGCGTCCTACCATTTTGGCTCCCAGACCAATGGCCGCCGCTTCGGGCGTTGCGCCGGGCTCTTGTGAATGCGCCTTCAGGTACTGCCAAAAGGCCGGAACGTCCTGGCTCATTTGCCGGAACACGAGGTAGCTACCGTTTCGTCCCAGGTCCTTTGCCGGTGGGCGCGGCGGCGTTTCCGGTGGAACGTCGGGCAGAACGCCGTCCGGATCGGCGGCGAGCGCGACGTGCGGCGTATCGGGAAACAGGTCGTACTGATTGGGATATCCCAGGATAAATTCACCGGGCGCGAGCGTGTTCCATGCGGGCGTCTCCTCCGCTTTGGAAAGCCCCCGGATGATGGGTTGTGAGATGCTGTCGTTGAACCCGAAGTGTTCCCGGAAGTTCGGCAGCTTGTGGGTATCGAGCCGTGACAGGGCGACGATGCCGGCGGCCTCCCACTGCGTTTTCTGCTCGGCAAGCAAGGCTTCCAGGGCCGCCTGATCGCGCGCAAAGAGCATCAGT
Organism: Catalinimonas alkaloidigena; assembly: GCF_900100765.1. Taxonomy (NCBI): domain Bacteria; kingdom Pseudomonadati; phylum Bacteroidota; class Cytophagia; order Cytophagales; family Catalimonadaceae; genus Catalinimonas; species Catalinimonas alkaloidigena. The sequence continues at coordinate 854,831 of NZ_FNFO01000003.1, read as the reverse complement.
ACCGCATGGGGCTCGCGTCCGGGTCCGCCCCACTGCCAGTGCGTCGGTGCGTTCTGCGCCACATCACCCAACACAAACTGCCGGTGCGCCTCCGTCATTCCCTCTTTAAACTGCCGGGAAAACGTCGCAACGGCCTCGGCCGGAATGCCCAGTTGCCGGAACCCTTCCGCGGTCAGCGCGAGATGCACCGCCTGGTCCTCGGGCGATTGACTCGCCGGGGTAATCAGCGGCAGCAGGGCGTGCAGCCATTGCTGCGTGCGGCGGGCCTCGGTGAACTGCATCGGCACGTAACAAGCGCCATCCAGCCGGCCGTATCCCCGGATGAGTAATCCCTGGATGTCGTCGGTTTCAAGTGTCATAGGTTCAGTTTTCAGTGGACAGTTGGCAGTGGGCGGTTTGCAGTTGCAGACGAAGCATTAATTTTTGGAGACTTGGTTGGTAAATTTTTCGGGAGACCGTAGTAGGGTGTTCAGCATTCTGCCGATCTCTTCGCTGGCCTGTGTGAGTCGGTTTTTCGTAGGTTCATCCCAATAGCGACAGGCATAGGCAAAATCGATCCACACCTGAACCTCCGCATTTTCGGCATCTGCATCAGAAACCTTGGCTACAAAATGAGCCGGGTATTGCCGTTTGCGGTACGCTTCGGCCAGGTTTGCGCAGACGGCGCGAGAGGCCCGGCGGACCTGATCTGTCAATGCATATTTTTCTTCCTGCGGAAAGACTTTGCTCAACTCGAAGATGTCCATCGCCACCTGAAAAGCTTTCTGGTAGACCTTTAGCTGCTTCAGCGATCCCATTTATGTGCTTATTCTAAACTGCCCAATACAACCTGGTAACTGCAAACTGTCCACTGCCTACTGAAAACCGCCCACTGAGAACCGAACTACAGTCGCAAGAGCCACTCGCTAACCTCGGCGTCGTTCAGGTCTCCGAAGAGCCCTTTGCGGAGTTCGTGGTTGTTGGTGACGTTCGTGATGCTCAGGAGCGGATGGGTGTAGTACCACACCTGCGTGATTTTCTGGCTGGCGCGGACCGTCTGCATGTACTTCCGGCTGTCTTGGCCGCCACCCAGCATGGCCCAGCGCGTCGGGGGGAAGCCCTGCCCGTGGCCGAAGATCAGGTTCATGTTGCGTGTGCGCTTCTTCGAATCCACGAAGTCGTGGGCGTACCCTTCGGAGGTGTTGTCGAAGTAGGCGACGAAGACGATGCGCCGCCCACCATCGAGTTGGAGCCACCGCGCCGCGTGGACGGTCGAGATGTAGTTAAAGCCCCGGACGAAGCGAACCAGCCACAGCGTAGTCGCCAGAAACAGGGGACGTACCCAGCCTCGTTTTAGCGGCCCGATCACCGTCATTTCGTTGATAACCGGATAGGTTTCGCGCGAGGCGATCTGGTAAATCTGTTCGTCGGTCTGGCGCGGAATGGGCGCATAGGGCTGATTTTCCGTCAGTCGCAATACCAGCAGAAGCCCTACCAAGTATAGGAAAAAGCCTCCCAACACAATGGCCGCGCCGATGGTGAGCGGATGGTGGATGAAAAGGGCGACGAGCGACAACAGGAGTAAAATTCCCAATACCCCGCCAAAGAGCCAGAGCGAGCCGAACAGGTTCCAGTAGCTGGCGAACGAGCGCCGGAAAGGCGTCACCGCCCATTGCAACGCAGGGGTAGCGCGCACATGGTCCTGTAATCGTTGCCGGATGGCGACGGGTGTTTCGGATCGCAGTTCGGGATGCGCATCCAGAAAATCCTCCAAGGTCTCGCGCAACGTCTGTTCGCGGGTCACGTCTTCTTTCGAGATGTACTGATAGCCCGCATATGTCGTGGTGGCTTGCAAGTGCCGCTGCAGGTAACGTCGCAGGCCCGCTTCCGACGCGTCGTGGGGGCTTTTTTCGCAGTGCTGGTAGACCTGATGCAGCGCAGCGCCGTTGCCCCGCACCAGTTCGTCCAGATGCTCGCGACGGCTGCCGGTGAAGGTAGTCATGAGCAGAAGCCAGGCGGGCAGCAGTTGCCCCCGCTGGTTGTATTCGGCGTCGATCAGCACCCACGAGGCGAAATGCGTCGTGGTATGTGCCCGAAAGGTATAGCGGCCCCCGTCCTGCTGGACCGAAGCGCCGATTTCCTGAAGCAGATGTTGAAGGGCGTTTTCCTGACCGGGCTGGACCCGGGTCGCGACGGTGAGCCCCTGGAGGGTGGTGATCATGGGAGGAGCGTCGGGCGAGAAAGATAGGAATTAACAGGATAAGATGCTAGAAATCAACTATTTATTCCTACTTACTTGAGTTTTGTGCCGACAATTTTTACCTTGACGGTCCTTCTCTGCTGCCTCGCTCCGAGGCAGCGCGCGTGCCCCTAACCCCACCTCTTATGCTGACGCTCTCCATCTTGCTGCAGTTTCTCGGCAAACTCATTTTCCAACGCAAGCAACTCCCCGACTACCTCGAATCGGTCGACGACCGCCTGACCCACCATTGCACCAACGCGCAACGCGAACAGGTGATCCGTCACCTCAACTGGATGTTGCGGCGGCGGCGTTTTCAACGTTTCATCGAGAACACAGTCAACCACCTGATGCCGAGCGACGAGCGCCTGATTTTCGATACCGGTGCGTACGAGAAGCGCGCCAATGGGTACCTGCCTCCAACGGAAACCCGCGTAACCTGGAGCAACTGGATCGGCAGCCAGCAACTGGTGCCGTTGCGCTTTCTGGTGCCCGGCAACGGCGTTCATCAGGAGGCCGACCAACAACTGCCCGACCAACGGATGGAGTATGATTTCGACGGCCTGCGGTCCCTTCAGCAACTGGTACGCGACGCGGAACGGGAAGGCCGACGCGTGCGGGCGGTGGCGTCGGGACATTCGCTGTCGGACGTGGCGGTGACCGCCGATTACATGGTGAGCACCCGCCGGATGACGCGGCCGCAACGTCGGGCCGATCAGCCCTACATCAAGGCCGACTTCCGCGACGGCTATTTGGTCGATACGCGGGTGGGCGATCACGTGACACAAGAGCGCCGCCACTTGTACGAAACCGGGGCGGGCACGATTATCAAAGACCTGAAACCCCTGCTGGCGCAAGAAGGCTGGGCGCTGCAAAACCTCGGCGGCTCCGACGTACAGGGCATTCTGGGTGCGGTTTCCACGTCGACCCACGGCTCCGGACTGGGGCTGGGCCCTTACCCCAATTTCGTAAAATCGATGGTGATGGTGGTAGGCGGCGGGCGGGCCATCCGGCTGGAGCCCCACGACGGCATCACTGATCCCGAGGCGTACCGACAAACGCCGGAGTGGCTCGAACACGGCATTGAGTTGGTCCAGGACGACGCTCTGTTTTACAGCGCCGTGGTGGCGATGGGCTGCATGGGCATCGTGTTTTCGGTGGTGCTGGAAGTAATGAACCTGTATTCGCTGAAAGAAGAGCGCCTGCCCAGCAGTTGGGAAATCGAGAAGGCCATCATCGCGGAGCGCGGCCTCGACTACCTGCGGCAGGACCGCCATTTCGAGCTCACCATCAACCCCTACGCTGTCGACGACAGCGGCGAACATTTCTGCCTCGTGACGCGGCGCAACTACGTGGACCTGGACCCCGACCAACCGGCCGACGAGCGAACGCGGCGCAACTACCTGTCGTCGCTGCTGTCGGGGCTGATCATCGCGGGGCCGGTGTCGGCGTGGCTGTTCAACCGCCAGTTCGAGCGCATCCCGAAGCTCATCAGCAATTCGCTCTACCGCATTGTCGATTACGAAGAAGACGGTGGGGGCTTTTGCGGTCCGTACGACGTGGTGCTGAACCAGGGATTGGGCGAAATGAAATTTTACGGTTATGCCATCGAGCTGGCCTTTCCGCTGGAAGGAAATTTGTTTGTGCAGGCGGTCGACCGGATGCTGGAACTGATCAACCAGTTTGCGCAGGCGTACAAGCATTTCCATCCCGCTCCGCTGGCGCTGCGGTTTGTCGATGCCTCGCCCGCTTACCTGTCGATGACGTACGAACGGCCGGCGTGCCTGGTCGAAGTGGTTTCTCTGTGGGACGTCCGGTGCAGCCTGGACATTTTAAAAGTAATCGAACGGGAAATGCTGGCGTTTCAGGCGCGCCCGCACTGGGGACTCAACCTCGGCTACGCCACCGGCATCGACCAGGATCTCAGCCGCTGGTATCCCCACTACGACCGGTGGCTGGCCGCGTACCGGACGTTTAACCCGCACGGCACGTTCGACAACCGTTTTACCGACCGCGCGGGGCTTTCGCGCGCCGAAGCACCGACTCCTCCCCCGCCGCTGGCTCCACCGGTGAAGATGATCTGACGCGATGCCCAGCGTTGAGAAGGCCCGTTTGCGCTACGAAACCACTCCCTCTTACATCGTCGCTTTTTGAAGCGGCTACGTGCCAAATCTTTGCCTTGTCGCCAGACTGGTTTTCTGCCTCATGGGCCCATTGGGGGTTTACAACGCGCGTAACCTTTTGTAGCTAAACGGCTTAGGCCTGAGGTGCCGGTCTATCCCACGACTTATCGGACTTTTTCTCTAGTACGATTTCTTTCAAAAGGCGGTGTACCGTTTCGGCCCGCCGCTTCGTGCACGGCTTCCGATTTTTAATATCTACCCTTTTTCTGCAAAAACAGCACAGCAAGAGTGAGTTACCATTCCCGCACTAACTTTATTTAATTAAAAATATTATCAGAATATTTAAAATGGCAGGTTTGAAGGGAGTACTTGTAACAACAATTCAGGAATGGTTCCGATGTTCTCATAGCGCGCAGGTCACCGATAACCTCGACGAAGACATCAATGTCTCCAGTCTGCGCAAACAAATGCTATTGGGCATTATCGGCTGTTTTGGCATGTTGCCGATCGATGCATTTACCGGTGTTTACGGACGGCCCGTCCTCCTGATTGTCGTCGGTTCCTTATTTATCTTCTGGCGGCGTCTTCTGAAGCAGTCGCCTCAACAAATCCGGACCATCCGGGCGCTTCACTGGGCAACTGTTTTTCTGCTGGCCACGGCGGGCTGGTACCTGAGCGGCGGCCTTCTGTCGCCTTTTACGCTCTGCTTCTCTACCTTGTTGGCCGCCGTGCTGGTCATCACTCCCAGTACCCTTCACCTGCGGCTGATCGTATTTTCGTTCATTCATCTGCTCCTGTTGTTGACCCTGGAACTGCTGTTCCCCACACTCATTCCTGCCTCTACCAAAATTCACACGCATCCGTATGCGGAGGCCATCAGCTCTCTGCTCTTCTCCTTCGTTTTTCTGGGCATTCTGGTCAATCATCTGAAACAGCAATACGACCAAGCTTACCAAACCATTCAGTCGCACAACAATTCGCTGCAAAAGGCCAATCAGGAGCTGGACCGCTTCGTTTACAGTGCGTCGCACGACCTGCGGGCCCCCATTGCTTCGGTGATGGGACTGATTCAGGTTGCGCGGATGGAAAAAGATTCCGGCCAATTATCGACCTACTTCGACCTGCAGGAGCAACGCCTGCGCAAACTCGATACCTTTATTCAGGACATCATTCACTACTCGCGCAACAGCCGACAGGCCCTCCGGCCGGCACGCATTCACTTCCGGGAACAGATCGAACTGGCGTTCGAGATGTACGGTGTGGCCGATCAGGGATTGACGGTAGAGAAAATCTATACCGAAACCGTAACGCCCCACGATTTCCATACCGACCCGGGTAAGCTCGAAGTCATTCTAAATAACCTGATTTCCAACGGATTTCGCTACGCAGATGCCCGCAAAGAAAGAAGCTTCGTCAAAATTTCGGTTACCCAACAGGCCAACGAAGTGCTGCTCAAAGTTGCTGACAACGGCGTAGGCATCCCGACCGAACACCAGGCGCGCATCTTCGAGATGTTCTACCGCGCAAACGACCAGAAACCCGGCTCCGGCCTAGGCCTGTTCATCGTCAAAGAAACGGTCGAAAAGATGCAGGGCTCCATTGCCGTAGAGTCGACGCCGGGCCAGGGCACCACGTTCACGGTGCGACTCCCCAATTTACCGCCAACCGAAGTTCCGGTAGAAGAGGAGATCGTCTATGCCTAGATCACAAAATCATTCTTCTGTTCGATAACGACTCTGCTTCCTCTAGAAGTGGGGTCGTTCTGTTTTAGGCCCTTCGTATCTGCTGGATAAAACACTTATGTTCTTAAGCAGATTTACCATCTTTGGACATGAACCGCCTCGCGCGCATTTTTCAACTTCCGGGTTTGCTTTGGTACAACGCCCTGTTCTGGACGCTGCTGGCGTGCCTGGATGTGGTGCGCAGTATCGTGTTGGCCCACCATCTGGGACGGACATTCGTATGGCGTGGGCTGATCGGGTGGCCGCTGGCCGATTACCTGACTTACTGGCTGTTGAGTCTGCTGCTCTTTTCCTTTTACCTGTCGACGCGCAAGCTGCATCGCGGGTGGTGGGCGCTGCTGCACGTGGGGGGTGCGGTGGTCTACGCCGTGGTGCATTGGGTGGGCAGTGCGGTCATTGCGGTGCTACTGGAACGGCTGTTTCTATCGCAAGAGTTGCAGGCGCTCGGCACGTTGCTAACCTGGCACCCTACGGTAGGAGCCGATCTGCTTTATTCCGGTTTTTTGTACGCGCTTTCGCTGGGCCTCATCGCCGGGCTGGACGTCTACCACCGGTTGAAAGACCGCTCGCTTCACGCCCTCGAACTGGAAAACCGGCTGACACAGGCGCAACTCCAGGCCCTGCGTATCCAGATGAATCCGCACTTTCTGTTCAATGCGCTCAACACCATCACGATGATGGTGCGCGCCCGCAAAAACCCGGAAGCGGTCAACATGATTGTAGGGCTGAGCGACATGCTCCGCAGCAGCCTCTCGCGCGAAACCCGCCCCTTCGTGACGTTGCGCGAAGAAATGGCGCTGGTGGAACAGTATTTAACGATTGAAGCGGTGCGGTTTCAGGATCGCCTGACGATCGAATACGACATTGCCGCCGAAACGCTCCCGTTGCAGGTGCCGCCGCTGGTGCTGCAACCGCTCGTCGAAAACGCTTTCAAACACGGCATCGCCAAAACGCTCGACCACGCCACGCTGCGCATTGCCACGTCGGTACGCGGTCAGCAGTTGGTGCTGGAAGTATTTAACTCTGGCCCCGGGGCGGTGCGCACGCGCGCTTCGGGCGTACATCCGGCGCAGGCCTCCACTCTGCTGGGCAGCCGCCAGCGCGCGCCCGCTTCGGAAGAGCGTCCCGAAGGACACGGCATCGGCTACCGGAATACCATTGACCGGCTGTTGCGCCTGTACCAAGCCAATTTTAAATTTCAGATCTATCACCAGGAGGGCGGCGTGCTGGTGCAACTCCTGCTGCCCCTCCGCGAAACACCCGCCGAAGCTCATGCCTAAACTCCGCACCATCCTGGTCGACGACGAATGGGAAGCCCGTGAAGGGCTCCGCGCCCTGGCCGAAGACGACCCTGACCTGGAGGTAGTGGCCGTTTGCCGCAACGGCGTAGAGGCCATCGACGCCATCCACACGCACCATCCCGACCTGCTGCTGCTCGACATCCAGATGCCCGTGGTCGACGGGTTCGAGGTGCTGCGCAGTTTGCAGGTGCCTAGGTTGCCCGCCGTGATTTTCGTAACGGCTTACGACCAGTACGCCCTCAAAGCCTTTGAGGTCCACGCGGTAGACTACCTACTGAAGCCCTTCACCGACGAACGGTTTTACGCGGCGCTGACCCATGCTAAACAGTTGATTGCCGCGCGCCAACCGTCGGGCGTGGAAAAGCTGGTGCAGGCGACCGCTCCGTCAGTAAAAGAAACCCTTCTGGCCGACCGGGAAGAGGAGACGCGGCGGATGGTCATCAAAGCCGACGGGCGGGTGCATTTCGTGCCGCTCGACGACATCATCTGGATCGAAGCCTACGACTATTACGTAAAGATTCACGTGGCCAGGCGGTTTTTCCTCCTGCGCGAAAGCATGAAACGGCTGGACGCACGCCTCCCCGACCACCAGTTCGTCCGCATCCACAAATCAAGCATCGTCAACGTGCGGTTCTTACAACGACTCGACCCGCTCGCCAACAGTGAATACGAGGCAGTCCTCACCACCGGTGAAACACTAAAGGTCAGCCGCCACTACCGGGACCGACTCCAGGCCTGGCTGGAAGGAAAAGGAAGGAGGGTTTGAGGGAGTGAAGGAGAGAACGGTTGGGCTTCAAAACGTAATCCGGTCAATCGAGTTGGGGCTTCGCCGTTGCAATCCAGGCTTTGACTTCCTGTAGATCTTGCCCCTACCGCTTTTTGTTTTCTCACGTACTATCTTTCGTTAAACTAGCTTTCAAGAACTCTGGACTAGAGTCCTGGAACTCACCTCCTTTTGCTATTTGTTCTATCAAGCATATTTCATCGCAGAGATGCGCCCCGTTGGGTTGTGCCCCAAGCTATGGATACATTAATCTCCTTCAATCCCCAACAATTGATTCCGGCAAAAGCCTGAAACGAGAAGCAACTGCATTGCAGGAGGTGTGCAAATGGCCTACCTTGAGCCTTCGTCTTTCCAACGCTTTATGTTACCACACATCCGCCTCGGCACGCCCGACGATGCCGCGCTACTGGCCCCTTTTAGTGCCCGCGCATTCCGCGATACGTATGCGGCCTACAACACGCCGGAAGACATGGACGCTTACGTCGCCACGCATTTCACGACCGCGCAGGTGGCGCAGGAACTGGGATATGCGCACGCGTATTTTCTGCTGGCGTTTCTGGACGATCAACTGGCGGGGTACGTTAAGCTGCGCGACGGCGAACGGCCCGCGTGCGTGCCCGGACAGCGGCCCCTCGAGATTGCCCGGTTGTACGTGGACCAGACCTACCACGGTCGGCGCTACGGTGCCGCGCTCATGCAGGCCTCGCTTCACGAAGCGCAACGGCGGGGACACGATACGCTCTGGCTCGGCGTCTGGACGAAAAACGAACGGGCGCGCGCCTTCTACCAGCGCTGGCATTTCGAGGAGGTGGGTACACAAGTCTTTGTATTGGGTCAGGACGTGCAGGACGATCTGGTACTAGCGCGGAGCGTGCTGCAGTAAGACGGTAGGCGATGCTCTGGACCTCTCTGGCGTCGTCGAAAAAGTTTATCGTGGGTCAAAATGCGCCGGATTCTGCCGAGAATTTAACATATTTGAAAGACCTCGTGGACGACGGAGTGCTTACGCCGGTGATTGACCGAAGCTATGCGTTCGAGCAGGTGGTGGAGGCGCATCGGTACGTGGCGCAAGGACACAAAAGGGGCAACGTCACCCTTACGGTAGCGTGAATCGTCCCCGATCACCCTAAACCCGAATCTCCTCATGGAACAGGAAAGCTCCGCCCTTTTCTCCATTCCGCTGACGGAAGCGGAGGCGCAGGCCATCAACGAATGTATTCCCATCCGAACGTTTGAGAAAGGCACGGTGCTGCTGCGCGAAGGCCAGGTCGCCACCGATGCGTATTTCATTCTCCGGGGATGCATCCGGTCTTATTATCTGCTGGACGGCGACGAAAAAACTACAGCATTCTATACAGAAGAGCAGTCGTGTGCGTCGCTCGACAGCTACACCAACCGAGCGCCCGCGACCCACTACCTTGCCTGCGTGGAAGAAACTACCGTATTGGTGCTCAATTACGAGAAGGAACAGGAGCTGATTCGGCGGTACCCGAAATTTGAGTCGCTTTGCCGTGTGGCGGTGGAACAGGACTTCGGCAAGACGCAAGAGCAGTTGGCCCGCTTCATCACGTCCTCGCCCGAACAACGCTACCGGGCCCTGTTAGACTCTCGGCCTGATTTGCTGCAACGCGTGCCGCAATACCACTTGGCGAGTTACCTGGGCGTCACGCCCGAATCGCTCAGCCGCATCCGCAAACGGATTCTACTCAAGGGCTAACGCCTGCCTTTTCCCGGAGCAATTTGGTCGGTGAAAACCCGCCCACAACAACCAGCCGGTCAAAGACAACTCTCCCATCACGCCTGCCAGCACCACAATTCCGGTGAAGACGACTTCGTAATCCGCGTAACTCGTCAGGAAGAAATGCGCCAGGCTGTCGGCCAGGTACCCGCACGAAGAGGCCAGAAGCAAAAGCCCCACCAGGGTAGGTACGTAAGGCGCCCGGATGACCAGGAAGCCCAGCAGGGCCAGGTGAGCGCCGAAGAAAATCAAGCCGACGAGCCACATTTGGTCAAAGGAAGCCAGCGCGGCCATCACAGCGTCAGGCAGCGCTTCCGCCGCCAGGGGACTGGCACTGCTCGTCAGGAACGCAATGCGAAATAACGCGTACAGCGCTACGCCAAACAGCCCTCCGTTTACAACTCGTAACCCCGACGACAGTTGCGCCAGACGCGGATGCATCGGTTTGAGGAGGATGTACAAGGGCCACGCCAGCGCTACATCGACTGCAACCATCAGCACAAACGCCAGCAGCCCCAGGCGAAACTGAAGCACGTGCGTCATCAGCGCCTGTACGGTCGCCGCGGCATCGTTGGGCACCACCAGGCTTTCCAACACAAAGAAATTGGCAAAGAAGCCGGACAGAAAAATGAGTAGATAACCGATTCCTGCCGCACCGGCGAGTCGTCGAAATGTGTGCGTTTTCATGGCGTTAGTCGGCGTGTACGGTGATCACGACGTTTCCTTTTTTGTGGCCCTGCTCCACATACCGGTGCGCTTCTGCGAGTTGCGTCAGAGCATAACGCCGGTCGATGGCAGGGCGCAACGTTCCCGCTTCCAATTGCTGTTTGATGAAGCGTAAGTTTTCCTGGCGCCCTTTGGCCACCCCGGCCACTACTTTCCGACGGCTGACCAGAGGCGCCCAGACCATGTGGAAATAGTCGGACGGAGCCGCTTCGCTGGCGACATACACGCCCTGATCGGTCAGCAGGTGTCGACACTGGGTGTACGACGTTTTCCCGACGGTGCTGAAGATGATGTCGTACGCATCAGGCAGAGTTGTGAAATCGGTCGTGGTGTAGTCGATGACCCGGTCCGCGCCCAGCGACCGAACCAGCTCCAGGTTGGCGGTGCTACACACCCCCGTTACCGTTGCGCCATACGCTTTCGCTAGCTGTACAGCGGCCGTACCGACTGCCCCGGAGGCGCCGTGAATCAGGACGTTCGCCCCGCGCCGGATCTGGGCCTTCCTCAGAAAATGCAGCGCGGTAAGGGCGCCGACGGGTACGGCCGCCGCCTGTTCGCAGGTGAGGTGTTTCGGCTTCAGCGCCAGCGTACCGTCTTCCGGCAAGGTGATGTATTCTGCGTAGGTACCCGACTGCAACCCCGTTGACCCGAATACCCAATCGCCTTTTTTGAAACGCGTCACCGCCTTGCCGGTCGCCTCCACTTCGCCCGCCAGTTCATGCCCCAGAATCGGATGTTTCGGGGCGGTCAGTCCACTGAACAGGCGTATTGCAAACGGGTCGCCTTTCCGCATGCGCCAGTCGCCGGCCGTCACCGTCGTGGCATGAATCCGGATCAGCACTTCGTGATCCTGCGGCGTAGGCGTTTCCACTTCTGCCAGCTGAAGCACCTCCGGTGCTCCGTAGGTCTGATAGGTTACTGCTTTCATCGCGTTGTGATTTTGTGATGAAGCAAAGGTATTCCCCTCATCCCCTGAAGTTCATTGACTTTGGGTAAGAAGCGACGACGAGGGATTAGATTCTTACAGGGATGCGCCAGACTCAGCTCAGTCGGACACGGGAGATCAGCCACGCGGAACAAAGGCCAAGCAATGCGACGAGCGCGAACGACCACTGCAGGTTGGCGATTTCGGAGATGAACCCAATGAGCGGTGGACCAAACAAAAAGCCGAGGAAGCCGGTGGACGAGACGGCCGTCAGGGCCATGCCGGTCGACATGGTGGTGGTTTTCCCGGCGATGCCGTATACCAGCGGAACGATGGTCGAGGTACCCACGCCCACCAACAGGAAGCCCGCCACCGCCGTGGGCAGATAGGGCAACAGCACAGCCGTCAGCAGTCCCAGGGCAATCAACACGCCATTGACCTGAATGAGCCGCCGGACGCCGAGCCGCATCGCCAGCCAATCGCCGAAGAAACGCCCACCCGCCATGGTGGCCATGAACGCCACGTAACCAAGTGCGGTCATCGATTCCGGCACGCCGACCACTTTGGTAAAATAAATGCCGCTCCAGTCGAACATGGTGCCTTCGCAGATCATGCTGCAAAACGCAATGGCCCCGAGGTTGAGCAGGGTACGGTCGGGCCGCACGAAGATCGGCTTGTTTTTATGAGCACTGGCGTCTTCGTCAAGCGTGTACCGGTGGAACGCCAGCATCAGCACCAATGCCGTAAGGCTGGTGATGGCAAAATGGGTAGTAATGGCAAGCTCGAGCGAAATGAAATAGCTGCCCAACAGCGCCGACAGAAACCCCGCCAGGCTCCAGAGTCCGTGGAACGAAGCCATGACCGAGCGACCGTAAAGGGCCTCTACACCCACGCCCTGGGTGTTGGTTGCAATGTTGTAAAGATTGCCGGAAAGGCCGAACAAAAACAGGACGCCCATCAGCTGCCAGGTGGCTTGCGTCATGCCGATCAGCAACAGAGCTACGGCGTAGAAGGGTGCCCCCACGGCCAGCAACCGATGACTTCCCAAGCGCCCGACCAGCCATGCCGACAGGGGCATGCCCAGGATCATCCCGGCGGGCATGGCCAACAAAACGCCGCCCAGTTCGCCGTCACTCAGCGCTAACCGTTCCTGAATTTGTGGAATACGGCTGGCCCATGAAGCAAAAATAAGTCCTCGTAAAAAGAAAAACGCGCCCACCGCCATGCGGTGCGTCCTGCGGTGACGTGTCGCCACTACCACCTCACTTGCCATAGGTTTCGGGTTCTACGCGGGTGGTGGGCCGTCGCTCGAAAAAGTATTAGAAAAAGTTTCGGCAAAGGTAAGCAACCGGTCATTAGCACCAAAGTGTCCATCAGACACAATTGCACAAACAACCGCTGCGCCCGCAGGAACCGCACTTTTACCGTGGCACGCCGGAAAAGGGGTGATTTGCGTTAGACGATCTTGAAGTCGACCTTCTATTCGCGGAGGTTCACCAGGTACTGACCGTAGCCGCTTTTCATCAGCGGTTGGGCCAGTTCAGTAAGTTGTGCTCGGTTGATAAACTTCATGCGATAGGCGACCTCTTCGATGCAGCCGATCTTCAGCCCCTGGCGCTCTTCGATCACCTGAACAAACTGCCCGGCCTGCATCAGCGACGGGAACGTACCGGTATCGAGCCAGGCGGTTCCGCGGTTAAAAATTTTGACGCTTAGTTTTCCTTCGGCCAGGTACTTCTTGTTGATGTCGGTTACCTCGTACTCGCCCCGTGCCGACGGCTTCAGGTTGCGCGCGATTTCGACCACGCGGTTGTCGTAAAAGTACAGGCCCGGCACGGCGTAGCTCGATTTGGGCTGTGTGGGTTTTTCTTCGATGGAAAGCGCTTTGAAGTTTTCGTCAAACTCCACTACACCGTAACGCTCAGGATCGTGCACATGGTAGGCGAAGACGATGCCGCCGTCGGGATCGTTGCATTCCTGCAACAGGCTGGACAGGCCGGAGCGGTAGAAAATGTTGTCGCCCAGGATCAGCGCCACTTTGTCGTTCCCGATGAAATCCGCCCCGATCGTAAAAGCTTGCGCCAGCCCCTCCGGCTTTTCCTGCACTGCATAGGAGAACGAGCAGCCTAAACGCGAACCGTCGCCCAGCAGTCGCTCGAAGTGCGGCAGATCGTGCGGCGTGGAGATAATCAGTACCTCGCGGATGCCCGCCAGCATCAGGACCGACAGCGGATAATAGATCATCGGTTTGTCGAACACCGGCATAAGCTGCTTGCTGACTGCCAAGGTGAGGGGATGAAGACGGGTGCCGGAGCCGCCGGCCAGAATAATTCCTTTCATCGAATGGATGCGTGGTTGAAATCGTAAAGTTCTAAACTCTGGTCAGAATGGCAAACGTGGGGAAGAAACCAGGGAGCGCGCGAAGTGCAATGTAAGGAAGCCACTTTTACACCAAAAAGGCGGACACCTTCGCACCCGCCCTTGCTATTTTAACGCCCGATTAGCCTACCGGTGACTTACCGCGCTTCGTATTGCTCTTTGTAATAGTGCTGGTAGGCACCAGAGGTTACGTTTTGGAGCCACTCCTGATTGTCTAGATACCAGTCGACGGTCTTCTCCAGCCCTTCGGCGAATTGCAGCGACGGCTTCCAGCCCAACTCACACTCAATTTTGGTCGCGTCGATGGCGTAACGCAGGTCGTGTCCGGCCCGGTCTTTTACAAACTGGATGAGGTTCCGCGAAGTGCCTTCCGTCCGGTTTAGTTTGCGGTCCATAACGTCACACAGCAAATGGATGAGCTCCAAGTTCTGCCACTCGTTGAACCCGCCAATGTTGTAGGTTTCGCCCACCTTCCCTTGGTGATAGACCGCATCGATGGCGCGCGCATGATCCACCACAAACAGCCAGTCGCGAACGTTCTCGCCTTTGCCGTAGATGGGCAGGGGCTTGTCGTGCTGGATGTTGTGAATGCAAAGCGGAATCAGTTTTTCGGGAAACTGGTTGGGACCGTAGTTGTTTGAGCAGTTGGAAAGCACCACCGGCAGGCCGTACGTATTGTGGTACGCACGCACAAAATGGTCGGACGAGGCTTTAGAGGCCGAATAAGGCGAACGCGGGTCGTAGGCCGTTTCTTCGGTGAAGAACGTGTCGGGATCGTGAAGCGAGCCGTACACTTCATCGGTCGAAACGTGGTAGAACAGGTGCTGGTCGAGGGTATCGCGCCACGCATGTTTAGCCGCGTTGAGCAGGTTGACCGTTCCGACCACGTTGGTCAGCACAAAGTCGAGGGGATTGGTGATGGAGCGGTCGACGTGCGACTCGGCCGCCAGGTGAATGACGCCGTCAAAATTGTACGCCCCGAACAGTTCCTGAATGTAGTGCGCATCGGTGATGTCGCCTTTCAGAAACGTATAGTTCGACTTCTGTTCGATGTCGGTCAGGTTCAACAGGTTCCCCGCATAGGTCAGCTTATCGAGGTTATAAATATGGTAGTCGGGGTATTCGTTGACAAAACGACGCACCACGTGCGAACCGATAAAGCCCGCCCCTCCCGTGATTAAAATCTTTTTTTTAGACATAGCGCAATTGCTTAACCAAGGTTCAATTTATCCAAAATTCGCTACAAACCAGCGGCATTTCTTACATCAAAGCTTCTACTTACGCAAACGACCACCCCGCCTTGTTCCAGTCCTTCAGGACTTGTGCTGCCGCGTGGTAGCCGCACATGCCGTGTACGCCCCCGCCCGGCGGGGTGGAAGACGAACAGACGTAAACGCCTTTCAGCGGAGTTTTGTAGGGCGATAAGCTCAGCGTCGGGCGGGCAAACGTCTGCAGCATGTCCTGCACGCCTCCGTTGATGTCGCCCCCCAGGTAATTGGGGTTGTAAGCTTCCATGTCGGCAGTAAACATCGTATGGCGCGCCAGGACCCGATCGCGGAAGCCCGGTGCAAACCGCTCGATCTGCCGCTCGATGCGGTCGGTCATATCCTCCTGCGAGCCGTTCGGCACGTGACAATATGCCCACAACGTATGCTTGCCCTCCGGCGCACGCGTGGTATCGAACAAGCTTTGCTGCGCCATCAACACATAAGGGCGCTCCGGATGGCGACCCTGCCAGATTTCCTCTTCGGAGCGGGCAATTTCGTTCAACGAGCCGCCCAGATGCACCGTCCCGGCCCGGCGGCACGCTTCGGCTTCGAAAGGCACCGGCCCATCGAGCGCATAATCCACTTTGAACACGCCCATGCCCATCCGGTAGCGCTCTACCTGTTTCTGGTAACGCTGCGGAAACGCCAGTCCCCCCATGTGCAGAAGTTGCTTGGGATTGAGGTCGAAAATCACGGCCCGCGAGGCTGGCAGGTCACGGACATCCGTCACCATAAAATCCGTCACAATTTCGCCCCCGATGGCCTGGTAATAGCCCGCCAGCGCGTCGGCAATGCTCTGTGAACCTCCCTTCGGCAAAGGCCACCCGAACCGATGCGCGATGCTACCCAGCACCAGCCCAATGGCCGAAGAAAGCGGCTGCGTAAGGCGCAACATCGAGTGCGCGGCCAGCCCGGCAAACAAAGCCCGGTTCGCTTTGTCGCTGAAGGCCCAGTGGGCCAGCTCGCGGGCCGGCACCAAGCCTTTCAGGCCAAACAGGGAAAAAGCAATCGGATTTTTAGGGATGCCCAGCGGCGGCGCTAAAATGTTGGGCACCAGGTCTTCCCACCGGTCTACAATCGGGCCGATCAGTTTCCGGTACATGCTCCCGTCTTTGCCAAAAGCCGCCACTGTCGCCTCCAGCGATTGTTCCAGTCGTGCGGCCGTCCCGCCGTCGACGGGGTGCGCCAGCGGCAAGTCGGGCTGAATCCACTCCAGTCCGTATTCGTCCAGGGGCAGACTCTGAAAAAACGGCGATCCCATGCCCATAGGGTGGATGGCCGAACAGCGGTCGTGCCGATACCCCGGCAGGGTCAGTTCTTCGGTGCGCATGCCGCCGCCAATGGTCGGCTTGGCCTCGACCAGGAGCGTAGACAACCCGGCCTGTTGCAGGCGGATGGCAGCACCGAACCCATTCGGCCCCGAGCCGACGACAATCGCATCGTAACTGTGCTGTTGGAAGTTGGAAGCCATAGATCAGTATAAAGGTGGTCAATCTGGCGCGACTGCTTTTGTGCACCCGCCTGCCGCAATATTACCTCTCTTCCGGCTACGATTTTTCGTAGCGTGCCAAATCCCCTTATCTTGAGCAGTTTAAATCGGAAAAGGCAGATGAAATACTTGCTTTTCTTGTGGTGGAGCGGCTGGCTGGGCTGGGTTCTGCCTGCGTGTGCACAAGAGCCGACCTGGGAACTCTCCAAGCAAGAAGATAGCATCCGTGTCTATGTGCATCATCCAGAAAAGGGCGCCCGGCACTTCAAAGCGGTTATGCAAATTGATGCGCCCCAGGCGGCCCTGGTGGCCCTCATACGCGACTCGCCCCGCGGCCCCAGGTGGATCGACCGCATGATTTTGTTGCAAGACGTCAAGATCGTCAACGCGCAGGAATGGTATACCTACGCCGAATTGGCCCTGCCGTGGCCGTTCCAGAACCGCGATGTGGTAACGCACAACCAACTCTACGAGGATACGCAGGAACGTTCGTTACGCATCGAAATGCGCGGCGTGGCCGATTTTTTACCTGAAAAAGAGAACAAGGTCAGGATGGCGCATTCGGAAGGTACGTGGAAGCTTCGCGCGCTCGATGCGACGCACACAGAAGTAACCTACCGGGTAAAAATCCAGCAAAACGCGCGTTTTCAGGTTCCGCCGTGGGTAGCGGTTCCGCTGGTCAGCAACAGCCTGTGGAATACCTTCCGCCGGATGCGTCAGGAACTACAGGACACCACCCCGACACGCTCACCCTCCCCCCCGGTGTCCCCGACCGATGCGCCGTAACTTTAACGGAATCGCTTCCGGAACCAATCTTTCACGCGCTGCATGGCGTCGTCGGTCGAATCGCCTCCCGACTGGTCCCCGATCAGGTAGGCATACGGATGCAAAGGCGGTACGTGATCGAAAATAATTTTCAGGATGGCCAGGTACGGAATCGCCAGAATGGTACCCGCCACGCCCCACACACTGCCCCCCACCACGATGATTACGATGGTAAACAGGGCATTCAGTTCGACCCGCTTCCCCACGACTAAGGGCTCCAGCACGTAGTTTTCTAACATCTGCGCTACGGTAAAGACTGCTATCACCCCGATGGCTTGTCCGCTATCGCCCGAAATCAGCGCCGTGGCCAGAGGCAGCCCACCGCCCACGATGTTGCCGATGTAGGGGATGATGCTCACAACGGCCGCCAGCAGCGCAAAGAAAAATGCATTTTGCACGCCTACTACCAGCAGCCCTACCGTGTACAATACGCTCAGAATCACGATCAGAATCAAGCGCCCGAACAAGTATTGGTAGGCCACCTTCGAGCCTTCGGTAATTACCTTATCGGTGCGATCGCTGGCGTCGTCGGGCGTAAGCTTCTGAATGAAACGGCGAAACTTGGTCCGGTACATCAGAAACAGAAACATGTAAACCAGGGTCAGGAACAGGTCTGCCATCGTCCCGAAGAGGCCCATCACAAATCCCTGCGCCATCGACTTCAGGCCACTCATGGCGGAGTCCCCGCTTTCCAGCAACTTTTTCTGTTCTTCTGGACTGATGCCAAACTTTTCGGCCACTACCTTCTGGTACTTGTCCAGCATTTCCGTGAATTGCCCCCCCACTTGCTGGAGTCGCTCGGCAAAATCGGCCATTTGGCCGGACAAGAGCGCCAGCAATCCCCCAAACACCAAGACGAACAGCAACACGCTGAGCAGACTAGCCCAGGTACGGCTCATGCGTTGCTCCAACCATCGGCAGACGGGCTGGAGGAGCATGGCGAAGATGGCGGCAAAGGCCACCGGCTTTAAAAATCCCTGCGCACGGGCCAAGCACACAAACAGAACAAAGAAAAATGCTAAAACAAGGGTGGCCCGGAATAATAAATCTTTTTTCAACATGAAGCGGAACTACATCTCTTTTGGGGTGTTATACGGAGACAGTACGTTTGGGTGTATTGCTCTTTATGAAGAAGAACGGAAGCCCGAAAAAAAAGGTAGCACACAAGCCCTCACCACTGCCCCTCGGTCGATTCGACGGAGCATTCGGCAGATTTAGCAGAATGGATTATAGTAATTATCGAAACTAATCCTTACCTTGTTGATGTCTGGGCCTCATCTACTTTTTTTATCTATTAGTTATTAGGGAAACCTGATTCAGGGGATCCGCTACGCTTACTCCAGGTGCTATGTTTGACCGCCTTTCTACTAAAAGCGGTGTGCTCGTAACGACTACTACACCATACCCAACCTTATGCTGATGCTGAACGACGAAAAACAAGTAAAGACTTCTCAGCTTGTGGAGAAGATCTATCAGGATGTGCTGGACCCCAATCGGGCGCAATTGCACGACCTGCTGATTGCGCACAACCTGAGCCCGGAAGAGACCGATCGGTTGCCGGAAGAAAAGAAACGTCTTTGGTTACGCTTGCAGGAAGCGAATGCCAACGCTTACCGGCGTATCTCACGCATCTTAAATATTTTCTGACCCCACTGGCCCGATCCCCCATCGGGCTTTTTTTGTGCCCCGACGTTTGTGTGTTTCCCTGCGGACCTACGAAAAAAGCCGGCCCTGTGTAACAGGAACCGGCTTTGTCGATTGGAACTCAACTGTATGTAGGACAATCAGGACAGTTTACTTGATTTCTTCGTCGGTGGTGTTGCTCAAATAGGTGGGGGACTCTTCGATGAAAAGATCCTGCGTACCGTTGGCGTAGTCGATCCGGTCCAGTTCGCCCACTTTCATGGTATAGACCGCGCCGCTGGCGTCTCCTTCTTTGGTGTAGCGCACTTCGTCGATGTTGACCAGTTGGACAGTGCCTTTAATGCGCTTGCCTTTGTTGGTGACAATCACGTCTTGGGGGGTTTGGGCATAGCTAGCAAAGGCCAACAGAAGCCCAACGCCGGTGAGTAACCATTTTTTCATGCTGCAATCGTTGTATGAAAGAATCAGGTTAAGGATTCAATTGATTTTCATAACAAATTACAGCCTAAAAAAACAGAGTTACCACTCTTCTTTCAGGGAAAACCTACACCCGCGCTGCTACCCCGAGGCCAGTTTGTGTGCCTGACGCGTGGTTTCGGGCAGGCGGTATTTCGGCGCACAATGCATCACCAACCGGATGGCCGTTTCGAGGCTCACCCGATGGCCGGTGGAAATGAACAGCGGCTTGGTGCCCACCCGCGTACGCAATACGCCCCCGATGATGTCACGCTGGTAATACAAAGGTTGCCAGGCACCGCGCTCGTCCGGCACTTCCTGATAACGCCCCACCAGACGCGATTTTCCTACACCCACCGACGGAAGGTCGAGCAACACGCCCAGGTGGCAGGCAATGCCAAACTGCCGGGGATGGGCTGTTCCCTGCCCGTCGCACAGCAGCAGATCGGGCTTGGCCCGGAGCTTATCGTACGCTTCGAGGACCGCGGGCACCTCCCGAAACGACAGATAGCCGGGCACATAGGGAAAACGGGTGGGCTGCCGCGCCAGGGCGTAGTCGATGAGCTGGAGGGTTTGCCCATCGAGCACGGCGACCGCGGCGCGCGTTATGGTTCCCTCCTGTTCAAACCCCACGTCTACCCCCGCCACCGTGCGGAACGGTTCGAACTGATCGTCGCGAATCACCCGATCGCGTAATTGAAGCTGGACGGCCGTAGCGTCCTCAATTGTAGTAGGCCATTGCATCGTTTCTGTAGTACGTAGGCGCCGCCCGGGCGTTGTGGTTTGGTTTAAGCGCCGACCCGTACTTTTGGCCTATGCAAGTCGATCCGTTCTCTCCCGATTATTTCATGGGCGAAGCCCTGAAACTGGCCCGACAGGCGGCCGGCGCCGGCGAGGTTCCCGTAGGGGCAGTGGTGGTGTGTCGGAACCGGATTATTGCCCGCGCCTGGAATCAGACCGAACAGTTGAACGACGTGACGGCCCACGCCGAAATGCTGGCCATTACGGCCGCCGCCAATCATCTGGGGGGCAAGTACCTGTCGCAGTGTGAGTTGTACGTCACGCTCGAACCCTGCGTGATGTGTGCCGGGGCGCTGGCCTGGGCACAGTTGGGCAAGTTGTACTACGCTGCGGCCGACGAGAAGCGGGGCTTTTCGCGACTGGCTTCCGCAAAGGGGACGCTCCTTCATCCGAAAACACAGATCATGAGCGGTTTGCGTGCCGAAGAAGCGCGGCAGCTGCTGCAAGAATTTTTTGGGCGGCTCAGAAACCCTCCCTCCGGCGGAACGTACGTGTAGCATACAACCCGAGTCCTGCCCTCCGCGCCACGGATGTTCCGTTTTTCCTGCGTACAGACGAATTTTCGTATCCCCGCTCACCCTTAAAATTTCTGATTCTTATGGCTTTTGAACTGCCCTCTCTCCCCTATGCCGCCAACGCCCTGGTGCCGCACATCGACCAGCAAACGATGGAAATTCACCACGGAAAACACCACGGCGGCTATGTCGCGAAACTAAATGCCGCCGTCGACGGTACCGACATGGAAGGTAAATCGATCGAGGAGCTGCTGACGCACGTCAGCAAATACCCGTTGGCCGTGCGCAACAACGGCGGCGGTCACTACAACCACCGTTTGTTCTGGAAGATTCTTTCGCCCAACGGCGGAGGCCAACCCACCGGCGAACTGGCCCAGGCCCTCGACTCGGCCTTCGGTTCGTTCGAGGCCTTCAAAGAGAACTTTTCGGATGCAGCTGCCACGCGCTTCGGTTCCGGCTGGGCCTGGCTGATCTCCCAAAACGGGAAACTGGCCCTCACTTCGACGCCCAATCAGGACAATCCGCTGATGGACGTGGCCGACACCAAAGGCACGCCGATCCTGGGACTGGACGTGTGGGAGCACGCCTATTACCTGAATTACCAGAACCGCCGCCCCGACTACATTTCGGCTTTCTGGAACATCGTCAATTGGGACCAGGTCGCCAAAAATTACCAGGCCACGCTGTAACGCCGTGGCCCTACGGCCTTCGTACCATCGCGTACTTTTGCTGGCAGCTTCCCCGCAACGGAGGGCTGCCATTTTTCCTGCATTTTTGCCTCGCCATGTCCGTTACCACACACGCCTTCCAGAATACCCTCGCCTACGCCCAACAGTGCGACGCGCACGATCCGCTGCACCGGTTTCGCGCGGAGTTTCACCTACCTCAGCACGCAGGAAAACCGGCCCTCTATTTCTGTGGAAATTCGCTGGGCTTGCAGCCTAAAAGCGCCCGCGCTGCCGTAGAACAGGAACTGGACGACTGGGCACGGCTGGGCGTAGAGGGGCATTTTCAGGGCAAAAATCCGTGGCTTTACTACCATAAATTGTTGCAGGAACCGGCCGCCCGCCTCGTGGGAGCAGAACCCGACGAAGTGGTGGTGATGAACAGCCTAACGGTCAACCTGCACCTGATGCTGATTTCGTTCTACCAGCCGCACCGCGAGGCAAACGGCACCCGTCGCTTCCGCATACTGGTGGAAGGAGGCGCGTTTCCGTCCGACCAATATGCGTTGGAATCTCAGGCACGCCTGCACGGCCTGGACCCCGACGAAGCCATCGTGGAAGTCCATCCTCGCACGGGCGAACACACGCTTCGTACCGAAGACCTCCTCGCCACCATCGCCCGGTACGGCGACGAACTGGCGCTGGTCATGATGGGCGGCGTCAACTACTACACCGGACAATGCTACGATATGGCCGCCATTACCGAAGCGGCGCATCGCGTCGGGGCCTATGCGGGCTTCGATCTGGCGCACGCCGCCGGAAATGTTGTCCTCCGCCTGCACGACTGGGGCGTCGACTTTGCGGTCTGGTGCAGTTACAAGTACCTGAATTCCGGGCCGGGGGGCACGTCGGGTACGTTCGTGCACGCGCGCCACGCCCGGAACAAGGAACTGCCACGCCTGGCGGGCTGGTGGGGGCACAACGAAGCGGAACGCTTTCTGATGCAGAAGGGCTTTCAGCCGATGCCGGGCGCGGCGGGCTGGCAACTGAGCAACGCGCAGATCTTCCCGATGGCCATCCACAAAGCATCGCTGGAGGTATTTGAGGCGGCCGGGGGCATGGAAGCGTTGCGCGCCAAAAGCGAGCGGCTCACCGGCTACCTGGAGTTTCTGTTGCGCGATTACCAGGAGCACGCCGCTCGCCACCGCCCCGCAAAGGCATTGCCCGAGGTGCAGATCATCACACCCAGCAACCCGGCCGAACGGGGCTGCCAGCTTTCACTGCTGGTGCCCGAAGGAGGGCGCGCACTTTTTCAGCGACTGACCGAGCGGGGCGTCGTGGCCGACTGGCGCGAGCCGGACGTGATCCGCGTGGCCCCCGTACCCCTGTATAATACCTTCGAGGAGGTCTATACCTTTGTGCAATTGTTTTATGAATTGTGGCCCGATTCCGTTGCGTAACGCGTCATCTTGACGCATCTTTGCGGTCCTTTTCTTAGTACAGAAGCTTATGGCCACTGCCCTCAAAAATTTGTCAGAGTACCAGTCGGAAGGCATCCGCGACGTATCGGCCCGGCGGTTCGGCATTGTGGTAGCCGAGTGGAATCACGAGGTGACGGAAGCGCTTTTCGAAGGCGCCATCGCCACGCTGAAACAGCACGGCGTGCCTGACGAAAACGTGGTCCGCAAAAACGTGCCCGGCAGTTTTGAGTTGTCGCTGGGCGGGCAGTACCTAGCGCAACGCCCCGACATCGACGCCGTCATCTGCCTGGGTTGTGTCATTCAGGGCGAAACCCGCCACTTCGATTTTATCTGCTCGGCCGTGGCGCACGGCATCACCGAAGTGGGGCTTAAGTACAACAAACCGGTAATTTTCGGCGTTCTCACACCCGACAACCAGCAACAAGCCCTGGACCGCGCCGGAGGCAAGCATGGCAACAAAGGCGACGAGGCGGCCATCACGGCCATCAAGATGCTGAGCTTCTGATCTGCACACCAACCAACTACCCGAGTATCCCCCCCGATTTTTACTACTAAATTTTCCGTTTCTGATTGACTAATTGCACAGTATGAAGGTTCTTAAATTCGGCGGAACGTCGGTGGGTTCACCTGAGCGAATGCACCACGTTGCGCAACTCATTCAGGGTGGTACGCCCAACTTTGTCGTGCTTTCGGCCGTGAGCGGTACGACCAACGCGTTGGTGGCCATTGGGCAGGATCTGCAACAGGGTTTGCAGGAAGTGGCCGAAGATAAAATCGCCGCATTGTTCAAAAAATATAAACAGTTTGTCAACGACCTCTACAGCGAAGACCTGAGCAAGCAACAGGGCGAAGAGGTGATCGACCGGCAATTCCGCTGGATGCTCAACCTGGCGCAAACGCCTTTCACGGGCGTGTCGGAACGTGAGCTGCTGGCCCAGGGCGAACTTCTTTCTACGCAACTGTTCCAGATCTACCTGCTGGAAATCGGGGTGCGGTCCGTGCTGTTGTCGGCGCTCGATTTCATGCGTGTCGACGAAGACCACGAGCCGGCCTTCGACCTGATCGGCGAGAAACTCAACGCCTTGATGGCGCAATCGCCCGACCAGGAGATTTACCTGACGCAGGGCTACATCTGCCGGAACCACCGCGACGAGATCGATAACCTGCAACGCGGCGGCAGCGACTACACAGCGTCGATTCTGGGCGCGGTATTGCGCAGTGAAGAAGTTCAGATCTGGACCGACATCGACGGGATGCACAACAACGACCCACGCATTGTGGACCGTACCTATCCGGTGGCGGAACTGTCGTTCGACGAAGCGGCCGAACTGGCCTACTTCGGAGCGAAGATCCTGCATCCGCTGTCCATCCGTCCGGCGCAACGCTTTGGCGTTCCGGTGAAACTGCTCAACACGATGCAACCGGACGCGCAGGGCACTACCATCGCCGATCACTCGCCGACGGGGCAGATCAAGGCCGTAGCCGCCAAAGATGGCATCACGGCCATTCGGATCAAATCGAGCCGGATGCTGCTGGCCTACGGTTTTCTACGGCGTGTTTTCGAGGTATTCGAGCGCTACCGTACCCCCATCGACATGATTACCACTTCGGAGATTGCCGTTTCGGTCACCATCGACGACAGTTCTCACCTGGATGAGATTGTGAAAGCGCTGGAGCCTTTCGGGACCGTAGAGGCCGACCGCGATCACACCATCGTCTGCATCGTGGGCAATCGTCTCTCCGAAAACTCGGACAATGCGTACCGGGTGATGAGCGCCCTGAAAGGCATCCCTGTCCGGATGATTTCGTACGGGGGCAGC
This sequence comes from Catalinimonas alkaloidigena, assembly GCF_900100765.1. Taxonomy (NCBI): domain Bacteria; kingdom Pseudomonadati; phylum Bacteroidota; class Cytophagia; order Cytophagales; family Catalimonadaceae; genus Catalinimonas; species Catalinimonas alkaloidigena. Next base: position 829,931 of record NZ_FNFO01000003.1, on the reverse strand, counting down.
CGCCACAACATTTCGGTACTGGTGCAATCGAAATACAAAGAGGCCGCCCTGCGTGCCCTCAACGAGAAAGTATTCGACCTGCTGCCGCAGGAATAACCGCATTCGCTTTCATACAAACGGCGTCGCCTCTTTCGGAAGCGACGCCGTTTGTTTTTGCGGTTGATCCGATGCACCATCACCCGGAACAGAAGGTCTTTTTCGTCCGGCTTGCTGGCCGCTACCCGCAAGGTCAGGTCCACAGAGCTGCACCCTCGTGCTTTGTACAGCGTTGACCGGTGCCGGTTGGATGAAGCGGTTTCCGGTTGACGGGGCGTGGGTGTGGTGCGGTGCGCATGTAGCTCGTCAAGAGCGTCACGCCTCTACTCGCACTGCAGGTTATACTGCTCGATGGTGGTGCCCAACCGCTTGTAGGTACGCAGTTCGGGATGATTGGCCACGTACAACATAAACTCTTCGCAGTCGCCGAACAGTTGGTTGAATTCCTCTTCGTAGTTGCGTCTCCGCAAAATGTAGGGCTTCTCGCCTTCTTTAAACACTACATAGTTCATCTCTTTTTCCGAGAGCTTGAACCCGGCCAGCGACGTGGACGATTCCATGGCCGCGGGGTTGTTGTAGAGCTTGATTTTCCGGCCGTCCATCAGGCGCTCCATAAACACCACCTTGCCTTCGCGTTTTGGGTGCTCGTGGCTTTCGTAATGGAGGTACTGTTTGTCGACGGTGGTCAGGTCCGTAAAGTCGCGCAGCAGCTTCGGGCGCTTCTGCCCAAACGCGCGGATGTCTTCGGCCTTGTACTTGGTTTTGCGGCCGGAGCCTTCGCGCAGCGTGATCTGGGTGACGTAACCGGCCTGCCCCGAGACGTTCACTTTGCCGCGCAGCGTGTCGAGCGTATGGGTCACCACGTAGCCTTCTACCGGAACGGTGAGGGGTTCGGAGTCGGAAACGATTTGCGCCTGTAGGGGGCCTGCCAGAAACAAGGCAACGGCCACCCCGCCAAAGAAAGTTTTCATAAGAGTTGCTTGCTTAAAACGTTCGCAAGTACGCCCCTGGGCAGACCATTCGCTAGGAAAAAACCGACGCGACACCGTGTGCTTCCTTTGGGGTGCGATGGGCTAACTCAACCACACCCCTCTCGATCACTTCCGGTAGATTTCTCTACGAAATCCCCAATCTTCTCTTCTGAACGCCACTTTGTCTGTACAAACTTTCTTTCCGGCATTGCAATTTTCCGGAAATTACAGATATTACCCGCTGTAAGTCTTCCAGTACCAACGACTTATGCTCCATTTCCAACTCATCAACCGTTCCATCAACCCTACCTGCCTATCGAACAACACTCCTCCTTTCTAGCCATGCTCCTATTCAGCTAGCACCCGATTTACTCCAACCTATTTTCCCATCCACCATGCAAACACATCTACTCCGGCAGATGAGGTATGTCTTTATACTTCATCTTGCTCTTCTGTATTCTTTCTCTTCCTTTGCCCAGACCACCATTTCCGGAAAAGTCTCCGACGAAGGGGGCGGTACCTTGCCCGGTGTGAACGTGCTGGTCAAAGGCACCAACGCGGGCACCATTACCGACACCGAAGGCAATTATTCGCTGAGCGTTCCCAGTGGCGACGCGACGCTGGTATTTTCCTTCATCGGGTACAACACGCACGAAGAACCCGTAAACGGTCGCTCCACGATCGACGTCATTCTTCTGGAAGACGTTCAGTCCCTCTCCGAAGTGGTGGTGGTCGGCTACGGCACCCAGAAAAAAGAGACGGTGACCGGCTCGGTCGTCACCGTGAAGGGCAAAGACCTGGTCAAATCGCCAGCGGTCAACCTCTCGAACTCGCTGGCTGGTCGCATGCCGGGAGTCGTGGCGGTGAACCGCAGCGGCGAACCGGGCTACGACGGCTCCGGCATCCGCATCCGCGGCTCGAACACGCTGGGCAATAACGACGCGCTGATCGTGATCGACGGCATTCCTGCCCGCCAGGGGGGCATTGAACGCATCAACCCGGCCGACATCGAAAACATTTCGGTACTGAAAGATGCTTCTGCTGCCATCTACGGCGCACGGGCGGCCAACGGGGTGATTCTGATCACGACCAAACGGGGCCAGAGTGGTAAACCGGAACTGTCGTATTCGTACAACCAGGGCTGGGCACAACCCACGGTGATTCCTCAACTGGCCGACGCAACGCAGTTTGCCGAGATGCGCAACGAACTGGAAATTTACAACCTACCGGCCGACGAATGGTCGGCTGCGCAGAACGCATTCCGGCAGACCGGTACGTACGTACGGCCCAACGGCTCGGAAATCAAAGCGCCCTACAGCCCGGACGATTTCCAGAAGTTTGCAGACGGTTCCGATCCCTGGGGCCACCCCAATACCGACTGGTACGACGCCACGCTGAAGCCCTGGTCGCCCCAATCGCGCCACAACCTGCAACTGACCGGCGGTACCGAAGCTTTCAAATACCTGGCGTCGCTGAGTTACCAGAACCAGGATGCGTTTTACCGCGATGCCGCCACCGGTTACAAGCAGTACGACTTCCGCGTGAACCTCGACGCCAACGTGAACAAGTACATCAAAACGACCATCGGGGTATTGGGGCGTCAGGAAAACCGCTTCTTCCCGACCGTAGGGGCCGGGGCCATTTTCCGCATGCAGATGCGGGGCATTCCGACCCAACCCGCCTACTGGCCAAACGGCCTGCCAGGGCCGGACATCGAAAATGGACAGAACCCGGTGGTGATCACCACTAACCAGACCGGTTACGACCGCGACACGCGCTATTATGTGCAAACGAACGGCTCGGTCGACGTCACGATTCCCTGGGTGAAGGGGCTGAAATTTACGGGTACGGCCGCCGTCGACAAGTACATCCGGCGGACCAAACGCTGGGAGATTCCGTGGTACCTCTACACCTGGGACAAAGTTTCGTATGAGGACGATGGCGTCACGCCCAAGCTGGTGCCCGGCAAACGCGGCCCCGCGGAGCCCCGCCTCAACCAAAGCGACGAAGATCAGCTCAACATTCTGCTCGGCGGGATTTTCACCTACGAGCGTACGTTCGGCGGCCACGCCCTCACGGTGCTGGCCGGTACCAACCGGGAAACGATTCAGAACGACGGGTTCAGTGCCTACCGGCGCTACTTCATCTCGCCGGTGGTCGACCAGATGGCGGCGGGGGGCAATGCCGAACGGAACAACGGCGGCGGTGCCTGGGAGCGCGCCCGCCTGAATTACTTCGGTCGGGTGGCGTACAACTACAAAGAAAAGTACCTGGCGGAGTTTCTGTGGCGTTACGACGGCTCTTACATGTTTCCTGAAGCGACCCGCTACGGGTTCTTCCCCGGCTTTCTGGCAGGCTGGCAAATTTCCGAGGAAAGCTTCTGGAAAGAGAGTGTTCCGTGGGTCAACTACCTGAAGCTACGCGGTTCGTGGGGGCAGATGGGGAACGACCAGGTTTACTACGACGCCAACCGCAACGGCGTAATCGACAGCGACGAGCCGCTGCAAGAGTATCAGTATCTGTCGACCAACGCCTTCCGCAGCTACATCATCGGCGGGCAGGAAGTGCTGACGCTCTACGAAACGCGCGTTCCTAACCCCTCCATCACCTGGGAAATTGCCAACAACGCCGACATCGGGCTGGAAGGGCAGTTGATGCAGGGCCGCTTCTTCTTCGAACTGGACGTTTTTTACAACAAGCGCACCAACATCCTGTGGCCCAAGTTCGGATCGATTCCTCAATCGACCGGGATGAGCCTGCCGCCGCAAAACATCGGGAAAGTGGCCAACCGTGGGTTCGAGTTTTTGCTCGGCCACAACGGGCAGGTCGGCGAGTTGAGCTACAACGTGAGCGTAAACGGCGGCTACTCAAAAAACAAAGTGTTGTTCTGGGACGAAGCTCCCGGCGCGCCCGCCTGGCAACGGACTACCGGCAAGCCCATGTATACCTACCAGGCGTACATCTACGACGGCGTGTTTAAAGATCAGTCGGCGATCGATGCCAACACCATCGACTACAGCGCCATCACGCAAACGCTCCGCCCCGGCGACATGAAGTACGTGGACTACAACAACGACGGAAAGATCACGCCGGACGATCAGGTACGCAACGACAAGACGAACATCCCGACCTTCCAGGGAGGCGTGAACATCGGGGCGCAGTTCAAAAACTTCGACCTGTCGATCCTCTTCCAGGGCGCGGCCGGTGCACAGGTTTACATCAGTCCGGCCGAAATGGGCAGCATCGGCAACTATCTGCTCGACATGTACGAGAACCGCTGGACGGTCGACAACCCCAGCGACGAGCATCCGCGCATCGCCGACCGGGGCAACCAGTATTTCTCGTTCAACAACACATACTGGCTGCGCAGCACCGACTACATCCGCCTGAAAAACCTGGAACTGGGCTACACCCTGCCCTCGCCCATTGTCGACAAAATCGGCATCGGCAACCTGCGGGTGTACGTGAACGGCCTGAACCTGGCTACGGTCAGCAAGTTGAAGGTCTACGATCCGGAAAATGCCAACCCCACGGGGCAGTATTATCCGCAATCGCGCATCATCAACACCGGCCTTACCGTCACTTTCTAACCACCCCCTGAGCTTATTCCCATGAAAAATACCAAGTTTATCCCGCTGGGGATCGTCATGGCCGTTTTTGTGACGACTGGATGCAACGACGACTTCGTGAACACCCAGCCCCTGACGGAAGTATCCGCCGACCTGGTTTGGACCGATGCCGGTCTGGCCGAAGCGTTTGTGACCGACCTGTACACCGGGTTGGGCAACGGCGGCTTCGACGAACAAATGCTAGCCTCGTTGACCGACGAAGCCATTTTCACGCACCCCGGCCGGGGCATCAACACCATTACGGAGGCGCGGTCGAACCCGGCCGACCGGGGCTGGATCAACAACACCCTCGACTGGCCCAACATGTACGCGCGCATCCGGGCGGCCAACCTGGCGCTGACCAACCTGGAGTCACCCGGGTTCGACAATCCGGACATGGCGCAGCGCCTGAGAGGCGAGGCGTACTTCATGCGTGCGTATTATTACCACCAGCTCGTGCGCTATTTTGGCGGAGTGCCGCTGATCGACCGTCCCTACGAACTGAACGAGCCCGACTACATGGCCCCGCGCAACACATTCGAAGAGTGTGTCGACTTCATCATCAGCGATTGCGACATGGCGGCGCAACTGTTACCCGTCAAGGGCGACATCGCCAGCGGTCGTGCCAACGCTACCGCCGCGATGGCCCTCAAGGCGCGCATTCTGTTGTACGCCGCCAGCGACCTGCACGACATCCCGACCGCCAGTGCAAACTCAGCGGCCATTGCGTCGTACAGCAAGCCCGAATACCTGGGCTACCTGAGCGGTGACCGCACGGCGCGCTGGCAGCAGGCCCGCGATGCCGCCAAGGCCGTAGTGGACATGACTGAGTTCGGGTACATGCTCGACCTGAGCGCACCCGCCACGGCCGAAGAAGGCACCGCGAACTACGTGAACATGGCCATGTCGCGCAACGGCGGCGACCGGGAGCTGTTGTTTGGGCGCTACTTCATCAACGCCAAGCAGGAAAACGGCGGCCGGATAGGGCTGTTCAACGGCCCGAACGGCTACCACAACTGGGCGGGCAACACGCCGATCCAGAACCTGGTGGACGATTACGAGATGATGGACGGCACTTCGTTCGACTGGAACAACCCGGCGCAGGCCAGCGATCCGTACAGTGACCGCGATCCGCGGTTCTACGCCACCGTGCTGTACGACGGCGCGCCCTGGAAGCCCCGTACTGCCGATGTCGCCGGCAAAGATCCGTTCAACGAGATTCAGACCGGGCAATACGAGGTGATCAATGCCGAAGGCGAAAAAGTCCCCCATTTCGGGCTGGACACGCGCCAGAGTTCGGTGGAAGACTGGAACGGCACCCGGACGGGCTACTACATGCGGAAATTTATTGATCCCAACCCGTCGATCGTCGACCAGAACACGTGGCAGCAAATTCCGTGGCCCTTTTTGCGCTACACGGAAATGGTGTTCAACTACATCGAAGCCAGCCTGGAACTGGGCGATGAGGCTGAGGCGCTGGCCTGGCTCAACAAAATCCGGTTCCGCGCCGGGATGCCCGCCGTAACTGCCTCGGGGCAGGCGCTGCGCGACCGCTACCGCAACGAACGGCGCATCGAGATGGCCTATGAAGAACAGCGTTACCACGACGCCCGCCGCTGGATGATTGCACCGGAAACGCTGGGGCAGCAGGCCGAACGCATCGAGATCATCGGTACGCTGAAACCGAGTGCCGAAGTGACGTTGTACCGCTATGACCCCGCGCAGTACAACTACGAGTACACGCCACAAGACATCGATCCGGGGATCGAGAACCGCCAGTGGGACGATAAAATGTACTACTTGCCCATCCACCGGGACGAAATGAACCGGAACACCGAATTGGTGCAGAACCCGGGCTATTAACTTACAGACCGTTGATTTTGGACAGAATCTATGTCGGGAGCGTAAGCTTCCGGCATAGATTTTTTAGTTTTGGTACGCTGCTAAACAACTCCCTACATTGTTGAAGCTTTATTCTAGTTCCTTTCGTGCGCTGGCGCTCGTCAGCCTCTTTGCCGCCTGCCAGTCGGAAACGCCTCAAGAATCTCATACGTCGGATCGCCCTGCGCCTGCCGAGTCGGCCCCGCCGCCCCGGTTTACGCTGCTCCCAGCGTCGGAGACGGGCGTGCAGTTCAACAACCCGCTTACAGAAGGCCCCAACACCAACGTGATGATGTACGAGTACTTCTACAACGGCGGGGGTGTGGCCGTCGGTGACCTGAACGGCGACGGGCGCGACGATCTTTATTTTTCGGCCAACATGACGGAAAACCGGCTGTACCTGAATCAGGGGAATTTCAAGTTCGAGGACGTGACCGCGGCGGCCGGGGTCGCCACGCGCAACGGCCCCTGGAAAACGGGTACCACGCTGGCCGACGTGAACGGCGACGGCTGGCTGGACATTTACGTCTGTTACTCGGGCAATTTGCGGCCCGAACGGCGACGCAACGAACTCTACATCAACCAAGGACCGGACAGCAGTGGCGTACCGCATTTCACCGAACAGGCCGCGGCCTACGGCCTGGACAGCCCGGCTACCAGCACGCAGGCGCTCTTTTTCGACTACGACCGCGACGGCGACCTGGACCTGTTTCTTCTGAATCACCACCCGCACCCGCTGCCCATCCTGAACGAGCGCTCCACAGCCGAACTGCTCCGCCAGGTCGACACACAAAGCGGTTCCCGCCTGTTTCGCAACGAAGGTCCCGACACCCAAACGGGCGTAGCACGCTTCCAAGACGTTACCGAACGCGCGGGGCTGCGCAGCTCGTCGCTGTCGTACGGCCTGGGGGCAGCGGTGGCCGACCTGAATCAGGACGGCTGGCCGGACCTGTACCTTTCGAACGACTACGCCGTGCCCGACTACCTCTACCTGAACAACGGCGACGGCACCTTTACCGATCGCCTGCAGGAAAGCGTGGACTACACCTCGCAGTTTTCGATGGGCAACGAAGTGGTGGACGTTAATAACGACGCCCGCCCCGACATCTACACGCTCGACATGCTGCCGGAAGACAACCGCCGTCAGAAGCTCTTGTTTGCGCCCGACAATTATGAAAAGTTTGAGTTGAACGTGCGCGTGGGCTTTCATTACCAGTACATGCGGAACATGCTGCAACTCAACGAAGGCAACGGCACCAGCGGCCGCCCGACCTTCACGGAGATTGGGCAGATCGCCGGCCTATCCAACACCGACTGGAGTTGGGCGCCCCTATTCGCCGATTTCGACAACGACGGCTGGAAAGACCTGTACGTCACCAACGGCTACCTGCACGACTACACGAACATGGACTTCGTGAAGTTTATGGATAGCTTTGTGCAGAAAAAAGGCGGGCGCATCCTGCGCGAGGATGTCGTGGAGCTGGTTCAGCAGATGCCTGCTTCCAACGTCACCAACTACCTGTTCCGTAACGAGGGCGGGCTGAAATTCACGTCGGTGGGCGCCCCATGGGGACTTAACCAGCCTTCCAACAGCAACGGCGCGGCCTATGCCGACCTCGACGGCGACGGCGACCTGGACCTCGTGATCAACAACATCAACCTGCCCGCGTTCATTTACCGCAACGACACCGACCGGCAACAGCCGCGTCACTTTCTGAAGGTACAACTGAAAGGGGCCGGACGCAACACACAGGGCATCGGCGCGAAGGTGATGGCCTACACAGGGGCGAACACGCAATATTTGGAACAAATGCCGACGCGTGGTTTTCAGTCCAGCGTCTCGCCGATCCTACACTTCGGGTTGGGCGACGCCACCACCCTGGACTCCCTGCGCATCGTCTGGCCGACGGGGAAACAGCAACTCCTCCGGAAGGTCGCGGCCGATCAGATCCTGACGGTAGACGAAAACGATGCTTCCGGCAACTACCGCCCCGCGCTCGCTCCCCGACCGCTGTACCGGGAAGTGAAGTCGCCGGTAGCGTTTACGCACGCGGATGCCGCCGTCAACGATTTCAAACGGCAGTCGCTCCTCATCAACCCGCTCTCGTACGTGGGGCCCTGCATGGCGAAAGGCGACGTCAACGGCGACGGTCGGGACGATTTGTTCATCGGCGGGGGGAATGGGCAATCCGGCGCGCTGTACCTGCAACAAGCCGACAGTCGTTTTACCCCTAAAGCCGTGGCGGCTTTTGCGACCGATCAGGGCAGCGACGATGCCGACGCGCTCTTTTTCGATGCCAACAATGACGGGGCGATCGACCTGTACGTCAGCAGCGGTGGCTACGACCGTTACCAACCCGACGATCCGCTGTTGCAAGACCGCCTTTACCTGAACGACGGAAAAGGTAACTTCACAAAAAGCGCCGGACTGCCGAAGATGCTGACCAGCACCGGTACCGTCTGTGCGACCGATGTTAACAGGGATGGACACCTGGATTTGTTCGTGGGGGGGCGCTGCATTCCCGGCCGGTACCCGGAAGCACCGGAAAGTTATTTGCTGATCAACGATGGACAGGGCCACTTCACGGATCAGACGGCCACGCTGGCCCCTGCCCTACAAAACCTGGGACTGGTGACCGACGCCGCCTGGCACGACCTCAACGGCGACCAACAACCGGAACTCATCGTCGTGGGCGAATGGCTGCCCATTTCGGTGTGGGAACAAAAAGATGGTACCTTCTCGGACCAGACCTCCCGCTACTTTGCCCAAGCGTACCAAGGTTGGTGGAACACACTATGTGTCCAGGACCTGAACGGCGACGGAAAAGCAGAACTGGTGGTGGGCAACCAGGGACTAAACACGCAGGTGCGTGCGAGCGACGCCGAACCGGCCGAACTCTACTATAAGGACTTCGACGACAACGGCTCTGTCGATCCGATCCTGACCTTTTACATCCAGGGAAAAAGCTATCCGTACGTCAGTCGCGACGAAATGCTCGATCAGGTAGTCCGGCTGCGGTCCCGCTTTCCGAATTACAAAAGCTACGCCGACGCCACCCTCCAGGATATCTTTACCGAAGAAGAACTTGCCGGCGCGCAACACGCCGAGGCCAACGTCCTGGAAACGGCGTACTTCTCCCAGAACGCCAACGGTATTTTTGAGTTAGGGTCATTACCGGAAGAAGCGCAGTACGCTCCGGTCCACACCATCGCCACCTTTGACTACAACGGCGACGGGCACCTGGATCTGTGGCTGGGCGGCAACGTACACCACGCCCGCCTCCGCCTCGGCAATGCGGGCGCCAACCACGGAATCCTCCTGGAAAGCGATGGCAAAGGCCACTTCACCTATGTGCCGCAGCAGCGTTCCGGCTTCCACCTCACCGGCGACGTGCGCAGCATCACGGTTTGGGACGATCTAGTGTTGTTCGGCATGAATCAACAGCAAGTGGTGGCGTACAGACGGACTCAGGAAAGCGTATTTTGATACCTACAAGCTTGCCTCATGAGGCGATGCCCTGTTAAAAAGAGAGGCTAAATCGTACGACAAGACACAAGTCGTAGTGCATTTGAACACAAAAAAGCTCTGCAAGATCGAAAAGGCTGGTCTACCAGGAAATAAGCGCGGGGTATATCTCCTACAGATGATTGCTCATGCCGTTTTTGATGAAATACTCATTCCTCTTCGATACCCCATGGTTCTTGAAATTCGAGCGAATCTGCCGCAATTCGATAAGGATAGTAATACGTTATTCGCCGCTCTTTACTCCTGCATTCGATGGCGATGGCATCGATTTTTTCCGTAGCCGCCTCCCTTCTGACAAGAACGTCGTAGGCGAGGGCATAAGCCCGGCTCTTACCTTGCTGGCATTTCGCTTCTGTGATTTCCCGCAAGTGCCGAAGCAGCGTTTCGCTTTTCGGAAAATCATCCCCTTCATAGTAGCTAATTGAACCTATCTCTCCGTTTGGCTCAACAGTAAACCCGATGGGATAAAACTCTCCCTGCTTCCGCAGAAGCTTTTCTGCCGTATCCAAGCAGGCGTTCAGTAAAGAAAGAAAATCCCCGTTGGCCACTTCGCGAATCAGATCTCGCCCTGGTGATAGAGGGTTAGCCCGGCGATGGGAGTTTCGAGGATGTTGCGGAGGGTCAGGCCCCGGTCGTTGGCGACCTGCCGTAGCACATTGGCGTAGTAGAACGCAATGGAACCAACAAAGTGGACCGGCACCTCTTTGGCCCGGTCGTATTTCTCCACGTACTTCTGAAAAAAGAGGCCGAACGCATCGTAGACCAGTTGGTACACGTACGGATGGCTGAGGTTATCGAACAGGAACTTGGCGAACGACGCGGCGTGGCTACTCGGCATGGGCTCGGAATAGAGCCGCTGCAACAGCGCATCGCGGTTGGTACCGGGAAAACGTTTGAGAAACTTTTCGTGAAGATCGGCGGGCAGTTCGAGCTGCATGAAGTCGGTGAGCAGGCGTTTGCCCAGATAGCCACCGCTGCCTTCGTCGCCCAGCCAAAAGCCCAGGTTCGGTAGTTGGGCCCCAACGTCCTTTCCGTCGTAGTAGCACGAATTGGCCCCCGTCCCCAGAATGCAAGCAATGCCCGGTTCGTGTCCGCAAAGCGCCCGTGCGGCCGCCACCACGTCGTTTTGCACGTGAATTTCGGCGTCGGGCATCAGGGTCGCGATCGCTCCTTTTACCTGCGCATTTTTCTCCGGAGCGGCACAGCCGGAACCGTAGTAAAACACCGTTTGTGGTGGCCCCGACAGGTGCGGCATCAGGTGCTCGCGCATGTGGCGCACCATTTCGTCGGCCGAAATGAAATAAGGATTAAATCCGATGGTTTTGGCCTGTTCGACCGTACCATCTTGGTGCAGAAGTCGCCAGTCGGTTTTGGTCGCACCGCTATCGGCAATCAGAATCATAAGCAGAGGGCTAAACGCTTCAGCAAGCTTACCCCATCCGCACGAAAGCACAAAAAATTATCCGCCCGTTCCACCTTCAGGCTTTCGCATCAGGGACATGCCGATGAGCTACAGGGTGCGCAGCATTCCCCTTCCCGTTCAACGGCGTTTGGCGCGTTTGCGCGAAGGCGTGTGGTGCTTCTTCAACGCACGATGGAGGGCGTCGTACCCTTCGTGCTCCTGTTGGTTGATGGTAATGCGGTCGGGCCCAAAGTGGATTTCCAGTTGGCGAAAGGTACCGTTCCAGGTTTTGATCGAAGTTTCTTGCAAGTCGTCCAGTTGGCGCAGGTCGAACGTACGTTGGCGAAACAACAGGGGCTGACGGAAGTAGAACTTGCCTTCAGTAAGCCGGATGACCTTGTAATCCCAGAGCATCTTGAGCGTAATGCCCACCATCAGGATGATTGTCAGCGGAATCGCCACCATCAGCCATCCGCGGGGGGCGCGGGTAAAACTGACCAGCATGGTGCCCAGCACAGCGTAGCCCAGCACCAGAAACATGACGATGGCAACAAGCGATTTAGATTTGGGTTTGACCAGCATACAACTGCAAGATACACCCTCTAACACGAAACAAGCTCCACCCATACGGATAGAGCCTGTTTACTGCTACTATATTGTTAAAGCGTTAGTACGTCCTAGTGGACGCTGTGCTTAAATTCGTCCAGTTGGCGCAACGTGCCTTCCACCAGTTTTACCTGATTGGCTAGGCGCTCGCGGACTACGTCCGGCAATTTGTTGTCGAGGGCTTTGCTGTACGCTTCCAAAGCGGAGCGGTCACCGCGTTTGCACTCATCCAAAATGGCATCTGTGTCGTTTTTGACAAATTTCGACTTGATGTCGAACCAGGCCCGGTGGGCATCGCCCAGCAATGTACCGGAGGCTTTGATGTCATATTCGCCACCCAACTGCCGGATGTCGTCTTTCAACTCTTCTTCAAACAGGGAACGCTGCTGTGACAGACGAAGCAAGATCGTTTTCAGTTCCTGATCGTCAATGTGTTCAGCGGCATTTTTGTACCCCGCTTTTCCGTCTTCATTTATCTTTATAAGGCCATTCAACGTGCGAATGGCAGCTTCATTATGATTAGCCATATCTTAGAATATTTTAATTCGCAATCTTGTTGGTGTATACGGGAGCCCCGCCGTTAGGTTGTAGTGTTGTATAGATTTTCGCATCACGACGCCCATTTTATGGCTTGCTGACCCTTTTTTCGGCCTTATTTCAAAATTTATTTCTTTTCGTCTACGTTACTTTTGCCTCATGGAAGACTCACTTACCCTCTCGTCCGAAGAACTGATTCGTTACGGTCGGCAACTCCGGCTGCCCGGCTTCGGCGTGGAGGGCCAGCAACGCCTGCACGACGCCCGGGTGCTGATCGTGGGGATGGGTGGCTTGGGTAGTCCGGTGGCGCTGTACCTCGCAGCGGCGGGTGTCGGGACACTGGGGCTGGTCGACTTCGATCGCATCGATGTAAGTAACCTCCAGCGGCAGGTTTTGTACAGTGAACAGGAAGTGGGACAACCCAAAGCTTTGCGCGCTGCGCAGCGTCTAAAGGCGTTAAACCCGCACGTCAACTGCCGTGTGCACGCATTACAACTGTCGCCCGAAAATGCGCTGGACGTGCTGCAGGACTATGATCTGGTGGTAGACGGGACGGACAACTTTGAGACGCGCTACCTATTGAACGACGCGTGTCGGCTGGCAGGCAAACCCTGGATTTTCGGATCGATTTATCGTTTCGAAGGACAGATGTCGGTGTTCAACCTGACGCTACACGACGGGCAAGTTTCGCCCGATTACCGCGATCTGTTTCCCGAACCGCCACCGCCCGAACTGGCGCCCAACTGTGCCGAGGGCGGTGTGCTGGGCGTATTGCCGGGCGTGATCGGCAGCATGCAGGCCAACGAGGCCATCAAGGTCCTGTGTGGGCTGGGCGAACCGCTGGCCGGACAGCTTTGGACGTTCGATGCCCTGACCGGCCAGGTACGCACCATTCGCTACAAGGCACGCAAAAACCGTCCGGAAATTACTAAGTTGCAGGACTATCAAACATTTTGTGCATCCACCCAACCTCCCTCTCCTATGAAAGAAGTGACTGTCCAGGAACTCCAGAAGATGAAGGAATCGGGCGAAGATTTTCAACTGATCGACGTCCGGGAACCTTACGAGCGCGAAATCGCCGACATCGGCGGAGAGCCTATGCCCATGGGGCAAATCGACCAGCACGTTGATAAAATTGCCCGCGACAAAAAAGTGGTGGTCCACTGCCGCAGTGGAGGCCGCAGCGGCAAGATCATCGAAAAACTGGAACGCGAACACGGGTTCGACAACCTGTATAATCTGAAAGGCGGCACGCTGGCCTGGTCGGCCGAGATCGACCCCTCGGTGCCCCGTTACTAATACGACCTCATTTTCCGCAGAGGCCTTCTTTTTCGCAAAGGGAGGCCTCTGTTCAATTTTCCCCTATGGCCTCTTCTCATCCGCTCAACCAGATTTTTTTCGGGCCGCCCGGCACCGGCAAAACCTACCACACCATCGACCGTGCGGTAGCCGTGGTAGAAGGGCTCTCGGAACAAAGTTTTCGGGAACAGTACCCGCCTGAGGCGCGGGAACGGCTGCGGCGGCAGTTCGAGCGCTACAAAGAAACCGGTCAGATCGCGTTCGTCACGTTCCACCAATCGTTTGGGTACGAAGATTTTGTAGAAGGCCTGCGGCCCCGTCGCAGCGAACAGGGCGGTCTTACGTACGAAGTCGAAGACGGCATTTTCAAACAGCTCTGCACCGAGGCCACTTACGCGCTGTACGTGGCGCAGCACCGCCCCGCCCGGACCATTACGACGCGCGAGCGACGCACCAACCGCGACTTCAACGCGCTCTACTTCGACTTTATGGTGGACCTGAAACAGCGGATGCAAAGTCACGTGACCCCACCGATTTTCACGACGCGTTCGGGTTCGGAAGTGATGCTGACCGGCATCACCGGCAACAACAACCTGTCGGTGCGCCACACCCGAGGCAACCGGACCTACGTGGTGTCCAAAGGGCGCTTGCGCCGCCTTTACGAGCGTTTTGCGCACCCAGACGAAATTCAGAACATCACGACCGATATTTTGGAGACCATCGGCGGTTGCAACACGTCGGTCTACTGGGCGGTGTTTCGTGCACTGAAAGAGTTCGAGCAACCGTTCGATTCGTACGTGTTGGAGAAAGAAGCGCTTTACGAAGAAGAATTGCTGAGTGATCCGGACTACGACACCAAGCGCCGCACCATTGCCGATTTTGACTACGCTTCCCTGACCGAACTCGACCGGCGGTGGGCCGACCGCTACGTGCTGATCATCGACGAGATCAACCGGGGCAACGTAGCGGGTATTTTTGGTGAACTGATTACCCTGATCGAGCCGGACAAACGCGGTGGCAACGCCGAAGCCCTGAGCGTCGAGCTGCCCTATTCCAAAGACCGCTTTACCGTGCCGCCCAACCTCTACCTGATCGGTACCATGAATACAGCCGACCGCAGCATCGAAGCCTTGGATACGGCGCTGCGACGGCGGTTCCACTTTGTCGAAATGCCGCCGCAGCCCGCTCTACTTGCTGCCGAACGGCTTCTGGCTGAACGGGCACGGCAGGGCCTTGCACTAGCTCCTTTGCAGGACTTTCTCCAGAACAAGACCACCCCGCCGCAAGTCGCCGAACCCTTAGCGCGGTATGGCCCGAAGAAAACCACGTTGACAACGCCCCAAGTCGACCTGAAAGCATTGCTTTTCACCCTAAACCGGCGCATCGAGCGCCTACTGGACCGGAACCATTGTCTGGGCCATGCTTATTTTATGGAACTGGCGTTTGCGCCCGATCCGTGGGAAGCCTTACGCCAGCTTTTCCGCGACCGCCTGTTGCCACTGTTGCAGGAGTATTTTTTCGCAACGCCCAACCAACTGGAGCTGGTCCTGGGACGCCACTTTTCGGAAGGCGATGCCTCTTCTGAAAGCACCGACGACTTTTTCGCTGAATCTCGCTTTACTGCTCCGTACGCGTGGGACGAACAGCCTCCCTTTCGCCTGAAATCGCCCGATGCCATGTCGCGCGAAGCATTTCAGGAAGCCGTGATCAGCATCTACCGCCGTTGACACACCAACATCATTACAAAATACGCTAATAGACGCCAAAATGGCAGATTTTACACAAGATATACGCCAAGCATCACACCTTCCTGAACAGACTTGAACACCCCCTTGTCGCTTGTACAGACGCGTTGCGCTTGTGCGTGTTCAGCGCGGAAATCGTATTTTCGAGGCAGATTTTGTTATTTATCAGTAGTTTAGCCTCCAACGGCTTTCCAAAAAGGCAGAAACTTCTCTTTAACGGGAAGAAATAGCCTTTCCACCATACCCGTGATTTTGAGCGCACACCGGCCTCTGTCCATCAGAGTTCCACACATAAACCCTACGATTGAACACCCTATGAACAAGGTTGAACAATGGCCAAACTGAACGTAACGCAGGCAGCAAAGGCTGCCGGAATTTCCCGTACAACCTTTTACAAAGACATTGATAAGAAGCGCATTTCGTTTGATGTGGACGAACGGGGGAACAAGCTTTTCGACACGTCCGAACTGTTAAGGCACTATCCCGACCTGAAAGCGGTAGACACGCCCAAAACCGTTCAGGTGAACAAGGTTGAACAGCCGGAGCATTCCGTGGATTACATGGAGTACCTGATGCTGAAGAAAGAAAATGAGATGCTTCGCCGCGAACGAGACATCGAACGTGAGCGCCGCGAAGCCGCCGAGTTTCGGGAAGAGAGCCACCTGCGCATCATCGAAAAACAGACCTACCTTTTGGAAGGCTCCAAGCGTGACCAATATCCCGCCATGCCCCAGCAACCCGTGCAGGAACTTCCGGAGCCGGAGACCGTTACCCCCCAGGCCGCGCCAAAAGCGGGTGGCTTTTTCGGGTGGCTGCTCGGCAATTAGGCCGCACGATTTCGTACCTTCGTTCTTTTTTCTTCTTTCCTGACTCCGATGCAACGCCTCACCGTTTTTGAGCACGATACCTTGTCGGTCGGCCCGACGGTGACGGCCAAACACGTGCAGGCGTTACTCCGGTATGCCGAACGCTCGGGCCATCGTTTTCTGACGCCAGTCTACCAGGGGGTACGCCTGAATTCGTGGGTAGGCTCGGTGCAGGTCGGCGACCTCCAACTGGAAATTCTGCCTAAAACCGGCCGCCAGGGTCACGCTGAACTGTGGCGCAAAGCCCTGCCCGACTTGCTGCGGGCCTGTCGTCTGCTACCCGTTAAACAGGCCGAGGCTTTGCAGGCACCGACGCCGGGGACGTTGCCGGAGCAATACGCTCAGCATTACCTTTCGATACTGGAACAGTTGTGGGCGCAAGGGTTACGCCGGCATTATCAGGCCGAAGAAGGAAACTTACCCTTCTGGCGGGGCAAGGTGGTGATGCGACAGCAACTTCGGCAAAACTACCTGCACCAGGAACGGTGCTACACACGCCACACCCGTTACGCCATCGATCATCCGGTCCACCAGTTGCTGTATCAGGCCCTGGAAGCGCTGGCGAGCTGGCCACTGGCCGCCTCGCTACAGGTACAACGGCGACGGCTGCGTCAAGAGTGGCCGATCACCACTCCCCTGCCTGATGCAACGGCGCGGGCAGAACAGTTGATCAAAACCGCCTGGAACGATACATACCGGCAGGCCTTGGTGCTGGCACGCCTGATTCTGACGCACACCCGCGTCGATGGCCAGGGTGGACCCGACCACGTGCATGCGCTGCTCTTCGACATGAATCGCCTGTTTGAGGAGTACGTCTACCGGCAATTGAAGGCCCACGAAACCGAAGCTTTGCGCATCACGCGGCAATGCAGCCGCCTTTTCTGGGAAACCCGTTCGATCCGTCCCGATATTCTAATCGAAGCGGGCGACCAGCGGTGGGTGCTCGATACCAAATGGAAAACGTCCCGTCGGGGCCAGCCCGACGACGACGACCTGAAACAGATGTATGTGTACACGCACTACTACGGAGCCGACTGCGCGGTGCTGCTGTATCCACAAACCAACGAAGCGTCTGATTTTCACGGTAGTTACCACCGCACCCCACGCCTGTCGGCCTCTGACCGGCCACACGCCTGTCGTGTGCAGTTTGCGGCATTGTTGCGCCACGGCTCGTTGAATCCGCACCTGGGCCGCGAGCTTTTGCAGGGTATGCTGGCCGATTCTCCGATTGCCCGGCTCGTTTAGGCGATCAGACCAACCCTTTGCCCTGCTCCTGCGTATTTTCTTCCTGAACTGCCCGTTGAGGGCTTTTGCTTATGCCATCATCCATACCTATGTACCGCCCCGTGGGGGCGTTTCTGCAGGCCGATGCCTGTGAATTTACTGTCTGGGCCCCTTTGGCCGAAACCGTTTCTCTCGAACTTTCTTCTCCGCGTGTGCAAAGCGTTCCGATGCACCCCGATGCCTGGGGCTACTGGAGCGTGACGTTGCCTAACATCAAGGAAGGCACGCGGTACGCGTTCCTACTCGACAGCGAACTGCGGCGGCCAGACCCGGCCTCGCGTCACCAGCCGGAGGGCGTACACGGCGACTCCGCGGTGGTGGGTCCCGGCTTTGCCTGGAACGACCAGCACTGGCAGGCGCCTCCGCAAAAAGACTGGATTCTGTACGAACTCCACGTCGGCACGTTTAGCCCGGAAGGCACGTTTGCCGGTGTTATCCAGAAACTGGACCATCTGCTGGAGCTGGGAGTCAATGTCCTCGAAATCATGCCCGTCGCCCAATTTCCGGGCGGGCGAAACTGGGGGTACGACGGCGTCTATCCCTTTGCCGTACAGCATTCGTACGGAGGCGCGCGCGGTCTCAAGCAGCTCGTTGACGCGTGCCACGCCAAAGGCTTGGCCGTTATTCTCGACGTGGTTTATAACCACATGGGGCCCGAAGGCAACTACCTGCGCGACTTTGGACCGTATTTCACCGACAAGCACCACACCCCGTGGGGGCAGGGCATTAACTTCGACGACAAACACTGCGACCCCGTGCGCAGCTTCTTCCTGCAAAACGCCCGCATGTGGCTGGAAGAGTTTCATCTGGACGGGCTGCGCCTTGACGCCATCCACGCCATCCGCGATTCCAGCGCCAAGCACCTACTGCGCGAACTTTCGGAGATGAAGGCCGAACTGGAAGCCCAAAACGAGCGTCAGTACATCCTGATCGGGGAGTGTGATCTGAACGACGTGCGCTACCTGGACCCGACCGAGCGCAACGGCTTTGGGCTCGACGCCCAGTGGATCGACGAATTTCACCACGCCCTGCACGCACTGACGACCCATGAGCGCATGGGGTACTACGAAGACTTTGGAGATTCCGGGCAATTGCTGGCGGCTTTCCAGCGCGCATTTGTGTACAACGGGCAATACTCGCCCCATCGCAAGCGCCGCTTTGGCAGCGATGCCAGCCACCTACCCACGTGGCGGTTTGTCAACTTCGCGCAGAATCACGACCAGATCGGCAACCGCATGATGGGCGACCGGCTAGCGACGACCCTGTCGTTCGAAGCCCTCAAGCTCACCGCCGCGGTGCTATTGCTCTCCCCTTACCTGCCGATGCTGTTCATGGGCGAAGAATGGGGCGAAGACACGCCCTTCATGTATTTCGTCAGCCACGGCGACCCGGACCTCATCGAAGCGGTGCGCACCGGACGGAAGCGAGAATTTGCGTATTTTCAGCGCGAGGGACACGAGGTGCCCGATCCGCAGTCGGAAAAGACGTTCCAGGGTTCGAAGCTGAACTGGGAATACGCCAACGATCCTCAAAAACGCTTGTTGTGGCAGTATCACCGGGAGTTGATCCGCCTGCGGCGAGAGCATCCGGCTCTGGGAACCGGCACGCGCGACGCGATGCAGTTTGAACTCGACGCCTCCCAGCATCTGCTGGAAATGACGCGGACGCACGGCGAACATCGGCTGTGTGCGGTGTTCAACCTGACTCAAACCACACGTTCCACCCTGTGGCCTCACACTGGCCACTGGCGGCTTCTGCACAACGCGGGCGATGCGCAATGGGGCGGCAGTGCCTCGGTGCCGGAGCAGTTGAAACAGACCGATGCGTTCATTGTGCCTCCCTATGGCGTGCTGGTTTACGAAACCACAACCGCAGCAACGACCTAAGCACCACCGCTACAGAAACCGTAGCGTCGTAACGATTTGCTTGATTTTCTAATTTTATACCCCTGGTTGTCGGCGGGCTGTTTGGCTCCGTCGCTACCAGCGGTACCGAACAGATAGTACTTTACACCATGGGTAAAAATAAATACGTCTGTATTCACGGCCACTTCTACCAACCGCCCCGCGAAAACCCGTGGCTCAATGAGGTAGAGATGCAGGAGTCGGCTTACCCCTTTCATGACTGGAACGCCCGCATCACCGCCGAGTGCTACGCGCGCAACTCGGCCGCCCGCATTCTGGACGAGGAAGGCCGCATTCTGGACATCATCAACAACTACGCCCACATCTCGTTCAACTTCGGCCCTACGTTGCTGGAGTGGATGGAGAAAAAGGCGCCCGATGTGTACGCGGCCATTCAGGACGCCGATCGCGAGAGCCAGAAGCGCTTCTCGGGTCACGGCTCTGCGTTGGCGCAGGTCTACAACCACATGATCATGCCGCTGGCCAACGAACGCGACAAACAGACGCAGGTGATCTGGGGCATTCAGGATTTCGAGCGCCGGTTCCACCGGAAACCCGAAGGCATCTGGCTGGCCGAAACGGCCGTCGATACGCCGACGCTGGAAGTGCTGGCCGAGCACGGCATCAAGTTCACGATTTTGTCGCCCTATCAGGCAGAACAGGTACGCCCCCTGAAAGGCGGTGCCTGGACGGAAGTGACCGGCGCACGTGTCGATCCGCGCCAACCTTACCTGTGCAAACTCCCCTCCGGACGCACGATCAGCCTGTTCTTTTACGACGGGCCCGTGTCGCAGGGCATTGCCTTCGAAGGCCTTCTGAACAACGGCGAGCGGTTTGCCCAACGGCTGATGGGCAATTATTCGCCCAACGATCAGTCGGAGTTGATGCACATCGCGACCGACGGCGAAAGCTACGGCCACCACCACCGGTTCGGCGAAATGGCCCTGTCGTTCTGTCTGGACTACATTCAACGCAATCAGGAAGCCACCCTAACCATTTACGGCGAATACCTGGAGAAATTCCCGCCGCAGTGGGAGGCCAGGATTGTCGAAAACAGTTCGTGGAGTTGCGCACACGGCGTGGAGCGCTGGCGCAGCAACTGCGGTTGCCACACGGGCGGCCCCCTGGGCGGCAAGCAGTCCTGGCGCGGCCCGCTGCGCGAAGCGTTTGACTGGCTGCGCGACCAACTGATTCCGATTTACGAACGCCAGATGGATGCGCTGGTGCACGACCCGTGGGCAGCCCGCAACGACTACATCTCGGTGATTCTGGACCGCTCGGCCGACAACGTGGAGGCCTTTATCCAACGGCACGCCCGGCACCGCCTGTCCGATGCAGAAAAGAGCCGCCTCATGAAGTTGATGGAAATGCAGTTTCATGCCCTGTTGATGTACACCAGTTGCGGCTGGTTTTTCGACGAAGTGACGGGCATCGAGGCCATGCAGGACGTTTGCTACGCGGCGCGGGCCATTCAGATCGCCGAAGAACTGGCAGGGGTCGAGCTGGAACCGGAATTTGTCCGCCTCCTGGCGCAGGCCCCCAGCAACTCCGACGAATTTGCCACGGCCGCCGAAGCATACGAACAGGAAATTCGTCCGTCGGTTGTGGACCTGAAGCGCGTCGGCGCACATTACGCCATTTCGTCCCTTTTCAGCGATTACCCCGAGGAAGCGCATGTCTACAGCTACCAGGCGCGCTCCCTCAAATACGAGCGCTTCGAAGCCGGAAAACAAAAGCTGGCGATCGGCAAGGCCGAACTGCTGTCGGAAACGACCCTCGGGCGCGACACGCTTTCGTTTGCGGTCCTGCACCTGGGCGACCATCACCTGTTCGGAGGGGTACGCGAGTTTCTGGACGAAGACGCGTACCACGTGATGCGTGATGCCATGGAAGATGCCTTTCAGCGCAGCAACGTTCACGAGATCATCATGCTGATGGACCAGCATTTCGGCATGCACAGCTACTCGTTCTGGCACCTGTTCCGCGACGATCAGAAGAAAATCATCGATCAGGTGCTGTCCTACACCTACACCAGCGTGGAAGGCATGTTCCAGCAGATCTACGACAACAACTTCCCGATTATGCAGGTCTTGCGCAACTTCAGCATGCCGATGCCCAGTCACCTGAAAATTCCAGTGGAGTTTGTATTGAACACGCGGATTCGCAGGCAATTGGAAGCCAGGCACATTGATCTGGATGAACTGAAGCGCATCTTTGCGGAAGTAAAGCGCCTGCAGGTCGACCTCGATCTGGTTACGCTGCACTACGCAACGGTCGAGCGGGTCAACCAGCTGATGGAAGACCTCACCACGAGTCCGTTCAAGGTGGCGCTGATGCAAACGGCCAGCCAATTGCTAGACCTGGTGGGCAAAACCTCGGCGCAGCTGGATTTGTGGCGGGCGCAGAACCTCTGCTTTATGGTGTGGCGCGAACACCGCCACGACATGCAACAGAAAGCCGAACAAGGGGAACGCCCCGCGCAAAAGTGGCTGCAGCACTTCGAGCAGCTCACCAAGAGCCTCAACATGAAAGTGGATCATTACGTACCGGTCAAGGTCTGACCAATCCCTGTTGTTCGGGGCGGTGCAACGGATGAATCGCCCCCAGCTTTTTTTAACCTAACTATTCCCTATGCCCTTTACTCCTTCGGCTACCTACCGGGTACAGCTTTCCCCACAGTTCACACTGGCTGACCTGCGTGCCATTTTGCCCTACCTGCACCAGTTGGGCATCGATACCATTTACGCCGCGCCCATGTTCGAGGCGCGGCCCGAGAGCAACCACGGCTACGACGTAATCAACCCCGATCGGATCAATCCCCTGATCGGCACGCTCGAAGAATTCGAAAGCCTGGTTGCCGATCTGAAAGCACGAAACATGTCGTGGGTGCAGGACATCGTGCCGAACCACATGGCCTACGACCCGGGCAATCCCTGGATCTGGAGCATCCTCGAACAAGGCGAGCACTCTCCTTACGCCTCGTTTTTCGACGTCGACTGGCGCCATCCGAACCCCCAACTGCGCAAGCGCATCATGCTGCCGGTGCTGGGCGGGCCCGCCAAAGAGATCATGGAAAAAGGTGAAATCAAGCTGGACTGGGACCCGGACCGGGGCTTTGTGCTGGCGTATTGGGACAACCGCTTTCCGGTGAGCCGTCGCAACTACCCGGGTCTGCTGACGCGGATGCGCTCCGACCTGAAAGAAAAGGAAGGCAAGGCCAAGAAAGACCTTTCGGCACTGCTGCGCGAGATCCGCAAAACGGTGCAACAGCCCGACGCCACCGACGCCTGGGCAGAGTTGCGTCAGCAATTCAACACCTTGCTCGAAAAACACAAGCCTCTCCAGCGGGTACTCAACGGCTTGCGCTGGAAATACAGCGACAACTCCGTACTGTTGCAGCGGCTGGTACGCGACCAGCATTACCGCCTGAGTCACTGGAAGATGACGGAGCGTCACATCAACTACCGTCGCTTTTTCACCGTCAACGACCTGATTTGCCTGGCGGCCGAAAACCAGGAAGTGTTTGACCGCTACCATCGGTTTATCAAGGAGCTGTACGACAAAGGATTGATCCAAGGCGTCCGCGTCGATCACGTCGACGGACTGGCCAACCCGGGACAGTACCTCCGCCGCCTGCGTGCGCTGTTGGGCGAAGAGGCCTACATCGTAGTCGAGAAGATTCTGGAAGAGGGCGAGCACCTGCCGGAAGACTGGCCCGTGCAGGGCGAAAGCGGTTACGGATTTCTGGCGCACGTCAGCCAGCTGTTCACCACCCCGGAAGGGGCCGCGCCACTGGCGGAAGTGTATCAGAATTTTATCGGGACCCAACCCGTTTACGCCGACGTGGTGTACACGCAAAAGCGGTTCATCCTGACCGAACGTATGGGCGGCGAACTGAACAACCTGATGCGCCTCTGGAAACTGGCCCTGCCGGAAGAGTCACAGAGCTTGTGGGAGCTGAACTCCCGCCGCGAAGCGCTGGTGACGCTGATGGCATCGTTTCCGGTCTACCGCACCTATGCCGAACAACCGCCTTTTTCAGAGGCCGACCGGCACGTCTGGCAAGAAGCCCTTGCGCTGGCCGAAAAACGGTCGCCACAGTTGGAAGACCTCTGGAAAGAACTGAAAGCGGTTCTGCTGTCGAAAGAAAGCCCGAGCGGTGCGGAAGTCAACTTTATCAAAAGACTGCAACAGTTCACCGGGCCGCTCATGGCCAAAGGTGTGGAAGACACCACGTTCTACCGCTACAACCCGCTGGTGTCGCATAACGAAGTCGGCGACCAGCCCGAGCATCTGGGCCTGACGGCCGAGACGTTTCACCAGGCGATGCAGGAGCGGCAGCAGAAGTTTCCGCACGCCATGAACACCACCGCCACGCACGACACCAAACGCGGCGAAGACGCACGGATGCGCATCAACCTGCTGAGCGAAATTCCGCAGCAGTGGGGCGAAGCCGTAGCACGCTGGCGGGAACTGACGCAGGCCTGCAAAACCGAAGGAACGCGCAAAGAGGCGTGGCCCACCCCAAACGACGAATACTTCCTTTACCAGGCATTGCTGGGCGTGTTTCCGCCCGACGGAAAAGCGACCAAAGACGTTAACGAACGGTTGCAGGCGTATGCCCTGAAAGCCTTCCGCGAAGCCAAGGACCGCACGAGTTGGTCGGCCCCAAACGAAGAATACGAAAAGGCGGTCAAGGATTTTTTGAACAAGAGCTTGAAAGACAAAGCGTTTCTGCAGGATTTTCAGGCGTTCTGGACACCCCTGTGGCAAGCCGGTGCGGTTGCCTCGCTGGCACAAACGCTGGTACGACTCACCGCGCCCGGCGTACCCGATACTTACCAGGGCACCGAATTCTGGGACCTGAGTCTGGTCGATCCTGACAACCGCCGCCCGGTAGACTATCCGCAGCGCACCAAACAGGTAACACAACTGCGCGAGGCCATGGCGAAAGACCCCGGTCGCTTGCTGACCTCGCTGCTGGCAAAGCCAGAAGACGCCCACCTAAAGCTCTTTACGCTCCAGCAGGCACTGGAACTGCGCCGCGCCCACGCCGCCCTGTTCGCGCAGGGTTCGTACCAAACGCTTACCTTCACGGACGGCCCGGCCGCCTTCGGCCTGTTGCGTCAACACGCAAGAGAAGCCGTTGCTGTCGTCACGCCGCTTCGCTTTATGTCGCTGGCACCCAACGGCCTGGACGCTTACGACGGTGCCACGTATTGGCAGGGAGCGAGCGTGTCGTTGCCTGCGGATGCACCCACCCGGTGGCGGAACGTGCTGGATGGCGCGACGTACACGGTCGAGGGCGGACGCCTGCCCCTGGCAAACTTGCTGGCGAAATTTCCCGTAGCCTTGTTGATCAACCAACCCTCCTCATGAACATCGAACGCAGCAGCGGAATCCTGCTCCACATCACCTCTCTTCCCTCCGCGTACGGCATCGGCGACTTAGGACCGGCCGCCTACGAGTTTGTCGATTTTCTGGTCGATGCCGGGCAATCCTGGTGGCAGTTGTTGCCCCTGAACCCTACGGAGATGGGTAGTGGCAATTCGCCGTACAGTGGCCTTTCGGCATTTGCCGGCAATCCGCTCTTGATTTCGCCGGAGGTGCTGATTGAAGAAGGCTACCTGCAAAAGAGCGACCTCAGCAAAACGCCTTCGTTTCCGACCGATAAAACGGATTTTGAAAAAGTTATCCCCTTCCGCGTGCAGTTGCTGGAGAAAGCCTACCGCGCCTTCCGCGAAAGGGGCACGACCAAACAGCAGAAGGCGTTCCGCAAGTTTTGCAAAGCGCAAAAATTCTGGCTCGACGATTTTGCGCTCTACATGGCCCTGCGCCAGTACTTCAACGGGACGTCGTGGTCGGAGTGGCCCGAACCGATCCGGTTGCGAAAGAAGAAAGCCCTGAAAGAGATTAGCCAGGAAGTGGCCGATACGATAGAACGCGAGCAGTTTCTGCAATACGAGTTTTTCCGGCAGTGGTTTGCCCTGAAAAGCTACTGCCAACGTCGGGAAGTCGGGTTGTTCGGCGACATTCCTTTTTACGTAGGTTATGACAGCGCCGACGTCTGGGCAAATCAACACATTTTCAACCTGGACAGCGACGGAAAATCGAAGACGGTTTCGGGCGTCCCGCCCGATTACTTCAGCAAAACCGGACAACGCTGGGGCACGCCCGTGTTCCGCTGGGATGTGTTGAAAGACGAAAACTACGGGTGGTGGGTCGACCGCATCGACCAGAACCTCGCGATGTTCGACCTGATCCGCCTCGACCATTTTCGCGCCTTTTCGGCCTTCTGGGAGGTTCCGGCTGACGAAGAGACGGCCATCAACGGCCAGTGGAGTCCCGGACCGGGCAAGTCGTTTTTCAAGCTTCTGAAAAAGCATTATCCGTCGTTGCCCATCGTGGCCGAAGACTTGGGCGACATCGACGCGCCGGTACGCAAGCTGATGCACAAATTCGACCTGCCGGGCATGCGGGTGTTGCAGTTTGCTTTTGGAGACGGCATGCCGAAAGGCATTTACATCCCGCACCACCACGACGTGAACGCCATTGTGTACACCGGTACGCACGACAACAACACCACCCGCGGTTGGTACGACAACATGTCCACGCCTGAAGACCGCAAGCGCCTGCAAGCGTATGCCGGACAGCGGGTGACCAAGGTGAACGTTCACGACGTTGTGTTGCGGTTGGCGATGAGTTCAGTCGCCCAACTGGCGGTTTTCCCCATGCAAGACGCTCTGGGCCTGGGCGAAGAGGCGATCATGAACCGCCCGTCAGTAGCCCAAGGCAACTGGGCCTGGCGGCTGGAACCCAATAAACTGACCCCAGAGTTAGCGCATCACCTTCGCGAACTGACGCTTCTGTATGACCGACTGCCCGAAAAAGCGATGGTTGCGGAAGACGACGAAGAC
This sequence comes from Catalinimonas alkaloidigena, assembly GCF_900100765.1. Lineage (NCBI taxonomy): Bacteria > Pseudomonadati > Bacteroidota > Cytophagia > Cytophagales > Catalimonadaceae > Catalinimonas > Catalinimonas alkaloidigena. The sequence goes on along the minus strand of NZ_FNFO01000003.1, from coordinate 803,349 downwards.
GCGTAGGTATGTCAAGGGCGTTCAGCGCTGTTCAGGGCCCCCGTCTTTGGTAGTAAACCTGCCTCGGTGGCAAGCGCCCCCATTGAATTTGAAGCGTACCCCGTTTGCCACGCACGAGCGACAAATGTGGTACGCTTCGCTTTATTCACTCATTCTATTGCTGCATGATTTCTCCCGCTGATCTAATTCTGAATCCCGATGGTAGTGTCTATCACCTGGGGTTGCGCCCCGAACACTTGGCCGATACGGTGCTGACGGTAGGTGACCCGGAGCGCGTCGCGCAGGTGAGTCAGCACTTCGACCGCATCGAGTTTCAGACCCAGAAACGCGAGTTTGTGACCCACACCGGCTGGCTGGGCAAAAAGCGGTTGACCGTGATTTCCAGCGGCATGGGTACCGACAATGTAGAAATTCTGATGACAGAGTTGGACGCGCTGGTCAACGTGGACCTGACGCAACGCACACCGCACCCTACGCTACGTGCCCTTAACGTGGTCCGGCTGGGTACCTCGGGGGCGCTCCATGCCGACCTGCCCATCGACTCGTTGCTGGTCTCAGCGCAGGCCGTGGGCCTCGATCCGTTGACGCAGTTTTATGATTTCCCACAGGAGGCGCACGAGCGGGCATTAGGCGAAGCGTTGCAACGACACCTGGATCTTTCGTTTCGCCCTTATGTAGTGGCCGGATCGGCACGGCTTCAGGAGAAGCTCGCCTCGGACCTGACGCCCGGCCTGACCCTGACCTGCCCCGGCTTTTACGCTCCCCAGGGTCGCCACGTCCGGCTGGCACCGCGCCCCACCGATCTGCTCGAACGCTACCGTACCTTTGGCTGGCAGCGGCAGCGGCTCACCAACTTCGAGATGGAAACGGCCGGATACTACGCGCTGGGACGCCTGTTAGGTCATGAGGTCTTGTCCGTTAATGCTCTGGTAGCGAACCGCGCCAACGATCAGTTTTCGACCCAACCCGGCACAACGGTCGAGCGCATGATTCGCCGGGTACTGGAACGCTTCTCTGCCGATTGATGTAATCAAAATATACCGTACTTTTGTCCGACCTTCTCCCCCGCCCGTTCTACCTCCCTGCCGTTAACATTTTTTACATTTCGTAGTAGTTAAAGAGAAAAGCCCTGTGTCCAACACCAGAATTCATTCCATATTTAGGCCAGGGTTTCATGAAGATTTATGAGTAAAAGCAAAAAAGTAAAATCACGTTTCACCCTCTCCCCCGATAAAGTAGCGGCCCTGCTCGACAGCCAGCCCGACAAAACCTATTCGTTCAAGGAACTGGCGCGTGAACTGGACCTGAACAGCAAACAAGAGAAGATTCGTCTTTCGGAAATATTGCAGGAAATGACGGCGATGAAACGCCTGATGGTCACTAAAGAAGAAGCGTTCCGTAGCAAAGCTACGCCTCAGAACGCCCAAGAGATCGAAGGCATTCTGGACCACGTCAATCCGCGTTTCGGATTCATCGTCAGCGACGACGCACCGGTGGACATCAAGGTGAACACCGATCAGTTGAAAGGAGCCGTAGACGGCGACCGCGTACGCGTCCTGGTGTACGCGCGCAAAGCCAGCAACCGGGCCAGCCGCCGCCACGCTAATCCCGAAGGCGAGGTGCTGCAAGTGCTGGAGCGCAACCGGACCGAGTACGTCGGCCGCATCGAAGTGTCGGAACGGCACGCGTTTGTGATCCCCGACAACCGCCGGATGTACGAAGACATTTTTGTGCGGAAGGAAGACCTCAACGGCGCTAAAAATGGCGAGAAGGTGATCGTGCAGGTAGTGGAATGGCCCGAAGGCGATTTTCAGCCCGTCGGCAAGGTGAAGGATGTGCTCGGCCCGGCTGGTGCCCACAACACCGAGATGCACGCCATCATGGCGGAATACGGCCTTCCCTACAGTTTTCCGGAAACAATCGAGAAAGAGGCGGAAGCCATCCCGGAAGCCATCTCGAAAAAAGAAATTGCCAAGCGCCGCGACTTCCGCGACGTGTTGACGTTCACGATCGATCCGGTCGATGCCAAAGATTTCGACGATGCCCTTTCCATCCAAAAGCTGGAAAATGGCCATTGGGAGGTGGGTGTACACATCGCAGACGTTACCCATTACGTCCAGCTGAATACCCAGCTTGAACGCGAAGCTGAACGCCGGGCTACCTCCGTCTACCTGGTGGACAGGGTGGTGCCCATGCTGCCCGAGCGGTTGTCCAATGGCCTGTGTTCCCTGCGTCCCCACGAAGACAAACTGACGTTTTCGGCCGTGTTCGAACTGGACGACCAGGCGCATATCGTCAACGAATGGTTTGGCCGTACGATCATCCACTCCGATCACCGCTTTGCATACGAAGACGCACAGGAAGTGCTGGAAGGACGCGACGACACTTACCAGGAAGAGTTGCTGGTGCTGAACCGCCTGGCGCACAAGTTGCGCGAAGACCGCTTCCGACGCGGGGCGATCGGGTTTGAAACCACCGAGGTGCGCTTCAAACTGGCCGAAGACGGCACCCCGCTGGAAGTCGTGCCCAAAGTCCGGAAAGATGCGCACAAGCTGATCGAAGAGTTTATGCTGCTGGCCAACAAGCAGGTCGCCACGTTTGTGTACCACCTGCGCAAGGGCCGGAAGAAAAACCCGATGGTCTACCGCGTACACGAAAGCCCCGACCCCGATAAGCTCCTGACGTTCGCCAACTTCGCCCAACGCTTCGGCTACAAGGTAGAGGCCGAAGGGAAAAATATGTCGCAGTCGCTGCACCGGATGGTGACCGCCATGGAGGGCAAGCCGGAACAGGACCTGTTGCAGACCCTGGCGATCCGTACGATGGCCAAGGCGCGCTACACCCTGGAGCCGCTCGGTCACTTCGGGCTGGCGTTCGAGCACTACACCCATTTCACTTCGCCAATCCGCCGCTATCCCGACATGATGGCGCACCGCCTGTTGCAGCACTACCTGGATGGCGGGCAGCCCGTTGACCCAGAGCCGTGGGAAAAGCTGGCGAAGCACTCGTCCGACCGGGAAAAACAGGCGGCCGATGCCGAGCGCGCTTCGGTGAAGTACAAGCAGGTGGAATTCATGAAGCTACAGGACCCGAACCGGACGTACGAAGGCATTGTCTCCGGACTGAGCGAATACGGCATTTACGTCGAGATCATCGAAACCAAGTGCGAAGGCATGGTGCGAATGAGCGACATCGAGGACGATTATTATGAACTCGATCCGGAAAACTACCGGGCCGTCGGACGACGTTCGAAGCGGATCATTGCCTTTGGCGATACGGTCCAGGTGCGCGTGTTGAACACCGATCTGGAGAAGCGCATCATCGACCTGGAATTTGCCGGTACCAATGGCCGCAAGCCGAGCCGAAAGGGTGGTGGCAAAACCATGTCGCGAAAAAGCAGAACTCGCTAACTTGCGGCACACCCTTTTTCGAGCGCATGTCTTTCGCCCTTCAGGCTGTCCGTGAGCACCTCAACCAGGAAATCGCCGCATTACCTTTCGGTCAGCATCCTCCCGAGCTTTACGAACCCATCCGGTACCTGATGCAATTGGGCGGTAAACGCCTCCGCCCGTTGCTCACGCTGCTCGCGTGCCACGCCTTCAGCGACCGGTGGGAACCGGCGTTGGCGCCGGCCATCGGCGTGGAGCTGTTTCACAATTTCACCCTGATGCACGACGACATCATGGACGACGCCCCCCTGCGGCGGGGTGAGCCTACGGTCCATGAGAAATGGAACCCGAACGTAGCCATTCTTTCGGGCGACGTGATGCTGGTGCGGGCGTACGAGTTCATGGCACAAGTCGCCGACGTCCACCTGCGGAAAGTGCTGGCCTTGTTCAGCCAATGCGCAGCCGAAGTGTGCGAAGGACAACAACTGGACATGAACTTCGAGCGCCGTGCTACCGTCAGCGAAGAAGAATACATCGGCATGATCCGCCTGAAAACGGCAGTGCTGTTGGGCTTTGCGTTGGAGCTAGGGGCCCTGATCGGCGGCGCTTCCGAAGCCGATCAGCACCGGCTGCGCGAATTTGGGGTCAGCGTAGGCATCGGCTTTCAACTGAAAGACGACTTGCTGGACGTATATGGCGATCAGGAAAAGTTTGGCAAGCAGGTAGGCGGCGACATCATCGCCAACAAAAAAACCTTTCTGCTCATCAAGGCCCTTGAACAGGCCGAAGGCGCGCAGGCCACCGAATTGAACAGTTGGTTAACACGCACCGCGTTTGAGAAGGAAGAGAAAGTACAGGCGGTGCGTTCACTTTACGATCAGCTGCACATCCGCAAACAGACCGAACAACGCATGAACGTCTGCTTTACAACGGCGTGGCAAGCCCTCGAGCAGCTTCAGCTTTCCGACGCGCAGAAAGCACCCCTACGCACGTTTACTACACAACTCATTGGCCGGGAATTTTAACCTATGTCACTTAGCCTCACTCTGATTGTCATCATCATCACCGTGGTCACGTCGCTGCTGGCCTGGAACAACGCCAACTTGTTCGAACGGTGGATGTTCACCCCGTACCTCATCAGGACCCGCAACCAGTACGATCGGTTCCTGACATCCGGCTTTATTCACAACGATTGGGGACACCTGCTGTTCAACATGATTACGCTCTACTTCTTCGGGACGGCGGTTGAACAGTATTTCCGTTCACCTCTGTTGTTTCTGGTGTTGTACCTGGTGGGCATCGTGGTGTCCAGCCTGCCCACGTATGCCAAGCACAAAAATCATTCGCACTACCATTCGTTGGGCGCCTCGGGCGGGGTCTCGGCCATTCTGTTTTCGGCCATCCTGTTCGACCCTATCCGTGGGCTCTATCTCTTTTTCATCCCCATTCCGATTCCGGGCTTCATCTTCGGGATCTTGTACTTATTTTATTCTGCCTACCGGGCCAAACAGGCCAACGACAACATCAACCACGATGCGCACCTGTATGGGGCGCTGTTCGGGGTGGCGTTCACGCTAGTTTTGTTTCCCTCGGTCATTTCCAACTTTTTTTACCAGCTTGCTAACTGGAACATTTTCAATTAGTTAGCGTGCAGTGCAGGAAAGATGTCTGCGAAATCGTAGCGATTTTCAAATATCTTACGTAGGATTAACACTAGTTAACTTACCCTAATAATCCTGTACCTTTTATGAAAAACCTCCCACTCCTTACCACCCGCCTCTGGGTTTTGCTACTGGCATTGGGTATGATGGCCTCCTGTACTGCCAAGAAGAAGTACGCAGCGCACTTCCACTACGCCACGCCGCCCAATTACGCAAAAGCTGAAGTAGCCCCGGCTCCCGCGAAAGAAGAGCCTGTGTACACCGCCACGGAGCAGGAAGCTACCCTGCAGGGCCTGACCAAAACCGCACCGGCACCCGTTCAGTTGGCCGAACCCGCCACGGCAACGCGCGCTGAACAAGTCGCCCGTGTGAAAGCCGAAGTAAAAGAATCGCTTCAGGAAATTGTAGCGGCAGGCGAAAGTCTCAAGAAGAAGGACATCACACGTGCTGAGAAGAAAACGCTGAAGAAAAAGATCAAAGCGGAGGTCAAAAAAGTGCGTGATATCAAAAAGGCCCAGGACCTGGACCCGGAACTGCGTAACATTCTGCTGATCGGGGGTATCGGGCTGATCCTGGAAATTGTGGGGGCTGCCATCCCAGGCGGTATAGGAGCCGCGTTCTACATCATCGGGGGTGTGATGATCATCATAGCGCTCGTCATGCTACTGCTTTACCTTCTGGAGTGACCCCAAGGTACGCTCATAAAAAAGCCGGCTTCATCTGAGATGAAGCCGGCTTTTTTATGATGCTGTCTGGGCAAGACGGGCGTTCGGAAACGCGCCTTACTCTGCCGCTTGGGGAACAACCGATACGTAAGAACGCTTGTTGAACCCTTTTTTGAATTCTACATTACCATCCACCAAGGCAAACAACGTGTGGTCTTTGCCGATGCCGACGTTCAGGCCGGGGTGATGTTTGGTGCCGCGCTGGCGTACGATGATGTTTCCGGCTTTGGCGGGTTGGCCTCCGAAAACTTTCACGCCAAGGCGTTTACTTTCTGAATCGCGTCCGTTACGCGAACTACCTGCTCCTTTTTTGTGTGCCATGGGTGCTTACAGTTGAATGTCTTCGATTTGAATTTTAGTGAACTGTTGGCGGTGCCCGTTCTTTTTCCGATACCCCTTCCGACGTTTCTTCTTGAAGACGATCACTTTGTCGCCTTTCACGTGTTCAAGGATTTTAGCGGAAATGGTAATGCCGCTTAGCAGGGGCGCTCCAACTTGAATGTTGTCGCCATCTTCAACCAGTAATACCTGGTCGAAGGACAGGGCAGCGCCAGTTTCTCCATCGATCCGGGGAACGTAGAGTGCCTGATCTTTTTGCACTTTGTGCTGCTGACCTGCAATTTCAACGATTGCGTACATGTTCGGAAATTAAAAATTTTTCGGACCGCAAAAGTAGTAATTGATTATGGCTTTACAAAGTTCCGGCCTCTTTTCTCATTATGCGCCCTCCTGGCGAATCTGTTCGGCCGCCAGCCGCCCCGACCGTAGTGCGGCGTTGATCGAACCGTTCAGCAGGTGATCGCCACAGAAGTAGAGTCCCTCTTGCAGCCGTATGCCCTCGTGGGGTAGCGCATGCACCACCGACACCTGCTTCGGCAGGGCGTAGACAACACGGTACGTACGCAAGTACTTCCACTGGTGCACAGCATTACCGTAGAAGCCGTACCAGGGCATCAGGTCCGTGCGAATCTTTTCGGCTAGTGCCGCATCGTCAGCCTCGGGCAAGCCGGGCACCGACACCGAAATCAGGTATTTGCCGCGTGGCGCATAGGCGGGCGCTACTTTATTGAGTACACACAGGTTGTTGACCAGCGCCCCTTCGGACGCATTCAGCGCGATGATCGGCTCGTCGATTGGGGGTGTATCGGCGCTGAAGTACACGTTGGTGGTACTGACAAATTCCGTATTTACGTCTCGCCCCAGTTGCCTAGCCAGGCCCGTGGCTTCGGTCGCTACCAGCACGGCGTCCGCCTCCAGCTGTTCGCCAGCTTCGGTGGTCACTTTTCTCGCTTCGACCGCTTTCACCGGGGTATTGACACGAATGCTGCCTTCGGGCAGGCGGGCGGCCAGTTGCTTCGGAATTTCCTCCATGCCCTTCGCCGGAATGGCGGTGGCGCCTTCCGAAAACATCTTGAAGACAAAGTCGAACATCCGCCGTGAGGTGATCAGGTCGCGCTCCAGAAAAATCCCCCCGAAAAACGGCCGAAAAAAATTGCGGATGATGCGGTTGCTGAATCCATAGGTCTTCAGGATCGTGTGGGTGGGCACTTCGGGCCGCTGGAAAAGTGCCTCGACCGATGTTCGCTCCAGCTTCCGTTTGAGCGACAGCATCAGCATTTTGTCGGCCAGCGTAGCCGCCGGAGAACGCAACGTCGGCCAGGCTTCCTGCCAGGCGCGCGTCGGGTCCGCCAGGCGGGTGGTGCCTTCCGGCAAGTGCAACAACGCACCGGGTGTAAACGCATGCAGATCGAGCTTGCCGTAGTCGAGCATTTTTTGCGTCTCGGGGTAGGCCGTTAGCAGGACCTGAAAGCCCCGGTCGAACAGAAAGCCCTCCTGAAAATCGGTTTTGACCCGGCCGCCGACCCGCTCGGTCGCTTCCAGGAGTTGCACTTGTACGCCTTTGCGGTGCAGGGTGACGGCCGCGGCCAGCCCGGCCAACCCTCCCCCGACAATGATCACACGTTTAGGTTCCATGTGGGGAGTAACGAATTTCCCGCTTCTATGTTTATCGTCGCCGGGGAGTAGGCCCCAGCGCTGCGCCGCTGTCGGGCGTTTGCGACCGCAGGTAGAAGCTGTCGCGGGATAGATTGGACTTAGGGCACAGTTCGAGCGCCTCGCAGGCATACAAATGGTGCCAGAGCCTATTGCGACGGCCACAAAAAAGCCGGGCTATTGATGGCCCGGCTTTGGTAAACTGCGCAGCGCTTACGCACCTTCCTGTCACTCGTGGCGGCGCAGCTTTAGGCTATAAAATCTCAGAAGAGTTGCGTGATCAACAGGCCCAGCCCCAGCACGCACGTCAGCGCGTACAGAACTTTCCAGCCCGACCCTGTGGGGTAAAGTTTGTCGTCATAATACACTACATCGAGCGACTGGCCTTCGAAGAAGACCGGCGGGTTGCTGCACGTTTCCAACGGACGTTCTACCGCCTGATTTTCCTTTCCCTGAAACTGCACCACCGGCGCAAAGCTGTAGCGCAGTTGCCCGGCATCCATTTTCCAGGCACGGATCACCTTCACCACTCGGCCGCGGGTCTGAAACCCGTTCCGCACGTGAATAAAGTCCGTCACCAGCCAGTAGAGACCGATCCCCACCAGCGCAATCCCGAATAGCAAAAAGATATTTTCCATCGTCTTAGTCCTCCTTGTTCTTCTTTAAGAAATGTTAAGGTAACAAATACTTAACATTAAGTTAACATTGGGCTAAGAGATTGGTTCAAATTGATTCGGATTTTCGGGGTGGTCTGTTGGAAAACGCGTTGGAATTACCGCTTCCAGCACCTCGGCGATAACCAATCGCCCACTTAGCGTGCCAATTGGAGGTAATAAATCCCCTCTCAATGCAGCCCTTCAGCATTTTACACCTCACTTCAACACCTCGGTAATCAGGATATCGACGTCGAGCCCAGGCCAGTGGACCAGCGCACCCTTGGCCAGCAACTTCCAACGCTCCCGCTGCTGAGGTTCGGCGTGCTGCAACGTAGGGTACCATGCAAAAGGGATGCCCACATCGCGCCCGTCGTGCAACACAAAATGGATGCGCTCGGCATCGAACCACACGCGCTCCACGCGACAGGCGCTATGCACCGCCCTTTCCAGGTCCATCGGTCCGGGCGACGTCCCGGCGGCGTCCGCCTGTTGTCCGGAGGCGGCGTCACGGTCGGTCGGCTTGCGCTCCGCCTTGTTAAGTTCTACCGATACGATGCCCGTCGGGACAGCGATGATGCCGTAGCCCATGATCATCAGCAGCGTCGCCAGCAATTGGCCGGCGGTCGTTTGCGGTGCAATGTCGCCGTAGCCCACGGTGGTTAGCGTCACCACCGCCCAATAAATCGAAATGGGAATGTTGCGGAAGCCATTTTCCGGTCCTTCGATCAGGTACATGGCCGCCCCCATGATGATCACCAGAATCACGACAGTGCCGATAAAGACGGTGATTTTGGCCACGCTCTGCCGGAGGGCCAGCGTCAGGATCTGCGCCTCGCCCATGTACCGGCTCAGTTTCAGCACCCGGAACACGCGCAACAGCCGCAGCCCTCGGATTACCAGCAGGTATTGCGACCCGACAATGACCAGACTCAGGTACGTTGGTAAGATGGACAGCAGGTCGATGATGCCGAAAAAGCTGAACAGGTAGCGTGACGCGCGCCCGGCCGACAGGATGCGCAGGCCGTATTCGATGGTAAAAAGCAGCGTGACGATCCACTCGACCAGCCGCAGCATTTCGCCATGCCGCCGCGCCACCGAATCGACGCTTTCCAGCATCACGATCAGGATACTGAACAGAATCAGAATCAGTAGCACCACGTCGAATGCCTTGCCGGCGGGCGTGTCGGATTCGAAGATGATTTCGTGGAGACGGAGGCGCCAGGGTTGGCGGATGCGTTCTTTTTCGAGCACAGCAGAAGCGTAAGGTGAAGTGTGGTGTGGCATTGCAGGCCAGGGACACAAAGAAGAAGATAAAATCAAAAACGGCAAATCTGCCGTATGAGATTAACAACTACCTGCATCTAAGCTGATCGTATCCCTAAACCCAGAACTTCCTTGCGTTACCATCCCATTGAAAATTACGGCATTATCGGCGACCTGAACACCGTAGCCCTTGTGGGCATCCACGGTTCGATCGATTTTCTCTGTTTTCCCGATTTCGATTCGCCGTCCATCTTTACCGCCTTGCTCGACGCCGACAAAGGCGGCTTTTTTTGTGTGCAGCCCAGCCACCTCGACGACGTCCGCAACAAGCAGATGTACCTGCCCGACACCAACGTGCTGATCACCCGATTTTTGTCGTCGGAAGGCGTCGGCGAAATCACCGATTTTATGCCCGTGGAAGAGTGCTACGAAGGCGGCAACGTGCTGATCCGCCGGGTGACGGCCGTGCGCGGCACGCTAACGTTTACCATGACCTGCGCCCCCCGGTTCAACTACGCGCGCGACGAGCATCGGATTGTGGAAGAAGGTGGGGCCATTTTGTTCCGCAGCAAAGAAAACGGCGGCTTCACATTGCGCCTGACCAGCAACGTACCGATCCAGATTCGGCAGGACGACGCCACTGCCGAATTTACCCTGGAGGGTGGCCAGTCGGCAGATTTTGTGCTGGAGCTCCTGAACGAGAAAGTGAATTTCAACCGCGACATCGACTCGTTCGTGACGCGCCACCTATACGAGACGGTCAACTACTGGAAAAAGTGGGTTGACGAGTCGAAATACAACGGGCGCTGGCGCGAAATGGTGAACCGCTCGGCCCTGACGCTCAAGTTGATGACCTCGTACAAACACGGCTCTTTGGTGGCGGCGCCCACGTTTTCTCTGCCCGAGTGGATGGGTGGCGAGCGCAATTGGGACTACCGTTACACCTGGATTCGCGACGCTTCGTTTACGGTCTACTCCATGTTGAGCCTCGGGTACACGCGCGAAGCCTCGGCGTTTATGTGCTGGGTCGAAAAAAAATGCCAGGACATGGCCGAAAACGGGTACCTCGGGCTGATGTACAAACTCAACGGCGACCACGAACTGACCGAACAGACGCTCGACCACCTGGAAGGGTACTGCGGTTCCAAGCCCGTTCGGATCGGCAACGACGCCTACGAGCAGATCCAGCTCGACATTTACGGCGAACTGATGGATGCCGTCTACCTCTATAACAAATACGCAGAGCCCATTTCGTACGATTTCTGGCAGGCGCTTAAACGGCACATCGAGTGGCTCACCCAAAACTGGAACAAGCCGGACGAGGGCATCTGGGAAGTGCGGGGCGGCAAACGCCATTTTCTCTACTCCCGCCTGATGTGCTGGGTGGCGATGGATCGCGCCATTAAACTGGCCAACATGCGCCCGTTTCCCATCCCCGACCACTGGGTGAAAGTCCGCGACGAGATTTACAACACGATTTGGGACGAATTCTGGAACGACGAGAAGCAATGCTTCGTACAGTACCTCGGCTCCACCACCGTCGATGCGGCCACGCTGCTGATGCCGCTGATCCGCTTCATCAGCGCCAAAGACCCGCGTTGGACATCGACCATGAAAGCCATCGAACAGGAACTGGTGTCCGATTCGCTCGTGTACCGGTACCATCCTGAGAAAGCGGCCGACGACGGCATGAGTGGCGGCGAAGGTACTTTTTCGATGTGTACGTTCTGGTACGTCGAGTGTCTTTCGCGCGCCGGCGAGTTGCAAAAGGCCCGGCTCTATTTCGAGAAAATGCTGGGCTACGCCAACCATCTGGGCCTCTATTCCGAGATGCTGGGCTTCCGGGGCGAACACCTCGGCAATTTTCCACAGGCCTTCACCCACCTCGGCCTGATTTCTGCCGCCATCAACCTTGATCACCAACTGAACGACCAACGCAATCAAGAAACACCCATCTCTTTTTAATTTTTTTATGAAAGCAATTGCGATTACGCCCGGCGAGGGCAATGCCGAACTGATCGACAGCAACGAACCGCAAATCACCCATCCCAAACAGGTCAAAGTCAAAGTACTGGAAGTAGGCATCTGCGGGACCGACCGCGAAGAGGCCATCGGTGGGCGGGCCGACGCCCCGCACGGTAGTCACAAACTGGTCATCGGACACGAGATGTTCGGGCGGGTGGTAGAAGTGGGCAGCGACGTGGTGCTGGTGCATCCCGGCGACTACGCCGTGTTCACGGTCCGGCGGGGCTGCGGGGAGTGCGTGTCCTGTAAAAACAACCGCAGCGACATGTGCTACACCGGTGACTATACCGAGCGCGGCATCAAAGAAGCCCACGGCTTCGAAACCGAATACGTTGTTGACGACGAGCAATACCTGGTAAAGGTGCCGGAAACGATCAAGTCGGTCGGGGTGCTGGCCGAGCCGATGTCAGTTGCCGAAAAGGCCATCGACGAAGCGGTTAAGCTCCAGGCCGCGCGCCTGCCCGAAGTAGACGACGCCGATTGGTTGCAGGGCAAAACTACGTTGGTTGCCGGCGTAGGCGCCATCGGGATGTTGGCAGCCATTGTGCTGCGGCTCCGCGGGGCGCGTGTGCTCGGGCTCGACATTGTCGACGAAGACACAAAACGCCCGCAGTTGCTGAAGCGCATCGGCGGCGAATACATCGACGGACGGAAGATCCAAACCATCAACATCGACGACCAATACGGCGAAGTCGACCTGATTTTCGAAGCGACGGGGGTGGCCGAACTGGGCTTCAACCTGATCGACGCGCTGGGAATCAACGGCGTTTACGTGATGACGGGCATTCCGCACGGCAACCGTCCGGTGTGCATCACGGGCCCCGATCTGATGCGCCAGCTGGTGCTGAAAAACCAGGTGATTCTGGGAAGTGTCAACGCCAGCCAGCGGCATTTTGCGCTGGGCATCGAAGACCTGGAAAAAGCCCGGAACAAGTGGGGCGACGTGGTCGACGAACTGATCACCACGCGGCTGAGCTACACCCAATTTTCTGAGGCGCTGAACCAACGGGACGAAGACGACATCAAAACCGTGATTCAGTGGAGTGACGAAGCGACGCAGTAGCGGACTGGAGGGTCTGTGAATTGGCGAGTTGGTGGATGTATTAAGGGGCATGGCGGTGCTGCGGTTAGGGTAATGACGTGCCCCCACCTCCCATCCGCTTTCCTGATCGTTCTTTGTAGTTTAACGCATCTGCATCACCTATCTCCCGATCTGTTCCCATGCGTTCTATTCTTCTGAGTCCCTTTTTTCCTGCTACTCACCGCCTGCACACATCACGCGCCCATCAACGAACTGACGGCCATTCGAGCGGTGCTGGACCAACAGGCCGGAGACTGGAACGCGGGTAATCTTGAAGGCTTTATGGCGGGGTACTGGCGTTCCGATTCGCTGCGGTTCGTCAGCACGCAGGGCATTACGTACGGATGGCAGGCCACGCTGGACCGGTACCGGCAGCGGTATCCCGATGCCGCTTCGCGCGGTACGTTGCGCTTCGAAATTGTTTCTACGGAGCTACTGAGCGATGACTCGGCTTTTCTGGTCGGTCGGTTCTTTTTGACGCGCCCCGAAAAGGGCGATGCGGATGGGTACTTCACGTTACTCTGGCGTAAAATTGACGGAGCATGGGTAATTGTCGTAGATCATACCGGTTGACGAAACTATATGTACCTACATGTAGTTAAAGAGGCAGATCACTTTCTACTCTTATGAATCATCCGGAAACGTTAGATATCAAAAGCGCCAAAACGAAATATCCCGTACACGAGCTGCTGCGGAGCCGTTGGAGCGCGCGGGCCTTTGCCGATAAAGCCCTGGACGAAGACACCTTGCGTACGCTGTTCGAAGCGGCGTCGTGGGCACCGAGCAGCATGAACGAGCAACCGTGGGTCTACCTGTATGCGCACCGTAGCGACGCGGAAAATTTTCAGAAATTTTTCGACTGCCTAATGCCGGGCAACCAGGCGTGGGCCGACCGGGCAGCGGTGCTGGTCCTGAGCCTGGCCGAAAAGAACTATCAGAACAGCGGACGACCCAATACGCACGCGTGGCACGACGTAGGGGCCGCCAACACAAATCTGTTGCTCCAGGCGGCCTCGATGGACATTTATGGTCACCAGATGGGTGGCTTCGACCGGCAGAAAACCGTGCAGGCTTTTGATTTGCCTGAGCACCTGGAACCGGTCTGTTTCATTGCGCTGGGTTACCTGGACAATCCGGAAACGCTGGAAGAGCCGTTCCGCAGTCGTGAGCTGGCCGAACGCCACCGCAAACCCCTGGAACAGATCGCGTTTGCAGGCCAGTTGGCCCGTTAATTCAAAGATTTATTTTGCCGAAAAAGCCTGGTGTGCCCCGCCGCCGCCGGGCTTTTTTGTGGGGTGACATAGCAGAATGGTGAATTACAGACTGGAGAACTAAGGACGTGTAATCAAGGGTGTTGTGGGTTATCAGTTCAGTGCTCCTCTGGATCAACCCATGCTAGGGTATCCTGATAACCGCTTATTCCATCACCTCCACCGAATTATAAAAGATTCAGGAAGGCGGCGATGAAGGGAGAGGCCAGCAGAAGGCCATCGAAACGGTCAAGGAAACCACCGTGTCCGGGAATGGCCGTACCCGAATCTTTGATGGCAATACTTCGTTTAAACAGCGATTCGACCAAGTCGCCGTACGTGCCCGTCACTACGATGATGAGGGCAATGCAGTACCATTGCCAGCCCGGCAATTGCGTAAACCACGTCGCCAGTGCTGTAGCCGTGAGCAGCGCCGCAATCAGTCCGCCGATGCTTCCCTCCCACGATTTTTTGGGCGATACGCGCGCAAAAAGCTGCCGCCGCCCGAAGTTGACGCCCGCAAAATACGCCCCTGTATCGCTGGCCCAGAGCAGAAACAAACTGCCCAGCACGATCTGATACTGGTAGGTTCCGTTCTCGAACACGGCGTAGTTCAACAGCGCAAACGGCAGCGCCACGTAGGCCACCCCCAGGTAGGTAAACGCGATGTTGGTGAATGGTTTCGCTTCGATCTTGTAAAGCTTGATCAGAAAAATAAACGAAAGCACGGGCGGAATCAGCAGGTACCAGACCGCAGACAAGGTACCCTGTTCTACCAGAAACGTAAGCGTATAGATCAGAAGGCCGCAAAACGTACCGTACGACTTGAGTGGAATGTTGCCGTCAAGGCCCAGCAGTTTGTAGAACTCCAGTTGCGCCGCCGCCAGCAGGACAAAGAACAACCCAAAATAGCTCCATTCGTCCCAGTAAATGGCATTCACGATAGCCAGCGCGCCCACAAACGCCGCAATGACACGTTGCTGTAGGTTGCTCAGGCTACTTAAACGTAATCTCATCCTCAATGATTTTGATCGCCAGAAGGACGTGCTCGGGAGCAACGTACACCTCCTGAAAGCCGAAAAGATACGCGGAATCCTGCTTATTCACCACCACGGGGTTCAGACCGGCGTCCGTCAACACCGCCCTGACGATCTCGGCCCGGTAGGCTTGCTGGGTACTGTAGACACGTTGCCAGTTCTTCATGCCGCGGGACGGAACTGTCTGCGGAACAGGAACAGCATAGCCGCCACGCCTACCCCGGCCAGCAGCGAATAGTGCAGGGGCGTGCCTTCCGGCGATTCCAGGTTGACGCCGATGGCGTCTTGCTGGTAGAGGTAGAGCATCAGGAGCGTAAACCCGTTGTTGCAGAAATGCGCGGCAACCGACATCCACAGGTTACCCGACCAATAGTACAGGTAGCCCAACAACGCCCCCAGCAGCATGCGCGGAATCAGCCCGAAAAACTGAAAGTGGAAAAACGAAAATACGAAGGCCGTGAGCCAGATCGCCACGTGCGGATTGCGCAGCGCGCGCGTCAGACGATTTTGCAACAGGCCCCGGAACAGCAGTTCTTCGCCAAAAGCCGGAATGACGGCAATCACGAGCAGCGCCAGCAGAAACTGACCGGCCCCTTCGAAGTTGGTAATGTATTCGGTCAGTTCGGCCAGGCTATCTTCTTTTTCCCGGGCCCACGTCTGCACCGGAGTCAGCCACGACGGCAACTCTACGTTCTGGTTCCACTCGATAAAAAAGGCATTGGCGGGCAGGGCAATCAGCGTCACGGCAAAGGCCAGCAACACGCCTACCGGCAACAGCGGTCCCGGGCTCAGCGCCCGCAGGGGTTGCCGCTCCTGCCATCGTAAATAGGCCAGCGGGGCCAGCACAAAGATGCAGAGTGCCGACACGCCCTGCGCCAGCAAAATGGCAATGCGGGCGTTCGGAAATTCGTCGGGGACCGTCATCACGTCGCCCATGCGGGTGAGGTTGAAGTCGACAAACGGCGCCAGGACCAACAATTGCAAAATGGCCGCCAGAATGAACCCGATGCCCACGTAGATGATTAACATGTAAAACGGAGCGGGTCGGCGGTTCCAGTAAGGGGGCTGAACGCCCGGCTGGTCCGAAGCATAACGACCGTCGGAGAACGCTCCGCTTTGTGTAATTTTGTATTCAGACATTGGTTGTTTGACTTAACGCAACTGTATCGTGGTAAAAATCCGTGACTTAGAACTGGGCGAATTTCCGTTGCTGCTGGCGCCGATGGAAGACGTAAGCGATCCGCCATTCCGGGCCGTTTGCAAACAAAACGGGGCCGACCTGATGTACACGGAGTTCATTTCGTCGGAGGGGCTGATTCGTGATGCGCACAAGAGTGTCCAGAAACTTGACATTTACGACGACGAACGGCCCATCGGCATCCAGATTTTCGGTGATAAAATTGACTCCATGCGCGAGGCAGCGGCCATTGCCGAGGCAGCCGGGCCGGAACTGGTCGACATCAACTACGGCTGTCCGGTCAAAAAGGTCGCGTGCAAAGGCGCCGGTGCGGGCATTTTGCTCGACTTGCCCAAGATGCAACAGATGACGGCCGAGATTGTAAAGCGCTGTTCGGTTCCGGTCACGGTCAAAACCCGCCTGGGCTGGGATGCTAACACGATTCGCATCGTAGAAGTTGCCCAGCGCCTGCAAGATGTGGGCATTGCCGCCCTGACGATCCACGGACGCACACGCCAGCAAATGTACAAAGGTGAGGCCGACTGGTCGCACATTGCCGAGGTGAAAAACCACCCGGCCATCCACATCCCCATCTTCGGCAACGGCGACATCGATTCGCCCGAAAAAGCGGTGGAATACCGCCAGCGTTACGGTGTGGACGGCATCATGATCGGCCGGGCCGCCATTGGGTACCCGTGGATTTTCCGGGAGATCAAGCACTTTATGGCAACGGGCGAACACCTCCCCACCCCCGACATGGCCGAACGCGTGGCGGTCTGTCGCCAACACCTCGACTTTTCGTTGCAGTGGAAAGGCCCGGTGGCAGGCCTGACGGAAATGCGCCGCCATTACACCAACTATTTCCGCGGGACGCCCAACTTCAAACCGTACCGCACCCGCCTGGTTACGTCCGACGATGCACAGGAGGTGTACGATACCCTGGCCGAAATCGGCGAGCAATTGACGTACGTGCCCCTCGGATGAGTTGGGCCGCCGCCCTCCGGACGCGCCCGGCCGTTCAGGCCTGGACACTGTTGCTCTTCCTTTCGCTGCTGTGGGGCAGTTCGTTTATTCTGATCAAAAAAGGTGTTCAGGTGTACACCCCGCTGCAAGTAGGTACGCTGCGCATCCTGGCCGCGGCGGTGTTCATGGTTCCTTTCGGAGTACCGCTGATCCGACGCGGTGTGTTGCAACAACTGAGCCGAGCACAGTGGGTTTTCCTGGTGTTTGCAGGCTTTACGGGCAGCCTGATCCCCGCCATCTTCTTCTCGATCGCCGGACAACACATTCCCAGTGCCTTGTCGGGCGCATTGAACGCCTTGACACCCCTGTTCACGTTTCTGATTGGAGCGGTTTGGTTGGGTTTACAGGTGCGGACACCCCAACTGATCGGTGTAGTTCTGGGGCTGCTGGGCAGCGTCCTGCTGCTGACCGGTGGGTTTACATTCGGATTTGCGGGACGTGTCAACCTCTACGCGGGTTTCGTGGTGCTGGCGGCGCTTTGCTACGCGGTGAACATCAGCATGGTCAAGCGTTTTTTGCACGGCGTCCGTCCTGTGCACATCTCCGCACTTTCCCTGTTGGCGGTGGGCCTTCCGGCGGCGGTAGTGCTGTTCTCGACCGACTTTGTGACGCGCACGGTGCAGGCACCGGGGGCGGGTCTGGCGCTGTCGGGTGTGCTGTTGCTGGGCGTGGTGAACACCGCCATTGCACTGATTTTTTACTACCAACTCATCCAGCTCTCTACACCCATCTTCGCGAGTTCGACTACGTATGTGATTCCGATTGTCGCGCTGGCCTGGGGACTGCTTGATGGTGAATCGCTACAGCCGGCACATCTGGTGGGGATGGTTACGGTGGTGGGTGGCGTGCTGTTGATCAATCGCGGGCGCTGAACCGGAACGTTCCCAGGGCGGGCAGGTGGTCTGAAAAGTGAACCTGGTCAAAAACCTGATAGTCTGTACACTGAAAAGCCTCGGCAGCAAACATATGATCGATACGCCACAGGGGCCACACGCTCGGAAACGTAAGCCCGATGCCTTGTCCCCCTTTTTCGAACGCGTTGGCCAGGTGCATGCGCATTTGCCAGTAGGTGTAGCTGTAGGGGGTGTCGTTCATGTCACCGCACACCATCACCGGATAGGGCGACTGCAGCATGTGCTCCCGCAAAGCCACCGTCTGGTCGCTGCGCCGGCTTAACCCATCCCGGATCTGTTCGAACCACGTATCCCGGTTTTCCGGGCGCAAGCCGTACGATTGCATGTGGACGCCATAAAAGCGAACGGTATCGCTAGGCAACGCAATGTCGGTCCAGAGATTCTGGTTCAGATGGGCCGAGATGCTGTTGGGCATCAGGCCGGACGCGATGATCGGATGGCGGCTCATCACCATCGTGCCAACGTAATGGTTGATTTTGCCCGACCGGCTCACGATGTAGGGATCGAACGCCTGGTAGCGGTAGCCGTTCTCCCGGAAACGCTCACGCATGTTGAACAGGGGCGATCCTTCGAAATCGTAGAATTCCTGAATCACTACGATGTCTGCCCCCTGCGCGGCAATCCAGGCCACTTCCTGATCGATCACCTGTGGTGACCGAGGTTCAGCGTCCTTTTCGCGGGGATGGTAGGCGTCGCGCTCAAACTGTTTCACGTTGTACGTCAACACCTTCACCTCGTCCGTCGGCAGCGGAGCGCTCCCCCCTTTTCCGAACGTCGCCCACAGGTAGGGCAGCCCCATCAGCAAAGCAAATAACAGGGGTAGCTGCGTGGTCCAGGGGCGGCGGAGCAACCCGACCAGCAACAGCAGCAGGTGCAGCAGCAAAGCCGGCAAAATGCCCAACCCGCTAACGCCGATCCACCACAGACTGCCGCCGGGCTTGATAAAAGGCATCAGGTAAAGGACCCCGTACAACCCTGCCATCAGCAGATCGCTCTTCCGTAGCTGCCGCCGGCGCCGTTGCGCAGAGCGGGAGCCGGTTACGTCACGCAATCGGTTCATCCAATAAAAATCTACGGCAACGCTCGCTGCCTTCGTTTACAACTGCTGATAAAGTAGGATGAAAGCAACGCCGGCCACCATGCCCGACACAAAAAGACTCCAGTCGTGCCGCTCGGTTTTCACAAACTGCACGAAAATGAAGGAAATGAACAAAACGGCACACACCACCACCAGTTGCCCCAGTTCGATGCCTAGGTTAAAGGCCAGCAGGCGCCAAACGATGGGTTGGTCGGGCGGAAGCAACGACCGCAAATACGTCGAAAAACCCATGCCGTGAATAAAACCAAAAAAAAGCGCCAGCGCGTACCGAAGGCGGGGCCGGTAGTTGGTGTCGGTCAGGAGGCTGCGCTGGTGACGGACAAACAAATTGGCAATGGCGGTACAAAGAATGGTGATGGGGATCAGGATTTCGATTACCTGCGGTGGAAAGCGAAACACCTCAAATGCCGAAAGCGCCAGCGTAACCGAATGCCCAACCGTGAACGCCGTCACCACCACCAGCACCTGTCGCCAGTCGCGCGAAAAATAAACGGCGCATAGGGCAATCACAAACAAAATGTGGTCGTATGCATGGGGGTCAAGAATGTGGTGGAAGCCTAACGCGAGGTAAGCACTAAATTCTGACATTCATTGTATGTTTATGCCCGGCATTGCACAGGGAAACTGTAATTGCCTCGTTATCTGACATTTCCCTTGCAAAGAAGGCAAGTTGGGTCTTCCTACGTTTCGGGATTTTAGCCCGATTTTTCAGGGTCAAAGCTATTGAAATAATCCTAACACACCCTTGCGCATCGCTCGATTTCCTCTTGCTGCAGCTTCTTGCTCACCGGCCTGGTGGCGGCTCGTGCTGACCTTGTGGACGTGCCTGTACGCCGGCTGTAACGCCCCCCGCTCGGCCCTGCATCAACTCGAAAAAGAAAAGTACGAAGCCGCCTCTAAAAAGTGGCGCAAAGTGCTCGCAAAAGATTCAGCTCAGGTAGCGGGCCTGTACGTCGCGTCGCGTTATTTCGTAGAAGCCGACACCACCGCCAACCCGTTCGACTCGGCATACCACTACATCACCGCCGCGCAGCGAGTCTATGCCCTTGCCCCGGACGAAGGGGCCAAACAGTTGAAAAAACTCAAGCTGGACAGCACCGCGCTCGACCGGCAAAAAATCAAAGTCGACAGTCTGGCCTTTGCCTACGCGCGTTCGGTGCACACCGTACCGGCCTACCAGGCCTTTCTGGATCGTTATGCCTCGGCACCGCAACGCCCCGCCGCCACCGCCACGCGCGACTCATTGGCCTTCGAAGCGGCCAAAGCCGAGGGTACCTACCAGGCGTACCAACGTTTCCTGAAACAGTACCCTGACGCCCGGCAGGCCCGCGAGGCCAACGAAATCTACGAGCTTCTGCTTTACGAAAACCAGACCGCCTCGGGCACGCTGGAGGCTTACGAGAATTTTGTGCGTCGCTATCCCCATAACGCTTACCTGACCGAGGCCCAGCGGCACATCTACGCCCTGCGCACCGCGCCCCATACCCCCGAAGCCTACGCGCTTTTCTACGCTGACTACCCGCACGCACACGTGGCTCCCCACGCGCTCGAATGGCTCTTTTTGTTCCACCGGGAGGAAGGTACGCTGGAGCAGTTCGCCAATCAGTACAGCCTACCGTCGGCCGACAGCATGTTGATCCGGCTGACCACCGCCACCACGCAACTGTTGCCGATGCCGGCCAACGCCCGCTGGGGATTTATCGACGAAGCAGGCCAGTGGCGCATTCCGGCTCGTTACGACGCACCGACCGACGAATACCGCTGTGCAGAAGTCGATGCGCCGTATTTCGTACTTCATCAGAACGCGCGCGCCGGGCTGGTCGACCGGGCGGGCAAACCGCTGACGGCTTTCCGCTACGACCGGCTGGAAGCCCTGCGTCCCGGTATCTACCGCGCCGAACGCGGCGACAGCGTTGGTTTGGTGACCGGGGCCGATGGCGAAACCATCCCGTTGCAGTTCGAAGACATCAGTTTGGTCGGAGGCTTTCTGGTCCGCGCCGAAACAGGCGGGCAAGTACGGTTGTTAACGCTCCAGGGACACAACGTCCTGAAAGGCACGTTTGAGGACATTTCGATGGAAGACGATCAGCTGCTGGTGCGCCAAAACGGGCGCTATGCGGTGTTGCGGTGGACGCAACTCCTCAACGACCTGCAACAAAACCGCGCACCGCGGCCGCAGTTCCAGTTTCACGAAGTGGTGCCGCAGCCGCAGGAATCGTTTCTGGTGCGCGTCGGCGACCGTTGGGGGGTGGTGAACGCCCGCCTCAAACCCATTGTCCCCGTCACGGCCGATGCCGTAGAATACACGCCCGGCGGTTGGTTGGTGCAGAAAGACCAGCAGTACTTCCTGATGAACCGCGATGGGCAGCCGCTGCATCCGCAGGGGTTCGAACGGGTGATCTTCAATACACAATTCTATGGCGTGAAGGTGGCCGGACGCTGGGGCGTTCTGAACCAAGCCGGTGCGTTTTACAAAGAGCCCGCGTACGACTCAGTACAGTTTCTGGCAGAAAACATTCTGCTTCTCTCGCTGAACGATAACCTTTTTGCTGCGTTCGGGCAGGACAAAATGGTCAACTTCAACCGGTACCAGAAGGTAGAGGTGCTGACCAACAAGTTTACGCTGGGCGCCAACGAAACTCCGGTTTACCTGCTGCTGGCCACCGACGCCGCAGGCCGTCAGTCGCTTTTCAACAGCCAGGGAGAGCAGATTATGGCCTCGCGCTACGACCGCATCGCCCTGCTGGGCAACCAACTGCTGATGGCGGAACGCAACCGAAAAACGGGCATCTACGACCTGCAGGGCAATACTATAGTCCCGGCACGTTACGACGGAGCCGGCTTTTTCAACGGCCGGGTCATGTTGCTTCAGCGTGGAAAATTCGGGATGTTTGACCCCACGTTGCAGCACCTGATTCCGCCGCAATACGAAGCTACCCTTCGCCCGCTTGCTGAATCAACCAACGCGTACATTGCGTTAAAGAAGGGCAGCTACGGCCTGATCGACAGCCAGAACCATCCGTTGATTCCGTTTACGATGGACGAAATCCGGCACTGGACCGAGGGCATTTCTTTGGTACGGCAAAACGGCCGGTGGGTCTTCTGGGAATGGGGCAAGAACGAAGCCGCTTCGGAGCCGATGGATGCCATCCGATTTTTGCGCGAAACGCCGGAAGAAAGCGTGCTGCGTGTGGAGCGTGGCCTTCGGTACGGTGTGCTGAGCAGTGTATACGGTGAGGTGTTGCCTGTCCGCTACGAGGAAGTCATCGACCTGGGGCAGGACCGGCCGTTGTACTTTGCGGCGCTGCAAGCCGAAGAGGGCCAGTACCATGTCGATTACGTGAATGCCGAAGGCGTGCCTTTTCATCAGGTAGTCGTCGACGAAGAAACGTACGATACCCTGATTTGTGAATAATCTGACTTATGACCACCCTTCTCCCTTTCTTTCCGCTCAATCTGGTTGTCTATCCACAGGAAGCCCTGAACCTGCACGTTTTCGAACCGCGCTACAAGCAGCTGATCAGCGACTGTCTGCAGGAAGAAAAAACGTTCGGCATTCCGGCGTATCTCGACGAACAGGTGTCCGAATACGGCACGGAAGTGCGCATCCTTTCGGTGGAAAAGCGCTATGACGACGGGCGGATGGACATTCGCACCGAGGGCGTCCGGGTGTTTCTGTTGCAATCGCTCGACAATCCGATGGCCGACAAGCTCTACGCCGGTGGGGAAGTGCGTTTTATGCCCGACCATACCGACGAAGACCCGAACGTACGCGCGGCGCTCCTGTTCAACGTCGAGCAACTGTACTCGCTGCTGAACCTCCGCCCCGAGTTTCGGACGACGCCCGACCGGCTTCTTTCGTACGAAATCGCGCACAAGATCGGTTTGTCGCTGCACCAGGAATACGAACTGTTGAAGTTCCGCAGCGAAACCGAGCGGCAAACGTACCTATCCGAGCACCTGAAGCGCACGCTGCCGGTGGTGTCTGAAATTGAGCGGACCAAAGCCCGTATCCGCATGAACGGCCATTTTCGGCACCTCGATCCACTGAATTTTTAGCTTCTTCAATACCGCTTGTAGCCGTAGGTATCCATCATGAGGGGCTTGCCTTCGGCATCGTACGTAATTTTTTCGGTGGGTAGTTTGCGGTGGTCGTACTTCAGCACCTCGCGCGTTTGCAAAACGCCCTGATCGTTGTAATAGCGCGCTTCGATGCGCTGGCCTTCCTCGTTGTACCGGTATTCGGCCAGCGGCGTGGCGTTCTCGTCCGGGCGGCGTAACTCCATACGGCGGATCTGCCCTTCGTCGGTCAATAGGAATCGGTGGTCGTACACCAACTCTTCGTCGACCGTAAACAACTTCTCGAAATAAAACTTCCCGGTGGGGTCAAAATAGCTGTTGGTAACGTGGGTCGGTGCACCGAGCTGATTGCGGCGCAACAGCTCACGCTGGTCTCCTTTGTACACCACTTCGTCGAGCATCGCCACCCGCTTTTCGTCTTCTTTGTAGTGCATGATGCGGTACAACTGCCCGTTCCGGTACAGATGCCGTTCCTGCACTTTGCCCCGCCCGTCGGTGATGATGCACTGCATGGGCACCCCACGCTTGCTGTAGTCAAACTTAATCTTGGCTTTGCCGCCCGCGTCGTAATCGGTGCGCTCCACCAAATTTCCCCGCTTGTTGTAAACCTCGGTCCAGACCAACTCGCTCTGTTTGTCCAAGCGCCCACGGGCGTCGTACCGATGGCGGTACAGGTGCACTTCTTTTACGTTGGCGCCTTTGTAGTACTGCTGGAGCTGCCAATCCCATCGGTCGGGCGGATATTTGGGAAGGCGCGACGATTGGGCGTGCGCGGCCACAAACCAGAACATAGCGAGGAGCCACCCTACTGTTTTCATGGAGAAAGAGCGATTACGAACAGATCAGTTAAAAGATTGATACACAGGTCAAAAGAACTGTGGCATAAAAGTTATCCAATGCCGGAGAATTTTGTAGTCGAATCTTTTTTTACCACTGGCGCCCCAGCCACATGCCCGCCGCCGTGGCCAGTAGCCCCAACCCGAGGCTCACGCCCATGTACAGCAGCGCGCCGCCGGGTCGACCTTCGCGCAGGAGCAGCAGCGACTCGTACGAAAACGTGGAAAAGGTGGTAAAGCCACCGCAGAACCCCGTTGCCAACAGCAGCTTGGTCGGCAGTTCCCACTGTTGCCGGGCGGCGAGGACCAGAAAGACGCCGATCAGCAGACACCCCAGCACGTTGGCCAGCAGCGTCCCCCACGGAAAGAAGCCCGGCCACCAACGTTGGGCATACAGGCTGATGCCGTAACGGGCCATGCTTCCGAAAAAGCCGCCCACGCCGACCCAAAGCAGTAGTTTCATGCGTGGTTAAGTTGTTCGAAGGCGTGGCCTAGTTGTTCGATCAGATCGGTAGCGGTCATGGCAATCATGCCGTTGTGCTGAGCCGCCAGATCTCCGGCGGCACCGTGCAGGTACACCCCGAGTTTGGCGGCTGTAGCGGAGTCGTATTCTTGTGCCAGGAGGGCCGTCAGGATGCCCGTCAGCGCATCACCGCTCCCTCCTTTCGCCATGCCCGGATTGCCCGTAGTATTGAAATGCACCTCCCCGTTCCACAGCACGACGGCCGTGTAGGCCCCTTTCAGCACGATGACGCACTGGTAGCGCTGCGCAAACTCTTTGGCGCGCGCCAGGCGCTCGTAATCGTTCGCAACCGGCCCAACCAGCCGCTCAAACTCTTTCGGATGGGGGGTGAAAATGCTCTGGCGAGGTAGTTTAGCCAGCCACGCCTGGTTTTCGGCCGTAAGGTTAATGGCGTCGGCGTCGATTACCATGGGGCTGATCATCTTCTCGATCAATCCGCCCAGCGCTTTGGCCGTTTTGAAGTCTTTGCCCAGGCCGGGCCCCACGCCGATGGCATCGTACGCCCCGAGCGGCGGAAAATCCGACACGATTTTCTTGTTGCTGCCGGCCGTCATCACCATCACTTCGGGCAGGGCCGTTTGCATGATTTTATAGCCGCATTGCGGAATGAGCGCCGACGTCAGACCCGCCCCCGCCCGCAGGCAGGCGTGTGCACTCAGGACTGCCGCCCCGATTTTTCCGTAGCTCCCGGCAATCAGGAGTGCGCGGCCAAAGTTGCCTTTGTGCGAAAAGCGCGTACGCGGCTGCAGAAGTGCCCGTGCGGCGGCCGCATCGGTATAAAACCAGCTTGTTTCAGTCTGTTGAATGACTTCCGGGTGCAGCCCGATGTCGCCGACGTACCACTCGCCGACGTATTGCGCGTTGCCGGGCAACAGAAACGCCAGCTTCGGGAATTGAAACGAGAACGTTGCCTCGGGTTTAACAATCACGTCGCCAGAGCCGTTGGGCCGATCGGCAAACAAGCCCGAAGCGATGTCGACCGCCACCGTGGGCAGTTTAGTGCGGTTCAGGAACTGAATCAGTTGCGCCGGAAAACCTTCGACCGGGCGGTCCAGCCCCGAGCCGAACAGCGCGTCGATCAGCAGCGCGTCGTCCGGCAACGCCACAGGCAACTGCTCTGCACGTTCCAGCAGGGTGACGGTCGTGAGTTCCTGTAGCCGTTGGAGGTTGGTTTCGAAATCGTCCGAGCCCTGCGCTTTCAACTTCATCACGAAGCACTGCACCGTGTAGCGCTGCGCTTGCAACAAACGCGCAATGGCCAGGCCGTCGCCCCCGTTGTTGCCCATGCCACAAAAGATCGCTACCGGCCGCGACGCGGGGTAATGCTGCACAAACCAGTCGGTAAACGCCTGCGCGGCTCGTTCCATCAGATCGATGGAAGCGATGGGTTCGTGTTCGATCGTGTAACGATCAAGCGCCCGGATCTGCTCCGCAGTAAAAAGTTTCATGAAGGAGGCTTCGTTAAATCGGCGTTCAAGTTAGGCGACAACCCTTCCGCATGCAAACGAACAGGCGTTCGACAGATCAACGCGTTATGGTTACCTTTGCCTCACTTTCCGATGATGTATGTCCCGATCCCTTTTGTTTCTGCTTATTTTGACCATAGGCGGATGCGCAAGCAAAAATCAAAGTAACGTGCCGGCCGAGCCCGAACTGGTCGATACCGTGGTGTTTGAAGAAGAACCCGCCCCTACGGTGCCGAGTGTCAGCAAAACTGAGCTTATTTTCTTACCCGATACTGCGACTACCTTCCGGGGCCTGAACCTGGGTGCCAGCCGGCAGGAGGTGTTGCAGATGGAAGCCGACAACGCCCCTGAGGAGCGAACCGACCGTCTGTTGGTTTCGCTCGACCTGGACAGCACCGAACTCGCGGATATTATGTACATCCTGGACGAAAACGACCAGGTGAAGGGCTTCAACATTCAGGTCTACCTCCGTAACGAAAGCTCGCTGCGCGACATGCAGACAGAATTACAAGCGTACTTCACCCAAAAATACGGCGCTCCCCGCGCCAAACAGAACGATTACGTCGAATGGTCGCTACCCGAACAGGAGGCGGTGCGGATGGGCATCATCAACGAGGGAATCGACAAGGGCATTGAGATAGAAATTGGCGCAGGCTCGTAACAACTTAAATACTATTTTAATTTTTCGCTAAAACCTTACATAGCCAAGGTGCACTTGGATTTATGTACCGTCTACTTTATTCCGAAAATTGTCCGACTGCCCCCGATTTGAGCGCGGGTAGCACCTCACGATGCTCCAACCCACTCTCCTCGCACTACTTCCTGATTACCACTCCTTTACCACAACCCGTCACGCCAAATCACCCCAGGATCAGCCTACGTGAAGGCCCTTGCGCTTTTGCACTATGTGCATAAGAAATAACCCTTATCTACATAAATCAGGAGAATAAATGAAATTTTTCCTCCTAACGTGCACCAAACATTGCGACCGTGGGGTCACGGGCTGATATCAAAAAATTGATAATTTACGTAAACAGACTACATTTGTCACTGTAGATTTATTAACAGTCCCCGTTAATTATTTCTGCACTTTATGGTTTATGATACAAAAAAAGCGCCGCTGTTATGCTGCGCCTTTTTTTTGCCATAAGGGTTATTTTCCTTACGTTATTCTTCCGCCAGGAAGGGGTAGCGGTAATCGGTCGGCGGCACGAAGGTCTCTTTGATGGCACGCGCCGATACCCACCGCAGCAGGTTCAGCATCGAGCCGGCTTTGTCGTTGGTACCCGACGCGCGGCTGCCGCCAAACGGTTGCTGGCCTACCACCGCGCCGGTCGGTTTGTCGTTGATGTAGAAATTGCCGGCCGCGTTTTTCAGTCGCTGCGAAGCCAGCTCCACGGCGTAGCGGTCTTGCGCAAAAATGGCACCGGTCAGGGCGTAGGGTGACGTATCGTTGACCAGTTGAAGGGCCTCTTCGAACCACTCGCTTTCGTATACATAGATCGTCAGGACCGGACCGAAAATCTCTTCGCACATGGTGGTAAACATCGGATCTTCCGTAACCACCACCGTAGGCTCAATAAAATACCCTTTCGATTTATCGCACTTCCCGCCGGCGATGATTTGCGCCACCGGCGACTCGTTCACCTTCTCGATGTAACCGGCGATTTTATCAAACGCACGCTCGTCGATAACGGCATTTACGAAATTGCTGAAGTCTTCGACGCCCCCCATTTTGATCGTTTTCAGGTCGTCGAGCAGGTAGCGTTTTACGTCGCCCCACAAATTGTTCGGAATGTAGGCGCGCGACGCCGCCGAACACTTTTGCCCCTGAAACTCGAACGCACCGCGAATCAGCGCGGTAGCCAAAGCCTTGGGTTCGGCCGATTTATGCGCCAGCACAAAATCCTTTCCGCCCGTTTCTCCCACAATGCGCGGGTACGTCCGGTACTTGCCGATGTTCGCTCCGATGGTTTTCCAGAGCTGCTGGAAAACGCCTGTGCTGCCCGTAAAGTGCAATCCGGCAAAGTCGGGATGGTTGAAAATGATATCACCAGCCACAGGGCCGTCTACATAAATCAGGTTGATGACGCCATCGGGCAGGCCCGCCTCGCGAAACACGCGCATCAGGACCTGTGCCGCATAGATTTGGGTATACGCCGGTTTCCAGACCACCGTGTTGCCCATCATGGCCATCGACGTGGGCAGGTTGCCTGCAATGGCCGTAAAGTTGAACGGCGTGAGGGCGAACGTAAATCCTTCGAGGGGGCGGTATTCCATCCGGTTCCAGACGCCCGCGCCAGACTCGGGTTGCTCGGCGTAGATCTGGGTCATGTACGCCACGTTGAACCGCAGGAAGTCGATCATTTCGCAGGCCGAGTCGATTTCGGCCTGGAACGCATTTTTGGACTGTCCCAGCATGGTCGCCGCGTTGACTTCGGCCCGGTACGGCCCCGCCAGCAGATCGGCGGCCCGCAGGAAAATAGCCGCCCGATGCTCCCAGGCCATGTCCTCCCACGCGGCTTTGGCACCCAGCGCGGCGTTGATGGCCTGTTCTACGTGCGACGCATCGCCTTCGTGAAAGTAACCCAGCACATGCTGGTGATCGTGCGGCGGCGAAAGCTTGTGCCGGGTGTCGGTCCGCACCTCTTCTCCACCGATGTACATCGGAACGTCCAGTTCTTTCCCGCGGGCTTCCTGCAACGCCTCTTTCAGCGCCTGACGTTCGGGACTTCCCGGCGCATAGTCGAGCACGGGTTCGTTCTGTGGAAGCGGTGGGTTGAAAAATCCTTTTAACATGATCGAAAAAATTTACGGGCGGCAAAGGTAGCAAGATTTGCCCGCTCCGGACACCCGGCTTCCGGGCTTGCCGAGGTGTCCGCTCCCCCCTCTGGTAAAAAATCTAGGCCCGAAGGTTTGGAGAACAGTGGCGTAATACTAATTTTGTACGCCCAAACGGAGAATGTAGCTCAGCTGGTTAGAGCGCCAGATTGTGGTTCTGGAGGTCGCGGGTTCGAAACCCGTCTTTCTCCCTTCGCTAAAAAAGGCCCTGGTGAACTGCCAGGGCCTTTTTTGTTGCGTTGGTTTCCTTCTTTTATTGAATGGCAAACACGGTACGAACCTCATAACGCAGCTTGATGGTTTTGAAATCGATGGGCGGGGCGGCGGCCGCGTCGGCTTCCATCGCCATATTGGCGACCCTCATCATCGGTTGCGGACCCGAGTAGCCGTTGTCGATTTCCTGAATTTCCTGCACGGGCCCGACTTGCTCGTCGATAGCGGCCAGCAGGTAGGTCGCCTTTTCGCGGGCGGCTTTTAATGCTTCGATTTTTACTTCCCGGCGAAACGTTTCGATCTGGCTGTGCGAATAGGACAACACGTCGGTTCGGTCGATGCCTTTGTCGTCGATGCCCGCCAGAATCTCGTTGATCTTGTCAGGCGTTTTTAATTTCAGGCGATACTGCTTTCCTGTTAAGAAATTTTTTTCTTTTTGCTTTTGCCAGTAATTTCGAAATCCCTGAACGTCTTCTATCCGTAGATCATTTGGGTCGACGCCTGCACGTTTCACGGCTCGCTGAAGCTGATTTTCCAGCTGGTCGATGGTGGTTTTGTTGGTTCCGTTCATGTATTCGCGCAGCGAGATCAGAAAATAAATTTCGTCGGGCACTATCTCACGCTCGGCGCTTCCTGTTACTTCAATTTTTCGGAGAGAAGCTTGTTCAGAAGTCTGAGCAAACACGGTTGATGTCAGAAACAGCACCAGGAAGACGGCATAAAAAGCACGTCGGTAGTGTATTGATCGCATAATCGTAGTAAAAATGGTTATGTACCGGGGCAGGTAGCAAAATGCGGGCCGAACATCGTGGCCTCCGGTGAGTTGTAAAGTCTGATGTACGTAGTGATAGCGGTTTTCCAATAAAATATTTATATTAACTGGCTTACTTTGACAAATTCCTTCCGTCATGAAAATCATCTACTCTTCCCTCCTATTTTGCACTTTTATCGCGCTATCCGGGTGTTTTGGCTTCCGTAATTACATGGTCGAATCGGACTACAGCTACTACGGGCGCTTCAAGAAGTATAAAACGTTCAACTTCTTTACCGAGATGAACTCCAGCGCCATTTCGACTGCCGAGGATACGCTGATCCGGGAGCTGATTCAGCAACGGTTGCAATTGCAGGGGTACCAGATGGACGAAAGCAAACCGAACCTGATGGTGGCCTATAAGATTTTCTACGACAACTTCAACTTTAAGGGATACAACCAGCCGCAGATCGATCAGTGGGCTAAAACGGAAAACGAAGACGAGACGTACGATCCGGTCAAGTATAGTTTGCGTGAAGGCACGCTACTGATTCTGCTCTACGACAACAAGCGTGACAAGGCCATCTGGCAGGGCTATGCGTCCGGCCTATTTGGCGACCAGTACGCCGTTGCTAGCCGACGCCACATCCGCCGGGCGGTGCGCTCGATTTTTGATCAGTACCAGTTCCTGGCCGAAGGATTTGCGGTAGAAAACAAAGGCGAATAGACCTTTCTTGCCTTCTTTTGTAGTGAGCCGACACCTTGTCGGCTTTTTTATAGGTATCTGTCACTTCCCGTCTTAACCGCTGATTAACGTGTCCGACGACGCTTTACGCCTTTCTCGCTACCGGGCTGCGCTTCTGGGAACTGCCCTGGGCGATGCGCTGGGCGTTCCGGTGGAAGGCAAAAGTCGGGAAGCGCTGCGCAGTGCTCCCATTACCGAACCGATGGGCAACGGCGTGCACCAGCAACCGCCCGGCACGTGGTCGGACGACAGCGCCCTGACGTTCTGCCTGGCCGAGAGTCTGGCGCAAGGCTACAACCTACACGACCTGGCGCAGCGTTTTCTGCGCTGGCAAACCGAAGGGCATTGGTCGGCACACGGCACGGCCTTTGGCATTGGCCAGACCACCCAAGCAGCACTGCAACGCCTGCAGTCCGGCGTTTCGCCCGTAGAAGCGGGCGGCCTTGAGGAGCAGCACAACGGCAACGGCTCGCTCATGCGCATCCTTCCCCTGGCGTTTTACCTCGACGATCTTCCCGTGGCGCAACGCTACGAACGTACGGCGGAAGTATCGTCGCTTACACACGCGCACCCGCGCACGCTGGTGGCCTGCTTTTGTTACCTCGAATTGGCGCGCCAGTTATTGCACGGGCAACCGCCCGACCGCGCCTTTTTCGCCATGCAGGAGGTTTGCAACGACTACCTCGATACCCTCGACCTTTCGTACGAGGAGCGAGACCGGTTCGAACGGGTGTTGATTCTGGACATCGGCCAGTTGCCCGCCGACGACATTCAGTCGGATGGTTACGTAGTGCATACGCTGGAGGCCGCCTGCTGGTGCTTGCTTACGCAGCCAGATTACCGCACTACCGTACTGACCGCCGTGAATTTGGGAGACGACGCCGACACTACGGCAGCCGTGGCCGGGGGCCTGGCGGGCATTGTGTACGGTGAAGCGGCTTTACCGGAAGCATGGCTCGCTCAACTGGCGCGGCGGGAGGAGATCGTGGCGCTGGCCAATGCGCTGGGGCCGCCGCTTGCGTAAAGTTGGTATCTTGCGACCCCACAAACCCCCTTTACGCTATGTTTGTCCATCACGTATTTTTCTGGCTCAAAAGCCCGAACGACGCTACAGTCCGTGCAGAATTTACAAAAGCGCTGCAGGAACTCGTTACCATCAGCACCATTCGGCAATCGCACATCGGCATACCGGCCGCGACCAACCGCCCCGTCGTCGACAACACGTACGCATTTTCGCTGCTCCTGATGTTCGACAACAAAGCCGACCACGATGACTACCAGGATGATCCCGACCATCACCGGTTCATCGAACGCTGTTCGGCCTGGTGGGAGCGCGTGCAGGTATACGACGCAGTAGAAACTGATTAAATAAAAAAAGCCCGGTTTCTGACCGGGCTTTTGCCTGCTGTACCCAGAGCCGGGGTCGAACCGGCACGGTGTTGCCACCATGGGTGTTTGAGACCCACGCGTCTACCAATTCCGCCATCTGGGCTTAATGGGGATGCAAACATAGAGAACATTCCTCAGTTCTCAAACTATCGCACTCAAGCGATCGCTTTCCTGGTTCTGAAAAAGCAATTTGCAGAAATGTACCAAGTCGCACTTGTGTAACATTTTCAGGATTTTTATATGATTTCTATAAAAAATTGCTCCTACTGCTCTTGAGAAGGAATACGACTTTTCGCGCTACAGCGTTAATAGTAGTGTAATTGAATGGATAAAAACCGCATTCTTAAGATTTATTGAGCCTTTTCGCTCCATAAAACCACGCACATTCATGCTTCGACGTATTTTTTCTATTGTTTAACTATTTAAATAATTATTTTGATACCGTAACTTTCAATCGCTCAACCTGATTACCCTTATGACTGCACGGCCCTCTTCTTCTTCTCTCTCTCCTAGCAGTCCTGGCTTTGAGGATGAGTTGGCAAAGGCCCGGCAGGAAATCGCATCGTTGAAAGCCACAAATGCCTCGTTGCGGCATCGGTTACGTGACAGTCAATCGGCGCTGTCTTCGCCTCCTACCAGTTTCCCCCACAGTGTATTGCAAGTGTCGGCCGACAGAATCATTGTACACGCCCAGGGACACAACGTTTTCTCGAAACACCGACATATTTCAGAGCTGATCGGGCAACCGTTCTTACAACAACCGCGTGGGTTACGCCGGCATCGCTACTTCGTCGAGCATGCGTTGCAGGGGCATTTTCAACACAAAGTCTTTGCAGAAAAAACAAAATCGTACCACTTCTGGTACCTGCCGCAGGTACATTTCCGTAAGGTCACGGGCGTAAGCATCATCGGGCAGGTAGACATGGAGCCCTCGGCTTACGAGCAACTCACCGAAGGCGGGTGGCTTTACGATTATGCGACGCATACGCTCGTCTGTGCGCCGGAAATGCTTCGCTTACACGACCTTGAGCCTGCTGTGCACGAAGATGCCTTAGCAAAAATTTTGGCACGCGTGCATCGGGAAGATGCCGACCGAGTTACCCTTTGGTTCGCGCAACTCTCGAAGCAAGCCCCTTTGCTGCAAGAGGAAATTTACCGCATTCATACGCGACGCGGCAGGGTACAGCACCTCGCCCTGAGCGCTACACTGCATTATGACGACGAAGGCCATCCTACTAAAGTAGCGGGCACGGTGCGAAAAATCCCCACACCCCCGAAGGCGCCTTCCTTCAGTCCCGATCAGTTCGATCAACTCGATCTTCTGAACAACGCAAACGTAGCGGTGCTGTCCATCGATTTTGACTGGAAGCTGCAGTACATGAACCGTTGTGCAGCGAAGATGCTGGGGAAAAAACAGAAGAGTTCGGTGGGTAAACCGCTACAGGACGTCTGTGCCGAGGCCATCACACCCTATTGCCTTGAGAAGAACCTCAAGACGGCGCTTGAGCACCGGCGTGCGGTCCGGTTTGAGACGTACCATGCTCCGAGAGAGACGTGGCTGGAGATTCAGGCGACGCCTTACGAAGGCGGGTTGTCGGTGTTTTTCAACGACATCGGGCGACTTAAAGAAATGGAGCAGGCGTTGCGGTCGCTCAACCATGCCAAAGACCAGTTCTTTTCCATCCTTGCTCATGACCTGCGCAGCCCTTTCGCTACCATCATGAGCCTGACTAACCTGGCGAGCACTTATGGGAGCGACATTTCGCAGGAAGATCTGCAAGCGTGTATGCTCCGGTTACACCACGTCACGCAGAACACCCACAAACTGCTGGACAACTTGCTCCTCTGGTCAAAAGCTCAGATGAATCAGTTGCAGTGTGCCTCTCAGCAAATTGCTTTGCGACAAACGGTTGAGGTCTGCATGGAGCTCTACCGCGAAGATGCGCGCGAAAAAGGGCTTACGCTGCTCAACACCGTTTCTGAGACGGTCGCGGTCTGGGCCGATCAGCACATGGTTGAAACCATTCTACGCAACCTGCTTCACAACGCCATCAAGTTTACGAAAAACGGCACCATTACCGTAGCCGCTCAGGTCGAAGACGACTACGTTGCGATATCGGTCACTGACACGGGGACAGGCATTGCGCCCGATCTCCTGGAAACGCTGTTCAATTTCGACTCGCTTACGACGGTTCGCGGCACGAATGGCGAGAAGGGCTCCGGTTTAGGACTCAATTTGTGTAACGAGTTAGTCCGTAAAAACGGCGGGAGCTTACAGGTATCCAGTCAACAAGGCAAAGGAACCGCGTTTACGTTTTCGCTACCTCTCCGCGCTGCAACGGCTTAAATCATCATTTTTTCCGTGATATGTGCTAATGTCCTGTTGACAGCCTTGGGCCTCAGCCGGTTTCAGGCATAAGAAACAACGTAATTAGTTTTCCCTTTTTCGATAATAACACTAGTTACAGGAAACATTGGGGTAACATTGTTTCGACCAATGCACCACGTCCATAGTTCAATGTGCCCATTCGTAGGATTTAGACTATCCTAAAAAAACACCGTTTCTGTAATATTTCAAGAGCGAAAATTCGCCTCTCTATCCTTTTGATACTTATTTTTAGGCTTTCGTGCATAGCGTGCTGGGTTCGTTCGCCATTACCGCCTCATCCTCATCGGGTACGTTTAATAAGTCTCCTATGCGATTACTCCTTGTATTTGTCTTTTCGGCTATTTTCAGTTGGGTCGCATACGGACGGCAGGATGTTGTGCTGATCAGCCAATTGCAAAAGCGCCTGCCACAACAGCAGGAACTTAACCGCATTGCTACACTCAACAAACTAGGATGGGAATACCGCCTGTCGGAACCTGACAGCACGTTGTATTACTGCCGCCAGGCCATTGAGCTGGCACAACGCCTGCAAACGTCGCGGGGCATTGCCGAAAGCCTGAATTACATGGGACTGGCGTCGTCTTACAAAGGTGACTATCCCACGGCTTTTGATTACCACCAGAAAGCCCTGAACATCGCTACGGCAACGGCCGACTCGTCGCAGATCGCCCATTCGCTCAACAGCATCGGCCGCATCTTCTACGTGCAGGGCAATCCGGTTCGATCGTACGACTATTACCTGAAGGCCCTCGATCTGTTCACTCAACTCGGCGACTCGTCCGGGATGGGGTATACCTACAACAGCCTCAGCCAACTGTACGAGTTGCAGGAAGAACTGGGAAAAGCCCTGGAAGTCGCTAAAAAAGCACTTGCCATCCGCCAGCAGCAACAGAACCGACGCGGCCAGGTTTCCTCGTACCAGACCATCGCCCGTTTGTATACCAAGCTGGGCACGACCGAACAGGCAACCGTCTGCTTGCAAAAGGCCCGGGACATCAGCCGAGAGCTGGGTGAAATCAGCCTCGCGGAAATCGAATTGGGGTTGGCTGAGTTGTACCTCAATGCTCAACGCTACGAAGAGGCCTTACAAAACGGGCAGGAAGCGTTCCAAGTCATCGATCGGTCGCACAACCGGAAGCTCATGGCCCAGGCCAGCCTCATGATGGGTTGCATTCACCTTAAAATGGGGCATTTTTCGCAGGCACACACCTTCCTCGATCAGGTGATCAAGTACGCGCAGGAGTCGGGTAATCTCGAAGAGCAGCAGCGTGCCTTTCTGCATTTGTCCGAACTGGCCGAACGCGAAAACAATTACCGTCAAGCCTATCAACACTATCGTCAGCACGAAGCCCTGCAAGATTCGCTCTACAGCACGGAAAAGGCACGTCTGATGGAGCAGATGGACGCGCAACTTAAAATTGACCGCATTGAACAGGAGTATAAGCTGCTGAAAGCCACGGAAGAAAAGAATCAGCTGATCATTGAACACGAGCGGCTGAAAGACATCGCCCAGTACCTGATTCTGGCGCTGGCGGTAGCGCTGGCCACCGTATTGGTGGTGGCGTACGTCAAGCGCCGCAAGCAAAACGAAGAGCTGGTAGTGAAGAACAACCGGATCGAAGAACAAAACCGGGAGATCATCAAGCGCAACCTTTTCATCGAAGAGCAGAACCTGATTCTTCAACGGCAAAATCAGGATTTGCGCAGTATGGACGAGGAAAAGGACCAGTTCATGCGCATTGTAGCGCACGACCTGAAATCACCCTTCAACAGCATCAAGGGCCTCACAGACCTGCTGCCACTGGACGGCAACCTGACCGAAGAGCAGCAGCAGTTTGTAACGCTGATCCGTCAACTCTCGAACGATAGCCTGCAACTCATCACCAAAATGCTGGACATTCACGCGCTGGAGCACTCCAGCCAGGTGAACACGCAGGAAGTGATGATCGAACCCTGGCTGGAAAACGCGCTGCGCCCGCATCGCGCTAAAGCCCTGCAGAAAGGCATTACACTCCGCTGCGAAAGCGAAGAGGGCCTGTTGCTCGAAACCGACGAATTGTACCTTACGCGCATTCTCGACAACCTGGTCTCCAACGCCGTCAAGTATTCTTCGTCGGGGAAACTCGTAGAAGTCAATGTCTACCGCCAGCAGCACCATGTCTGTTTGTCGGTACGCGACCAGGGACCAGGCTTTACCGAGCAGGATAAGGAGCAGCTTTACCGCAAGTTCCGGCGCTTGAGCGCGAAACCCACGCAGGGAGAAGAGTCACACGGCCTGGGACTTTCCATCGTCAAGACCTTGGTCGAAAAGCTCGATGCCTCCATTGTGCTCCACAGCCATCCTGACCAAGGCAGCGAGTTTGTCGTGACGTTTCCGTTAACAGCAAAGCAGCTCGTTCCTTAACGTTCTGTGTGTACTTTTGCGGTACGCACATGGCCTTACTACACGAAATCCGCACGCTGGTTCGCAAAGAGATTCTCCTGGAATGGCGACAACGCTATGCCTTGAACGGCATGCTGCTGTACGTGGTCAGCACGGTCTGGATCGTCTACCTCAGTTTTCAGTTGGCCGGAGGGCAGATTGGCGTCGTGACCTGGAACGCACTTTTCTGGATTACCCTCTTGTTTACGTCAGTCAACGCCATCGCCAAAAGTTTTATGCAGGAGAGCCGGGGGCGGCAACTCTACTATTACCTGCTGACCAGCCCCGAAGGTCTGATCTTAGCCAAGATTGTGTACAACGTGGTGTTGATGCTTACGCTTACGCTCGTAGGGCTGGTGGTCTACGGCTGGGTGCTGGGCACGCCCATACAAGACTGGCCGCTTTTTCTGCTGGCCACTTTGCTAGGGGCCGTCGGCTTTGCCGGAACACTCACCATGGTGTCGGGCATCGCGGCCAAGGCCGGCAACAACACGACCCTGATGGCCATCCTGAGTTTTCCGATCATCCTGCCCATGCTGCTGATGTTGATGCGGGTTTCGAAAAATGCTCTCGATGGGCTGGACTGGGCCGCTAGTCGCGACGAGCTGGGGGTGCTGCTCGCCATGAATATGATCGTTGTCACCCTTTCGTACTTCCTGTTTCCGTACCTTTGGCGTAGCTAACAAGGGAACTTTTTACCGCGACAGCGGGCTTTGGTCTCGGGGTTTCGCCTGACGCAGATATGATTGAAAAAAGTTTAACATCGAGGTGGTGGAAAGGGCTGGCCGTGGTGCTGTTGCTCTACACCGTGATCGCGGGCTTTCTGATGGAAGTGCCTCGCTTGCCCATCTTGAACGAAAGCATCCGCAACCTGCACTTTCACGTGCCGATGTGGTTCGGTATGATGATTATCCTGACCATTTCGGTCGTCTATTCCATTCGGTACTTGCGCAATCCCTCGTTTCAGAACGACAGTGTCGCCATCGAAGCAGCCAACACCGGCGTGTTGTTCGGGGTGCTGGGCCTGATCACCGGCTCGCTGTGGGCCCGCTTTACATGGGGCGCCTGGTGGGTCAACGACCCGAAACTGAACGGTGCGGCCATCGCCACGCTGATCTACCTGGCCTATTTTGTGTTGCGGGGTTCGTTTGCGGACACGCAGCAGGCGGCTCGCATCAGCGCGGTCTATAACATCTTTGCGTACGCTACCCTCATTCCCCTTCTGTTCGTGCTGCCCCGCCTGACCGACTCACTTCATCCGGGCAACGGCGGCAATCCAGGTTTCAGTTCCTACGATCTGGACAGCCAGCTTCGGCTGGTTTTTTACCCGGCTGTGCTGGGCTGGACGCTGCTGGGCTGGTGGATCACGTCGGTCCACATTCGGCTGCGGCGCCTGCGCGAACGGTGGGAAAATATTGACGCCTCTGTGTCGGCCGAACCTTATGCGTCGTTACAATCCTGATGGCCATGAAAAAATTACTTTTCCTTTTTCTCCTGCTCGTTTCCCTAAACTTAAACGCCCAAACCGATGTTTCGGAAGCGGCTCCTGATCGTTCCACTTCCCAGGTAGAAATGGCCGACACGCTACGGCAAAGCGGTAAGATCTACGTCGTTGTGGCGGTGGTGGTCGTCCTGCTCTCCGGGGTCCTGGTGTACCTCGTGCGCCTCGACCGGCGTGTAGACAAACTCGAAAAAGACGTGGCGCATCATGCCTGACGCGGCGCCATAATCATACAAACTTCCTGCTGAGTAACTCTTTATGAAAAAGGCACATCTTCTAGGCATTGTCATCATCGCGGTGGCGGTGGGCATCATCATTTCAACCGCCGGCGACGCCAGTACGTACGTCAGCTTCCAGGAAGCCGCCACGATGGCTGCCAACGGGCGTACGGAAAAAATTCACGTGGTCGGTGAGTTGCAGAAAGATCCCCAGGGGCACTTTGTCGGGATGCAGTATCAGCCCGAGCTCGACCCCAACTTCTTCACGTTTTCGCTGGTAGACGACCAGGGCAAAGCTCAGCAGGTCATCTACCATAACCCCATGCCGCAAGACTTCGAGAAGTCCGAGAAGATTGTCATCATCGGGGGGTATCAAAACGACGTGTTCGTGGCCGATAAAATCCTGATGAAATGTCCTTCGAAATACCAGGACGACGAATTTAGAGAAGTGCCTCAGGCCACAGCGCCTCAGGCTCAATTATAGTTTTTCACGGTTCTTTGCCGAACTGCCTGCCATGATCCACGAATTTCCCGGCCTGCTAGGTAACTTCTTCATCACCCTGATGTTTGTGACGGCGGTGGCCGCCGCGTTCGCTTTCTTTCGGGCCACGCAACTGCCCGCCCTCCGCACCCACGACCGCGCGCTGTTGCAGCGTTTCGGGCGCACCGTCTTCGGCATCCACGTGGTGTCGGTCATGGGGGTGGTCGCCACGCTCTTTTTTATCGTTTACAACCACTATTACGAGTACCACTACGCGTGGAGCTACTCGTCCGAACACCTGCCCACGCAATACATCATCGCCAGCTTCTGGAACGGTCAGGAGGGCAGTTTTCTGCTCTGGTTGTTCTGGCACGCCGTGCTGGGCGTGATCGTGATGGCGACCAACCGCCGGTGGGAAGCACCCGTCATGACGATTTTTGCCTTGGTGCAAGCGTTTCTGGCCTCCATGATTCTGGGCGTCGTCATTCCGGGGCTGGACCTGAAAATCGGCAGTTCGCCGTTTATGTTGCTGCGCGACGTAATGCAAAGCTGGCCGGTGTTTCAGATCAATCCGGATTACGTTCCGGTCGACGGGCGTGGCCTGAACCCTTCGTTGCAGAACTACTGGATGGTGATCCACCCGCCGACGTTGTTCCTGGGCTACGCGCTGACCATCGTGCCGTTTGCGTTTGCCATCGCCGGCCTCTGGCAGCGGCAGTACCACGCCTGGGTGCGACCGGCGCTTCCGTGGGCGCTGGTGGGTTCGCTGGTACTCGGCGTAGGGATTCTGATGGGTGCCTATTGGGCATACGAAACGCTTAATTTCGGCGGTTACTGGAACTGGGACCCGGTCGAAAATGCCGTCTACATTCCGTGGCTGATGCTGGTGGCGGGCGTCCACACGCTGGTCATTGCTCGCCGAAACGGCAGCGCACTGGGCACTAGCCTCATTCTGGTCATCGCTTCGTTTTTGCTGGTGTTGTACGCCACTTTCCTGACGCGCAGTGGCATTTTGGGCGAGTCGTCGGTGCATTCGTTTACCGACCTTGGCCTCTCCGGGCAGTTGCTGCTCTACCTGTTTACGTTCCTCATCCTGTCGGCGGTATTGCTGACGATCCGCTGGAAAGAGCTTCCTTTTACCGACAAAGAGGTGAAAGTCTACTCCGGCGAGTTCTGGATTTTTATCGCCGCTACCATTTTGGGCCTGGCGTCGTTTCAGGTACTGGTGCCCACGTCCATTCCGGTCTACAGTAAACTGATTGGCCTGTTGGGCATTGAATCAAACCTGGCGCCCCCGGCCGACCAAGTGGGCTTCTACACCAAATGGCAATTGTGGTTCGGGGTCGCCATTGCGTTTGCCTCGGCGCTAGGACAGTTTTTCTGGTGGAAAAAGCTGGACGCCAAAAACTGGCTCAATCACCTGACTACTCCGCTGATCGTCGCGTTGTTGCTTTCGGCCGGACTGATTGTGCTGACCAAAGTGGACAACTTTGTGTACATCACGCTACTGACGGTGGGTGCGTTTTCGCTCGTGGCCAACGGCATGATTCTGTGGCGCATCGTGCGGGGCAACTACCAGTTGTCCGGCGGTGCCGTGTCGCACATCGGCGTAGGGTTGATGCTGATCGGCATCATGTTTTCGTCTGGTTACTCGAAGGTGATTTCCAAGAACCAGACGGGCATGCTGCTGTCGAAAGATTTTTCGGACGAAGCCAACCGCGACAACGTGCTGCTGTGGCGCGGCACGCCCCAAGCCATGGCGGGCTACACGCTGACGTACCTGGGTCCTCGGCTGGAAGCACGGCATTTTCCGGGCTATCTGAACGAACAGTCGCTTCGGCGTCTGGATCAGTACCGGGCGGTAGCGCGGGAGGACATTACCTGGAACGACAAAACCTACTTTGCGCAAGGCGATACGCTGGAGCTGTTCCCCGAAAATACGTACCACGAAATCCGGTTTAGCAACGAAGCAGGCGAGGAATTCACGATGTATCCGCGCGTGCAGATCAACGAAGACATGGGCGGCATTGCGCCTTCGCCCGACATCAAAAAGTTTGCGGACCACGACATCTACCTGCACGTCTCGTCGATCATGGCCCCCGATCAGGAACGTGAATGGAGCGAAGCCGAATCCTTTAAGGTCGCCGTGGGCGATACTTTCGTGCTCAACGATTTTATTGCCGAACTGGTGAGCGTAGAACGCGTCGACGAGGTGGAAGGTATTTCGTTGGGTGCCAACGATGCGGCCGTGCGGGCCACGGTGCGGGTGCTGGGCAGCGAAGGCAGCTACATTCTGCGCCCGGCGTTTGTGATCAAAGACCAGATGGTGGGGCGCATTCCGGAAACATCGGGCGAGCTGGGACTGCGGCTGGCCCTGACGGAGATCGATCCGGCAACCGGCGAGTTTACGTTCGAAGCCAGCACGACACAAAAAGACTGGCTGA
Source organism: Catalinimonas alkaloidigena (assembly GCF_900100765.1). Lineage (NCBI taxonomy): Bacteria > Pseudomonadati > Bacteroidota > Cytophagia > Cytophagales > Catalimonadaceae > Catalinimonas > Catalinimonas alkaloidigena. The sequence continues at coordinate 761,758 of NZ_FNFO01000003.1, read as the reverse complement.
TCATCAAGGCGATGGAAAAGCCGTACATCAACGTGCTGTGGATCGGCAGCCTGCTGATGTCGCTCGGCTTCGGCATGGCCGCCTTCCGGCGCTACCGCGATTTCCGCCAGATGCGCGACAAAGATCGCGAATGGGACGATCAGGAAAAGTCACAAAAAGCCACCCCGGTGGGTGCCTAACGCCCCGTTTTTTTGTAATTTTGAAATCTTACTCTCTCGTCAGGAGGGTAACTAACTTATTCTCAGCCGAACCTAACTATACAAACGCATGAGCCTGGAAATTAACGGAAAGGTCGTAGAAGTGATGCAGCCGGTCAGCGGTAATGGCCGCAATGGCACGTGGACCAAACAGGAATTTGTGATCGAAACGCAGGGACAGTATCCCAAAAAAGTATGCTTCACCAGCTGGGGCGACCGCACCGACGTGGTGAAAAACTTATCGCCCGGGCAGGATGTCACCGTTTCGTTCGATCCTGAGTCGCGTGAGTACAACGGCCGCTGGTACACCGACCTGAAAGCCTGGAAAATCGAACAGGGCGGCGGCGGACGCGGCCCGATGGATAACCCGGGTGCCGCTGCAGGCGAAGACCTTCCGTCGTACGAGCTGCCTTCGGGTGGCGATGCCGGAACCGACGATTTACCATTCTAAAAGAACCCTATTGGTTATAAAAAAAGGACCGATTCGTACGAATCGGTCCTTTTTTATGTGGTTCGAAAACGGTTTAGAAACCGAAGCCCAACGAGAGCTGGAACGAAGAGTTGCGCGAATCTTCCGTCAGTTCTCCGGCAATGCCACTGCCGTTCCCTACATCGCGCAAGCCATAGTTATAGCGCAGGCCGATCACCAGCGGGTCCAGTTCAAATCCGATACCCGCCGCAACGCCAAAATCCAGGTCGTTAAAATCGCCGCGGTCAATTTCATCGACCGTATCGTAACTGTCGTTCTCTGAATCGTTGGAGACGTTGGCACCCAACAGGTAGGCCACGTACGGCCCGGCGTGCAGGTTGACGTTCTCGCCCAGGTTGACCACGGCCAACAGGGGCACTTGCAGATAGGTGAGATTCAGGCGAATGGTGCTGGCTCCCGGCGTCAGCAAACCGCCCCCGCCAAACTCATAATCGCGCTTGGTGCCGGTCGTAGTCAGCAACGCTTCCGGCTGAAGCGAAAGCCCCGCCACCAACGGCACCTTCGCAAACAGGCCCGCATGGTAGCCTAGCTGTAGGTTTTGGTCCGTGACGTTTTCGCTGGCGTTGTAAAAATTCGACAGGTTCAAGCCGCCTTTTAGTCCAAATTTAGCGTCGCCGTCTTGTGCATTTGCGGCTACAGGCGCGAGGTAAGCCACAAGCAACAGGCCCATCAGCATTCCTAACGTGTGTCTATTCTTCATAATTTAGCTGGATTTAGTTTCCATACAGTATGTTATGAAGGAATAAACGAGGCTGATCTAAGAAGGGTTATCGCAAAAGGTATTTATCGAAACGCGTACAACGGCGGCGTGCGGTCGATCAACTTCAGTCGATGTGCATACAGCGCCAGATAACGTTGCCGCTCTTCGTCGGTAGCGTGCTGAGGTGCCCACGCTACGAACGGTGGCAACACGTCCATACCGGTAAAGTGTAGAATGCCGTGCTGAATCGGAAACAGCAGCGTATTCAGGTCACCGTGGCGTCCGCCTGCCACAAAAGTGAGTTCGGCGCTGCCCGTCGTCAGGCTGAGCATAGCACGCTTGCCTCGGTACGGGCCCGTCTTGTAAGACCCACCGGCAGGCGCACCGTAGGCCACACCGTAGGACAACACGCGGTCGACCCATCCCTTCAAGATGGCGGGGAAGCCGAACCACCAGAGCGGAAACTGGAAGATCACCACATCGGCGGCGGCAAGCTTTTCGTGCTCCTGCCGAATGGTCTCGACAAATCCCTGGTGCTGGGCCGCATGTTTCTGTTCGGCCTGGTATCGAAATCGCTCCGGATCGGCCACGGTCGTAAAATCGTGTCGGCCGGCCGTAGGGTCGAATTTCAGCGCGTACAAATCGGAGACAGTTACCTCGTGGCCGCGCTGGGCAAGCGTAGTCTGTGCCTGGTGCAGCAAAGCGCCGTTAAACGACTGAGGTTCAGGATGGGCGTAAACAATAAAAACCTGCATGATACGCCGCAAAACTACATAACCCTTCGAAAAGGCCGCCGAAACCCGGACAGATTGCCCGATGGACTATACCTTTGCCGCATTATTGACGAGTTATGGATACAACACAAAAAGTTTCGCTGGACGTACTCATTGAAATTCCGAAAGGAAGTCGCAACAAATACGAGTATGATCACACGCTGAACATGATCCGGTTCGACCGGAAGCTCTTTTCGCCAGTGCATTACCCGACCGACTATGGCTTTTTCCCCAACACCTTGGGAGAAGACGGCGATCCGCTCGACGCGATGGTGCTGGTCACGGCACCGACGTTCCCGGGCTGTCTGATCGAAGTACGGCCGGTCGCCATGCTGAAAATGTTCGACGAAAAAGGCCCAGATGCCAAAATTCTGTGCGTTCCGGTAACCGACCCACACTGGAGCCACGTGAAAGACATGAAGACTGTCAACCCGCACATGATTGTGGAGATCGGCCATTTCTTCCAGGTGTATAAAGATCTGGAAAAGAAGAAAGTAGGTATTGAAGGATGGCACGACGTAGACGTCGCGATCGAAGAGATCAAACAAGCTCAGATCCGCTTTAAGGAACAGGGCCATTAATCTAATCCATCATGGGGATTCCCCCTCTGGTTCTATCCGATTACCAGTACGAACTGCCTGACGAACGCATCGCCCGGTTTCCCCTGACGCCGCGCGATGCGTCCAAGTTGCTGGTCTATCGGCAAGGGACCCTCACCCACCACACATTTCGCGACCTGGACGCGCTGCTTCCCGCACAGACGCTGCTGGTGTTTAACGACACCAAGGTCATTCCGGCACGGTTGTTTTTTCATCGGACTACGGGCGCGCAGATCGAAGTATTTCTGCTGCATCCGCAGGAACCCAGTCCGGTGATGAGCGAAGCCATGCAACAGACCGACACCTGCACCTGGCAGGCGATGGTGGGCAACCGCAAGCGCTGGAAGGCGGGCGAAGTGCTGGAAAAAACGTGGGAAACGCCGCAAGGCACCATTACGCTTCGGGCCGAACAGGCCGGGGCCGATCGCGTTACGTTTCACTGGACCCCTGCAACGCTCACTTTTGCCGAAGTGTTGACGGCTTCGGGCGAGATGCCACTCCCCCCCTACCTGAAACGGTCGGTGACCGAACAGGACCGGACGCAGTACCAGACGGTCTACTCGAAACAGGAAGGGGCCGTGGCGGCTCCGACGGCCGGACTGCACTTCACGCCCGAGGTGCTGGCCCGGTTGCAGACCCGCGGCATTGCGCTGGACTTCCTGACGCTGCACGTCAGTGCCGGGACGTTTCAGCCCATCAAAACCGAACTCGTTACCGAGCACGCCATGCACCGCGAGCAGGTAGAACTGAGTCGACAGAATCTATTGCATTTGCAGCAGCACCTGGGGCACATCGTTGCCGTGGGCACAACTTCCATGCGGACGCTCGAAAGTTTGTATTGGTTCGGGGTGAAACTCCTGCACGATCCCCAAAGCACGTTTAGCATCGACCAGCAACTGGCCTACTCGATTCCGGCCACGCAACAGCCTTCCGCAGCCGAAGCGTTGCGGGCGGTGGAAGCTTACCTGGACCGCACGAGACAGGAAATTTTGCGGGGCGAAACGGGCATCTACATCCACCCGGGCTACGACTTCAAGCTCTGCCGGGGACTTATCACCAACTATCACCAGCCGGGGTCTACGCTCATTCTGCTGGTCGCCGCTTTTGTCGGAGCCGACTGGCGGCGCATTTACGACGAAGCGCTCCAACACGACTACCGGTTTCTCAGCTTCGGCGACTCGTCGCTGCTGCTGCCCAACGGCTAGTTATTTCACGTCTGCCAGTGCGCGCGGCAAGTCCAAGTTGAGGCGTTCGCGGCGCGGATGGTTGTACGCCCAACTCAGGAACCAGTCCAGGTCGGGTTCGTACTCGATGTAGTAATCTTCGTGGAGTTTACGGCAGATCAATTGTGCCACGCGCACCGTCAGCCGGGCCGTCGTTTTGTAAAACGACGCGTACCGGTCATCGAAATGGCGGTGATGACGATCGTAGCAAAAACGCAGCATGTGCAGCGTCAGGTCCACTTCCCCCTTCAGGTCGTTGGTGATGTACTTGTAGCGCGCGATGGCCTCACGGGCTTTGCGGATCGCGCGGGTTAGGGCGCGCGACGGGCGGCGCGCAGGCTCCACCTCCATAATCTCGGTAATGGCGGCCGCCGTTTCGTCGTACACTTCCTCCCGGCTGCTCAGGTCCAACTCAAAGGCAAGTTGCGCGTACAGATCGGCATCTCGGCGCACAATACGTAACAGTAACTTCTCTTTTTCACGATCGGGCAGGGCGCGAATGGCCTGTCGAAAATCGGCGGAAGGTGTGGGCATAAGCGAAGGTAACCAACCTGGCTGTCAGTTGCTGCGTTATAAGTACATGGAACCGTTGACATACAAAAAACCACATACCGCTTCTTCCCGACACACGCGTACGGCAGGAGGCCCCTCGGCCCTGCGTCACCTGGGCTGGATCGAGAAAACGACCAAGTTGCTCGACACGGCGTTTCGCATTCCCGGGACCAATTTTCGCTTTGGGCTAGATCCACTTCTGGGGCTGATTCCGGGAGCCGGCGATCTGATTTCGTTCGGCTTTTCGGGCGCACTGCTGCTGGCGATGGCCCGGCACGGAGCCAGCCAGAAACTGGTCATCAAAATGCTGGGCAACATTCTGCTCGACGCGACCATCGGTGCCATTCCGATCCTGGGCGATATTTTCGATGCGACCTACAAAGCCAACTACCGCAACCTGCAGCTGTTGCGCGAATACCACGAGGAAGGCAAGCACCAAGGCAGTGGCAAAGGCATTCTCGTCATTGCGGGCCTCGGCCTCCTGGGCATTCTGGCGCTGATCGTCTGGGGCATCTGGGAAATAGCCGAAGCGATTTTCAGCTAAGTCAAAAAAAGCGCCTCTTGCGGGAGGCGCTTTCGTGCGTAACGTCTTATTCTTCCATACCGGGGGGCATGGACCCCGTCAGTTTGACCCATCCCCGCGCCAACTCGCGTCGCATCAGCACGCTGGTCACCCCCGCCAGCACCGCCGACGAAATGGTCCAGATCACGGCTTCTTTCCAGTCGGTATCGGGCGAGTCCGGATTTTTAGGGGGATGATCTTTCTGGATTACTGCGTAGGCCTCGTCGAGTAACTTGTGCACCACTACGCTGGTCAGGGCCACGGTGCCGGCCTTGGCCAACCCCCAGGCAATTTCGTGTGTAGACATCTTCATATCTATAGATAGAGTAAGGATTCTCTTTGGTTTCTCTTATATACCCGGTTGATCTTCATTAGGATACGAGGAAAGCCATTTTTTAAACGACGCGTTGCGCAGGCATCTTCGGCCGCTAAAATTTCGTACTTATCACCTACCCTTACCATACACCTCTTTTCTTATGTACCGACTTTTTCTCCTTCTGCTGGTGTTGGGCTGCACCCCGCACGCACAAGCGCAATACGAACTTCGTGATGCCTTCCCCGAGCTTACCTTCGACTTGCCGGTCGACATCGTAGCGGTACCCGGGGAAGAGGATCGTCTGGCGGTGGTCGAAAAGCCCGGCCGGATTGTAGTGTTTGCCAACGATGCGGCCACGAGCGCCACGCAAACGTTGCTCGACATCACGCCCCAGGTCAACTCTTCTCCGAACGAGGCGGGCTTGCTGGGGCTGGCGTTCCATCCGGACTTTGCCACCAACGGCTATTTCTACGTGAACTACACCACAGGCAACTTGGCGACGCGCATCTCTCGCTTTCAGGCCGGTGCGGAAGGCACCGCCGCCGCTTCGTCGGAAACCATTTTAATTACGTTTCCGCAGCCGTTCGAAAACCACAACGCCGGATGCCTGCGGTTCGGCCCCGACAGCTACCTCTACATCGCGACGGGCGACGGCGGTAGCGGGGGCGATCCTCAGAACAACGGACAAAACCGAAAGTCGATCCTGGGGAAAATGCTGCGCATTGACGTCAATCAGACAGAAGGAGAACGGCCCTACGCCATTCCGGCCGACAATCCTTATGCTGGCAATAACGAAGGGTTTCTGCCGGAAATCTATGCCTACGGCTTGCGTAATCCCTGGAAGTTTTATCCCGATCCGGAAACCGGTACGCTGTGGGTAGCCGACGTAGGCCAGAACAAAATCGAAGAAATCGATCGGGTGGAGAAAGGCGGGAATTACGGTTGGCGGTTGATGGAAGCGTCGGCGTGTTACAACCCCTCTACCTGCGACACAGCGGGGCTCAACCTGCGTTTGCCCGTCTGGGAGTATTCCCACGACCAGGGTGATGTGTCGATCACAGGCGGGATGGTGTACCGGGGTCAGGCGGCGCCCAGTCTGCAGGGAAAGTACATTTACGGTGACTACGTCAGCGGTCGCATCTGGTCGCTCGACGCCGTAGCGGTGTCTGATACGAGCCCGTTCCTTTTGAAGATGAACGGTAACATTTCCACCTTCGGCCTCGATGCCGCCGGCGAACTGTACGTAGCCAACTACCGCCAGGGTAAACTGTATCAGCTCGTAGAGGTCACTCCTACGCCATCGCGTTCTTCCATGACGCCCCTTGATTTCTCGGTGCAGCCCAACCCCGGCGGGGCGGCCTTTCAGTTTACCATCAACACCCAGGCTACCGACAAAGCAACGTTGCAGCTTTTCGACCATCAGGGACGGCACGTCGACACCTTGTTCCGCAACGAACGCGTCACGCCCGGTACACGCCAGGTCGATTATGCAGCCCGTCACTTGCCTTCAGGAGTGTACATCGCCCAACTAACTACCTCGTCCGGGTTGCAGACCCTGCGATTGGTCCGACAATAATTTGTATTTTATCGGCCGAAAATGTGCTGAAAAGCCTTTCCCGTAACACCAGGGAAATGGTATTATTGTCCTACTGTGCGGATTGCTCTGATGACCACCTTGAACGTAGTGCTTTTGGTCGTTACGTTCCTGGCTTACCTTGCTTCGTATATCAACCCGGAACGCGCCTGGTGGGCCGGGTTCATGGCCCTGGCGATTCCTATTACGCTGGTGCTAAACGTCATTTTTGCGCTCTATTGGCTGGTGACCCGCCCACTGCGGGCGTTGTACTCGGTGGCGGTGCTGCTGTTAGGTTACCGGTTTATTCAGGCTACCATCGCCTTTTCCCCACAGGACGAAGACGCCCCGCCGCCCGACTTTACGGTGATGACCTACAACGTACGGGCGTTTAACCTGTACCACAGTGCTTCGTCGGAAGAGATGATCCGGTGGGTCAGCCAGACCCGTGCCGATATCGTGTGCCTGCAGGAATTTTATAACCAGAACGGCTCCGACAAGTTCAGCGCCATCGCGCGCATCAGCCACGGTCCGCTGAACCACTACTATTTTTCGCCGTGGGTCACCACCAAGCGGAAAGGGCAGTTCGGCATGGCGATTTTCAGTACACATCCCATTATTTACCAGGGCACGTTGGAACTGAGCAAAGCCACCAACAATCAGATCATCTACGCCGACATCCGCCTGCCGAAGGGCATGGTGCGGGTGTACAACATCCACCTGCAATCTATGCGCATCAGCGCCGAAGAACTAAATCTGGATGTGTCGGAAGAAGAAATGCGCAAACACGCCTCCAGTGTGACCGATAAATTGCGCGGCGGATTCGAAGAACGCGGGCGGCAGATGCGGGCGCTGGAAGAAAGCATCAAAACCAGTCCTTATCCGGTGCTGGTCTGCGGCGACCTGAACGATCTGCCGTACAGCCACACGTACTACCGACTCAACAACGAACTGCAAAACGCATTCGAAAAGGCCGGACACGGGCTCGGCGTTTCTTACGCGGGCAACCTGCCTTTTTTACGGATCGACAACCAGTTTGCCGACCAGCGTTTCAACGTAGTGGGGTACGAGACTTTTTATAATGCTATCTGGTCCGACCATTATCCAGTGAAGGCGGCCTATACCTTTAAATCTGCCCGGGAAAATTAAAAAAGGTGTAATCTTTGGGCGCTTCTTACGTAGAGTCTAAAGAGCAGAGCAGCCGGGGAGCCATTTTTTACAACGCTACCAGCATTTCCGTAAAGATTTATTCGACTATGTTCTCGAACGCCGTTTACGTCCGCAAAAGGTCGGTCTATCACGGGTTACTCTTCCTGACGGTGTTGTCGACGGTCGCTACGCTGGCCTCGTACTACTTTACGCACATTTCGCCGCAGGTATTCTGGCCGGGCGCGTTTTTGTCGCTGGGCCTGCCCATGCTGCTGGGGTTCAACCTTCTGCTGATTTTGCTGTGGCTGATGGTACGCCCTTCGCTGGCGGTGTGGCCGCTCGGGCTGCTCATTGCAGGCGCGCCGTTCATCTCGGCAACCGTGTCGATTCGCCCGGCAGAACTGCCCCCGGTCACCGACAGTAGCCGGACCTTCAACGTGTTGAGTTACAACGTCAGTACGTTCATTTCGGGGCGGCACTACTTAAAGTACATCGGCAAAGAAAACGCCCTCCCGATGGTGGAGTGGGTCACCAACAGCAAGGCGGACATCCTCTGCCTGCAGGAATTTTACAACAACGACTCGTCGTCGATTTACAACACCGTCGAGCGGCTGATCAGCAGCGGGCGGCCTTACTACTACATGACGCCCATCAAAAACTACCAGGACGAAGGCGGCTTCCACAGCGTGGCCATCTTCTCGCGGTATCCAATTGTGCGCGGGGGCGACGTAATTGTCGGGAAGCAGAGCGACCTGAACCGGGGGCTGTTCGCCGACATCAAAGTCGCCAACGACACGGTGCGCGTGTACAGCCTTCACCTGGAATCGATGACGATCAACGAAGCATCGCTGTTTTCGGCCAACTCGTCCGAAAAGTGGTTGCAGAGCGTACAGACGGCGCTGGGAAAAATCCGGCGGGGCACCCGCGTGCGGGGCGAACAGATCGACCTGTTGAAGGAACACATCGCCAACAGTCCTTATCCGGCCATTGTGTGCGGCGACTTTAACGACCTCCCCTACTCGTACACCTATTTCCGGCTCAAAAAGCAGATGCTGAGCGCCTTCGAGGAGGCGGGTAACGGCTTTGGTTTTACCTACAACGGCAAGTTGTTTTTTCTACGACTCGACAATCAGTTCTACGACCCGGTCTTCCAGATTCACCATTTTGAAACCCTGCGGTCGGTGCCCTACTCCGAGCATTTTCCGATTGAGGGGACCTACTCGCTTCCCGCCGGGTAATTTTGCTATTTTTGCAGCCGTTTCAATCCCGAGAGGTTTGCGTTCCGCCATGGTTCAGTCCCTAAAAATTTACGATACACTTTCGCGCCAAAAGAAAGATTTTCAGCCCCTGAATCCTCCTTTCGTAGGCATGTACGTCTGCGGTCCTACGGTCTACGGCGAAGCACACCTGGGGCACGCCCGCTCGGCCATCACGTTCGACACCGTTTTTCGTTACCTGACGCACCTCAAGTACCGCGTGCGCTACGTGCGGAACATCACCGACGTGGGGCACCTGTCCGACGAAGTAGCGGGCGAAGGCGAAGACCGCATTGCCAAACGGGCACGGCTGGAACAACTGGAGCCGATGGAAGTGGTGCAGTACTACACCAACCGCTACCACGCCGACATGGCCGCGCTCAACACCTGGCCGCCCAGCATTGAACCGCGCGCGTCCGGGCACATCACCGAACAGATCGGGATGATCGAGGCCATTCTGGCCAACGGCTTTGCGTACGAGGTGAACGGCTCGGTGTATTTCGACGTCAACAAATACCAGGAGGCCAACGGCAGCTACGGCGAACTGTCAGGGCGGGTGATTGATGACCTGATGACCGGCACACGCACCCTCGACGGGCAAAGCGAAAAACGCAATCCGCTCGATTTTGCCCTCTGGAAGCGCGCCTCTCCCGAACACCTAATGCGGTGGCCGTCGCCCTGGAGCGAAGGGTTTCCGGGCTGGCACCTGGAATGCTCGGTGATGGGCGGCAAGTACCTGGGCACGCAGTTCGACATCCACGGCGGGGGCATGGACCTGATGTTTCCGCACCACGAGTGCGAAATTGCCCAGTCGAAAGCCTCGCACGGCGAAGCGCCGGTACGCTACTGGATGCACAACAACATGATCACGATCAACGGACAGAAAATGGGACGTTCGTTGAACAACTTCATCAACCTGCACCAGTTCTTCTCGGGCGACCATGAACTGCTCGACCAGGCGTATACGCCCATGACCATCCGCTTTTTCGTCTTGCAGGCGCATTACCGCAGCACGCTCGATTTCTCGAACGAGGCGTTGGTGGCGGCCCGCAAAGGCTACAAAAAGATGATGAACGGCCTGCTGGCGCTGCACAAGCTGGACTACCCGGCCGAAGAAGAAACCCTGAACCTAAAGCTGGCACAACAGATCACGCAATTGTGCGACCAGTGCTATCAGGGCATGAACGACGACTTCAACACGGCCGTAACCATCGCGGCGTTGTTCAATCTGGTAAAACGGATCAACTCGTTTGCCGTGAACCCCGAAACCATCGGTACGGTTAGCCGCGCGACGTTCGAGCGGATGAAAGAAACGTTCGGTACGTTCGTTACCGAAGTGCTGGGGTTGCGCGAAGAACGCGCCGAAGACCAGACCACCCTGATCAGTGCGCTGTTGGAAATGTACCGGGAAGCCAAAGCCTCCAAAGCGTACGACCGCGTCGACCGCATTCGGGCCGATTTTCGCCAGCAAGGGTTAATTATCAAAGATACCAAACAGGGCGTCGAGTGGGCCTACGAGGAATAGTAACGCATGAAGAGATCGCTTAGCACCAGTACCGTACCCACCGGAAAAGCCCTGGCCTTTGGGCTCGGAATGATGCTTCTGGTCAGCGCGTGCGACGATACAAAAACGTCTCAGACCACCGAAAATAGCCCTCCCCCAGCGGCATTGGTTCAGGCCCCCGACTTCAATGCCGACTCGGCCTATGCGTTTGTCGAAGCACAGGTGGCGTTCGGCCCGCGCGTACCCAATACGCCCGCGCACCGGCAGTGCGGCGATTACCTGGTCAACTACATGCGGGGCATCGGCTGGGAGGTACAAGAGCAAAATTTCGAGGCTACGGCCTGGGACGAAACGGTCCTGAACGGCCGCAACATCATCAGTACCCTGAATCCACAGGCCAACAAGCGCATCCTGCTAATGGCACACTGGGACACACGTCCTTATGCCGATCAGGATTCGGTGCGGCAGCGCGAACCCATCGAAGGCGCAAACGACGGCGGCAGTGGCGTAGCGGTGCTGATGGAAGTAGCACGGGTGCTTCAGGCATCGAACCTGCCGCAGAACTTGGGGGTAGACATCATTTTTACCGATGCGGAAGACTACGGCCAACCTGAAAGCGAACGCGACGGGGCCGGGAAACAGGATACGTGGTGCCTGGGCGCACAGCACTGGGCCAAAAATCCGCACCGCAAGGGCTTTTACTACGGCATTCTGCTCGATATGGTCGGGGCGGAAGGAGCGCAATTTGCGCGCGACGAAATTTCCATGCAGGCGGCGCCGTCGGTCGTTGACCGGGTATGGAAGATCGGCACTCAACTCGGGTACTCTTCTTATTTCTCGTACCAAACGGCCAGCGGCTTGCTCGACGAGCACTATTACGTCAACCGCATCGCGCGCATCCCGATGATTGACATCATCCAGTACGATCCGGTCCACGACGATTACTTCTACGAGCACTGGCACACGCACGAGGATACGCTGGAGCACATCAACCGCGAAACGCTTAAGGCCGTCGGGCAAACCCTGCTGCAAACGCTCTTTCAGGAAGCCGGACCGGTCGGTGCCTAGTCACTGCTGCGCCGGATAGTAGAGCAATTCCTGCGCGTACGCTTCTGAAGGTTCTCCTTCTGGCTGCGCCGCAAACGTGTTGGTCTCGCGACTGGCGGCCATCTGCACCAGCGGCCACAGTTTTTCTGGTTGCAGAGGATGAATCTGCGTAGTGGTCCACTCACGTTCGCCCCGCGCTACGGGTTGTAAATACCGAAGCGCCGCCGGAATGCCGCTGCCTTGCGCCGTTTCGTAGGACCACAGATTCACTCCGACCTGATCGGCCAGGTACACCATGTTCAGCATCGCCCGCAAATTCATGATGCTATAGTCCCACGACCGCGTACGGGCCAGTTCTTCGGGCTGGCTACCGTCGGGAGCCAGTTGCGGGTCGAGGCGGCGCGTTCGAAAGGCCAGGGCAGTTTGCCGCGCGATCCGCGGCTGTCCGGTGTACAGCGCCAGGGTGACCACCTGTCCGTCGTACCAGGTGCCGTGGTTGTTGTGCGTGTCGCGCTCTTCCTGCCCGATGCGGCTGGTGCGTAACCACCGCAGGTACGCTTGGCACCACGCCTGCATGGCGGCTTCGTCGGCGGGCGTCCAGAAGGCAGTTTGCTGCAACAGCCCGATTGCATCCACCACCTTGATGAGGTCGCGCGTTTCGATAATGCCATAGGGTCGCCCTTCGGCGTGTCCCGGTACGCCCTGCCCGTAGTTCAGGTGTGGGTTCATGCGCGTCTCGGGCGTCAGAAACCAATGACGAATCAGGTCGGCGGCGTGTGCTGCGTAAGCCTCTTCGCCGGTAAAAACGTAGACCAGCGCGAGTTGGAAGCTTTCTTCCACCACGTTCTTGAAATAGGTAGCATCGGAAATGGCACGCACTTCGGGGTTGATCTGACCGTCGCGTCGGACGTAGGGAAGCCCGTCGCGTTTAGTAGAATCAGGCCACCAGTAAATGCCCATGCTGAGGTAATCGTGCTTGTCGCCACTGGGCGGAAGAAACGCCTTTTCCATCACCGAATAGGGACCGTTCTGCACCATCGCATCCGCCTCTTCACGCAGTAAGGTCAAGGCCGCGCGGCTACGTTCGTCGGTCGGCAGCAGCTGCTTTGCACGCGACAACCGGGCAGGTGTCGTCAGGAAAATACGCGGGTGTTGCGTCGCCAGACGGCGCTGTTCCTCTCCATAGTGCAATCGCAACAGCGCCTCCACGTAATAGTAATCGGCGTAGTTGAGCGGCACATCCACTTCGCTGTGCTCAGGAAAATGGCCAACGCTGTGCGACAGCAGAAAGCTGGCGTCCGGGGCGGTGTTCCGGTACGGAGGGGCCGACAGCGTTTGCAGGATGGTCCGCGCCGTCTGGCGGTAGGTCGCCTGCATATCCGGGGAATACGCGCTCAATTCGAGCAACGCCGAAGCGAGAATAGCCGCCGCCGACGCGTCGCGGGGTGCGTCGGGAATGTCGGGAGCATCGAAGTCCCAGTATGGTATTTTGTCGTCGGGCAGGTGCGGATGCTCCAACACAAACGTCGCAATGCGCTGCGCCAGCGCTAGAAATTGCGCGTCGCCCGTTTCCCGGTAAGCCACCGTAAACCCGTATAAACCCCACGCCTGCCCCCGTGCCCAGGCCGACTCGTCGGCCGCACCCTGGTGGGTTTGCCGCTGCCGCACCTCGCCACTCGTCGTGTCGTAGTCCACCACGTGGTACGAGCTGAAATCGGAACGGAAATGGTGGCGCAGGGTGGTAAGGGCGTGTTGATACGCTACGCGGTAAAACGATGAGTCGCCCGTGAGGCGGGTGGCTGCAAACAACAGCTCCAGATTCATCATGTTGTCGATGATCACGGGATATTGCCACTGAGTGGCGTGGTGATCCCACGAACGGATTGTCCCCGTGGCAGGTCGAAACCGGCTCATCAACGCGCGCGCACCCTGCACCAGCACGTCGCGATACGCTTCATCGCCCGTCAGGGCATACCCCGTTCCGTAGCTGTTGTAGAGCATAAAGCCCAGGTCGTGCGTCCCGCGATTGTATTGTTCTTTCGCCAGCCGAGCCGTGTACTGCATCGCCATCTGCTGCACGGCCGGATCGGCCGTGTATTCGTAAAGCAACCACAGGGTGCCCGGAAAAAAGCCGCTTGTCCAGTCATCGCTCGCCAACAGCCGTACCGAACCGTCCGGACGAGTCGTACGGGGCAGTCCGGCCGAATCCTGGTAGAGCGTGGCGACGCGCATCAGTTGCGTCTGCGCACGTTGCAGCGACTCGTGAAGGGGAAGCGGCACCTCGGCAGTTTCGTGAACGGCAGGTGGGTGGCAGGCAATGGGGAGTAGAAGAAACAGCAGAAAACGGAGAGCGTGGTGCATAAGTCGACAAGGGTTGTACCCCAAAGAATAGCGCAACGGCATTTTCCTACTCTTTTTGGTTCTCCATCCGGTGCATTTGCTTTCCGACGCGGGTTCTCTACCTTTGCGGCACGGGGTGCCCTGCATGTAACAAACGGGCTGAGATCATACCCATTGAACCTGATCCGGTTAGTACCGGCGAAGGGAACGTATGGTAATACGGAACAGGACAGCCGTTCCCCTGGCTGTTCGCGATGTTTCAATTTTTTCCAAAATCTTAATGCAATTTGTACGGAAAGCGCTTTTCAGCACGATGCTGCTGCTGGGAAGCTTCGTGCCCCTGATGGCACAAAATCTATCGGGTACCGTGGTCGATGCGGAAACGCAGGAGCCGCTGACGGGTGCCCACGTCGTGATCGTCAACACCTACCGCGCCGCCTACGTCGGTCCCGAGGGAGAATTTACGATCCAGAATTTACCGGCCGGGAGCTACGACCTGCGCGTCACGTATGTCGGCTACGATGCCTATACCGAGGAAATCGCGGTTCCCTCTCCCTCCGAACTGCAAATCACCCTGCAGCGAAGTACTACCCTGACCGAAGAGGTGGTCGTTTCTTCGACGCGGGTGACGGAACGGAGTGCGGTCGCGTACACGGACGTAGACCGGGAGCAGATCCAGAAGATGAATCTGGGGCAGGACATTCCGCAACTGCTGCAACTGACCCCTTCGGTGGTGAGCACGTCGGACGCGGGGGCGGGCGTCGGCTACACCAGCATCCGCATCCGGGGCAGCGACCCGACGCGCACGAACGTGACCATCAACGGCATTCCGTACAACGATGCCGAATCGCAGGGAACGTTTTTTGTCGACCTGCCCGACTTTGCCTCGTCCGTCCAGAGCATCCAGATTCAGCGGGGCGTCGGCACCTCGACCAACGGGGCGGGCGCGTTCGGCGCGACGGTCAACATCCAGACCAACACGCTGGAGCGCGAGCCTTACGCGCAGGTGAGCAACTCGTTCGGGTCATACAACACCTGGAAACACACCGTTCGGGTGGGCACCGGCTTGCTCGGCGGCCACTGGGCCTTCGACGGGCGTCTGTCCAAAATCTCGTCCGACGGCTACATCGACCGGGCGCGCTCCGACCTGAAATCGTTCTTCACCTCAGCGGGGTATTACGGCGAAAAAACGGTCGTGAAGCTGAACGTCTTCTCCGGTTTTGAAGAGACGTACCAGGCCTGGAACGGCGTGCCCGAAGCGGTGGCCAAAGGCGATGCCGCCGGCATTGAGGAATTCATCGGCCTGAACTGGCCTTCGGACGCAAATGCCCAGTACCTCCGCACCGCCGGACGCACGCTGAACTACGCGGGCACCGACTTTTTCCAGCAGTTTCCGGCGTACAACAACGAAGTGGACCATTACCAGCAGGACCACGCGCAACTGTTTCTGACGCAGGAACTTTCCCCGTCACTCAACCTGAACATCGCCGGGTTCTACACGCGCGGCCTCGGCTATTACGAACAGTACAAAGTCGGGGAAGATTTTGCCGCTTACCAATTGTCGAACGTCGTGCTCGGAAACGATACGCTGACCGAGACGGACCTGGTGCGGCGGCGCTGGCTCGACAACCACTTCTACGGAACGGTGTTTTCGGCAAATTACACCGAAGGACGCCTGAGCGCGACGGTCGGCGGCGGCTGGAACCGGTACGACGGCGACCACTACGGCGAAATTATCTGGGCACAGTACGCGAGCGATCATAATCTAGGCGATCGGTATTACCAGGGCAACGGCCTGAAGTCGGACTTCAACGTGTATTCGAAGGCGAATTACCAGTTCACCGATGCGCTGAGCGGCTTTCTGGATCTGCAATACCGCACGATCGGCTACGACATCGGTGGCACCGACAACGACCAGCGGACGCTGGATCTGTCGACGCAATATGATTTCTTCAATCCCAAACTGGGCCTGAACTACCAGTGGAACGACCGTCGCAGTCTGTACGCGTCGTTTAGCGTGGCAAACCGGGAGCCGAGCCGCACCAACCTGGTCGATGCCCCCGCGGGGAGTTTGCCGACTGCCGAAACCCTGTACGACCTGGAAGCGGGTTACCGCGAACAGTCGACGCGGGCCTCGTGGAGCGTGAATTACTATTTGATGCAGTACAAAGATCAGTTGATTCAGACAGGCGAATTGAACGACGTGGGCAGTCCGCTGATGGTCAATGTCCCTCGCAGTTACCGCACCGGCGTGGAACTGGTGGCGGCCCTCCGCCCGGTCGACTGGCTGACCTGGAACCTGAACGCGACTTTCAGCCTCAACAAGATCGACGAGTTCCGGGAGCTGAATTACGTCTATGATGCGTATTACGACGTGGTAGGCGACACTACACTTGTCTACACCAACACCACCATGTCGTTTTCGCCGTCGGTGATCGGGGCGTCCAGCCTGCAAATTACTCCCGTGGAAGGATTGGAATTGGCGGTGCTGACCAAATACGTGGGTGACCAGTACCTGGACAATACGCAAAACGAGACGCGTAAACTGGATGCGTACCTGGTCAATGACTTGCGGGCGAGCTACTCGCTGGCGGCGCTGGGCGCGAAGGAAATCAACCTGACGCTGCTGGTGAACAACGTGTTCAACACGATGTATTCCTCGAACGGCTATACGTATCTGACGCTCTTCCAGGGCGAAAGTGGTATCAACCTCACCAACAACAACTTTGTCTATCCGCAGGCGGGTACCAATTTTCTGCTGGGCCTGACGGCACGGTTCTAACCTTTTTAGTCCTCTACACCACCCACGGGCGGGCTGCGACGAGTCTCTTTTCTCTTCGCGCCCGCCTTTTTTGTGGGCGAGCATCACCGATAAAAGTCTGTTTACCAGAGGTGAACAGGTTGAAACTGGTCGATAAATTTTCTACCTTGATGTTACCACCTCTCTCCCTGCCATGCGAAAACTTTTTACCCTCTTCCTGCTCCTGGCTACGCCCGCCTTTGCGAACCACCTGCTGATCCCGATGGACGAGGCGCAGACCAATCACCTGAAAGCCTACGGCGTCACGTTTCAGACGCTCAAGCACCGTGTCCCCGTTTACTGGCTGCTCAATTACCGGGGCGGCAGCTTTCTGTTGCCGGAACGCACGGAACTGGCGGGCGACTTGCGCCAGCGGCAGGTGGCATTTGAGGTGCTGACCGACGAACAAGCCAAACGCCTCCGCACTTCACTCGACAACGACGGCCCCGAAACCACTGCCCTTCTGCTGTCGCGTGCGCCCCGCATTGCTTTGTATCAGGTGAAAGGCAACGTGACGGGCAACATTGTGGAGTCTGTATTGTCTTATGCAGAGATTCCTTTCGAAGAAATTAGGCAGGAAGACGTGCTGGAAGGGAAATTGGATCAATACGACTGGGTGCACGTGCATCACGAAGATTTTACCGGACAACATGGAAAATTTCACCTTTCCTTTAAAGATCAGCCCTGGTACAAGACACAATATGATGAAGATCAAGCCATCGCTTCGCAATACGGTTTCGCCAATACCCCTCAACTGAAGGGTGCCGTCGCGCGTAGAATCCGCAATTTCTGCCAGAAGGGCGGCTTTTTGTTCGCGATGTGTGCGGGTACAGATACCTACGACATTGCGCTGGCGACCGAAGGATTAGACGTCCACGATGTGATGTACGATGGAGACTCCATGAACACAGCGGACTTTGATCGGCTTGATTTCACCCAAACGTTTGCGTTCCAGAACTTCCAGATCAGTCAGGACTGGCGGGAGTACGAGTTCTCGACAATCGATCATGTGATGATGGAACGGAGAGTAAGCGAAAAGAACGATACCTTTCAATTGCATCAATTTTCGGCACAACTGCAGCCGGTGGCGGCGATGCTTACCCAAAATCACCAGCGATTCATCAAAGGCTTTATGGGCCAGACGACGGCCTTCAAAAAGACTTTGATCAAACCGGAGGTTACCGTGTTAGCGGAACCCACTTCGGTTGAAGAAGCCCGGATGATTTACGGCAATTACGGACAAGGGCACTGGGTTTTTCTGGGCGGGCACGATCCGGAAGATTACCAGCATCTCGTAGGTGATCCGGATACCGACATCAGTCAGCACCCCAACTCGCCTGGCTACCGGCTGATTCTGAACAACGTGCTGTTGGCCTCTTCCAATCTGGTGGACATCTCCGGCACACTGACCGCCTACCCCAATCCTGCCGCCGACCAATTGCACCTGACCTTTTCGGAAGAACAGACCGGCGACTGGCACCTTCGGATTCTGGACAGCATGGGCAAGAACTGGCACAAAGCCGAGTTCGAGCGGCACGAGGCGACCCAGCCCATTGACCTCACGGTCGCGAACCTCCCGGCGGGGATTTACTTCGTGGAAATTTCGCAGGGCCGTTACCGCGCCACCCAGAAAGTGATTAAACAATGAAAGCTATTCTTTATGCACATCTTTGAATTGTAGCATCTCAAATAGTCGCTGTTCTTTCTCGTTGTCGAAACCGCACGAGGTCCTGAATTCTTTGGGATTCTCGTACGTCCCGAACAGCATGTCCCACCAGACAATGTCGCCATAGTTGTTCGTGTGCTTGTTGTATTCGTGGTGAATCCGGTGCATTTCGGGTCGCTGGAAAATGTAGCCGATCCACTGCGGCGTCTTTACGTTGGTATGGTAGAAAAACTCGCCCAGCGCGGTGCATAGCGTATAGACCGCCCCCGCTTCCAGACTTAAACCCAAGAGCGTGTAGACCAACAGACTGCCGATCAGGGAATTGACCGTCATCTCCAGCGGGTGTTTGTAGAAAGAGGTGATCACCTCGATCCGTTGCGGCGAATGGTGAATCTGATGAAATCGCGTCCACAGAAAATCGACTGTATGCCGCCAGCGGTGCCACCAATAGAAAATGAAGGTCGCAATGAAGTAAGCGATAACGCCGCCCCAGGCGGGTCCTACCTGATCGGACAAATGAAAAAGGCTCCAGGCCGAAAACCACCGTTCCCAGGTTACGCCCGCCAGCGTCACGATACCCAATTGCACAAAGTTGACGCCCAGTACCCGGATGGTCCAGGTCGGTACTTCCGGTAATGTCCAACCGGGCATGAGCCGCTCGATCACAAAACAGCCACCAAAAACGATAAAAATGATAGTTAGCATGGTAGTGCTTTTTAGAAAGATGATCGCCTATCGCCAAGGAAAAATCAGAAAGGTAAGCGTGATGATGATGCCCAGGTTAGCAACGAAGTAGACATTGCGCCAAAATGCGGGCTTGATTTTCTTCGCCAGCCAATGATAGAGTAAGGCAAGGACTAGTCCTAGGCCAATCAAGAAGGGAACACTGTAGAGTAGAATTATCGAAGCGCCTCCTCCAGCCACGGGTAGGATGGTTGTCATAGACAATGTCAGAAAACCGCTGAGAAAAATCAGCCAGGATTGGTATTTGATTTTTGAATGCATCGCTTTTGCGTTGGTGAGTGAAAAAAGAACCGCCGGAAGTTATTTTCCGACGGTTGAACTGTGATCAGTCTTTTGCGTCGCCGTTTGCTCGCTTCAAACCCAGTTTGCTTTTCAGGGCTTGCAGAGCGGCTGAAGCTTCGTCTTGTTTCAGGGTCTTGTCGATTTCCCGGTCGAGGCACTGATCGGCATCGGCCAGTTGTCCGTAGGCGTTGGCCAGCGCTTCCTGCTCGTCGACCTTGTCGCGCATGCGCTCCAGCATCTCGGTCGTGTCCGAACTGGCGAGGGGCAGGCGGTGGCGTTCGGCCTGTTGGATGGCCTGACTCACGGTGGAGCGCGCGCGCAACACGCGGTATTCGTTCTGCCACGTCTGGATGTGCTCCTGCATCTGTTGTACCTGGCATTCCATTTTACGGACGGACATTTCCAGTTTCTCCCGCTCCAGGGTCAGGCGGTCGGCGCGGTGCTGGTGTTCCTGCTGGCGACTCAGCGCTTCGGTCGCGAGGCGGTCGGCCAGGGCAGGCTCCACCGCACCGTCCGCACTTTTTTGCAGGAGTTGCGTTGCTTTCTCTTCGTACGAGGCCGCCTGTTGTTGCGCCTGTTCCTCTTCGCGGCGGGTACGTTGCAGCGCCCCCTTGATCGACGCCAGTCCGCGCAGGGCACGCGCCAGGTCGGCTTTCAGTTCGCGGATGCCCTGCGGCGTCATCACCACCGGGTCTTCCAGGCGGTCGACGGCCACGTGCAGTTCGGCCTGACGGATGCGGGCCAGTCGTTTCCATAAGTCTCTCATGTTAGTAGGTCATGTCTTCGTATTCCTTCAATATCTTTTCGGTCTTCGCCCCGCTCAGGCGGTTGACGAGGCGTTCGTTCTCGAAATCGTCGCGCAGCGTTTTGGCGAGGGTAAAGGCAGAACTGATCAGGAAGAAGACGCCCATCACGAGGTAAAACTTCATCCAGCTTGGGGATTCCATCAGCCAAACGCCCCCGAGGGTCAGTCCCAGGGCCAGTACAAACGAGGCCCACGTCATGAAGCGGTAGGCGGCGGTGTTCTTGTTCAAAAGATGATTGTCCATAACATTCGTGTTTTAGTGTGAACAGGAACGAAGGTAGAGCACAGGACTACGGATCGCGAACCGAAAATCCGTTAGATTAGATGCCAGCAAACAATGTGATTTCACAACAACTGTTTGATAATCAATATCTTGAATCTATATCGATTAGACATTAAAGAATGCAATATCGAGGCATAAGACAGGCGGCAATGCTTGCCGGGATCGTGCTGCTTACCTTGATTGGCGTGGTGGCGCTGGTGGTCTACCGGTGGACGCAGACGCCTTACGGCCCACTCGACTACAAAGCCACCATCGGGTTACGTCTGGTGTACACGCCGCCCGATATCACTCAACCCGTTGCGCAATTGCGCGCCCGGTTTGCGGAAGAAGACCTGAAGCTGAGCGATGCGTACCGGGCGCGTATCGCGGCAGTGGTCGATACCTTCCTTTCGGCGGAAGCGGGGAAGTTGCCCCTCCGGCTGTACTTTCCGGCAACCGAGCCGGAAGCGTCAGCGCTGCCCGTGGTTTTGTATTTCCACGGCGGAGGCTTTGTGTTCGGGAGCCTCGATGAATACAATGGAGTCTGCGCCCGCCTCGCCCAGAAAACCGGCGCCATCATCGTTTCGGTTGATTACCGACTCGCGCCGGAGCATCCGTTTCCCGCCGCGGCCAACGATGCGTACGCCGCGCTTCGCTGGGTGGCGCAGCACGCGGCGGCGCTCGGGGGCGACAGCACGCGCCTGGCGGTGATGGGCGACAGCGCAGGCGGAAACCTCGCGGCGGTGGTAGCCCAGATGGCGCGCGACCGCCACGGCCCATCGATTGCTTATCAGGTACTGTTCTATCCGGCGACCCAGTCGCTCGACTTTGCCACGCCCTCGCACCAGCGCTACGGACGGGACTACGGCATCACCACGGAACGCATCCAATGGTACACGCGGCAGTACCTGCCCGACACGGCCGACCGCTCTCGTCCCTACGCTTCTCCCCTGCTGGCGAAGGAATTTGAAAACTTGCCGCCCGCGCTGGTGGTGCTGGCCGGATTCGACCCGTTGCGCAGCGAGGGCGAAGCCTACGCGAAGAAGTTACAGGCAGCGGGCGTGCCGACCCAGTTGGTGGTGTACGAAACCATGATCCACGGCTTTCTTTCCATTGAAGCGTTTGACCAATCGGACGAAGCCATCTCGATGACTGCTTCGGTGTTGCGACCCATTCTTTTTCCGCATGGATGACCTGAAAACCATCATCGCGACGTTTTCGGCCGAGGAGCAGAAGCGCTTCGCGCAGTTTGTGCAACGCCAGCGCACGCGGAAAGACCGGAAAGATTTGCAACTCTTCCGACTACTGCGGCAGGCGCGCGACGTTTCGACCGAAGAGCTGAGTCAGCGCCTTTACCCCGAAGCGCCCAACCCGGTCGCGTATTACGCCGTGCGCCAACGGTTGCTGCAACAGGTCATCGAATTTATCCTGCTGAAACGGTGGCAGGACGATCAGGCCCAGACCGCTTCCATCACCGGGCTACTCTCCCTGGCCGAATACCTGCTGGAAAGCGGGCACGATGCGCTGGCGTGGCAGTTTCTGCGAAAAGCGGCCCAACAGGCGGAGGAGCGCGAACAGTTCGATCTGTTACAAACCGTGTTGCACCGGCAACTGGAGCACGCCGACAGCGACGGGGCCGAGCCGCTGGAAGAGCTGATTACGCGCTGGCAGGCGAACCGGCAGCGGGTGGACGAAGAAGCGCGGGCCACGGTGGCCTACAGTGTGATCCGGCAGCGGCTACAGAACGCCAAGCAACAAGGGCTGGTGCTGGATTTCGAAGCGATTGTGGAAGAAGTATTGCGGACCTACGACCTGACGGGTGTGGTTGGAAAGCGGCCGCGGCTGGCGTTTCAACTGGTGCAGATGGCGCGCAGTGCGGTGCTGGTGCGGAAGGATTTTTACGCGTTCGAACCCTTTCTGCTCGAACGGTATCGACAGGTCGCCGCCGAGCCGGGCTTCGGTCCGCACCACTGGTCGTTGCAGGTGGGCTGGCTCTACCTGATCGCTCACGTACAGTACCGCAACCGGAAATTTCGCGCGTCGCTCGACACGCTAGCGTCGCTGCAACCGTTGCTGGCGCACAAGCACCATCCGCAGTTCCAGCCCGCATCGGCTTTACTACGGGCGGCCAATCAGGCGATGCTGGGGGAATTGCCCGCCGCCATCGCCCAACTCGAAGCGTTGCTTCAACACTCCGCCTTACCTGTTCCGGTGCAATTGAATGCCCGGTTGAATCTCGCCTTCTATCTGTTCCAGACGGGCGACTACCGGCAGGCCAACCGCGTGTTGCAAGCGATTCGTCATACGGACGGCTGGTGCGAAAAAAAGATGGGGAAAGAGTGGGTGCTGAAGCGCAATCTGAGCGAGCTCATCCTGCACTACGAACTAGGCGATCCGGATCTGGTCGAGCAGAAACTACGGAGCATCGACCGCCGACTGGGGAAGTGGCTACAGCAACCGGCTTACGCCAACGTGCGCGTCTACCTACAGTTCCTGAAAAAAATGCTGGCCCAGCCGACGCAGGTCACCCACGAAGCGTTTCAGCAGGACGTAGAGGCGTCTTTCGCGTTTGCGCCGACCGAGCAGGAAGATTTGCAGTCAATGCAGTTTTATGCCTGGCTGAAAGCAAAAATGGTGCGCCGGCCCTACGCAGAAGTCTTACGTGAGCTGACGCACCTTTTATAAGGTAGCGGGCAAAAAGCGCGGTCAGGCCTTTTCGCGTTCGGTTTCGTATTGCTGAATTATTTCCTGGTACTCTTTCGCTTTTCGCTCCATTTCTTCCTGCGTGGCGATCAGCTCCTCCATGTTCTGGCGCATCTCCTCTTCCTGCTGGCTCATTTGTTCCGTCTGACCGCGCATCTGTTCCAACAGATGCTGAGTCTGTTCTTTAGTGCGTACCATCGAAACCGCCGCCGCAATAGCTTCCCCGATTTCTTCCACGAAGTTGGCTTGGTATTCTGCCAGTTCTTTAAAGGAAGCTACTTCGATTACGCCGAGCACCTGCTCGTTGAACTTCAGCGGCACAATCAACAGATAGCCCGGAGTAGCTTCTCCCAGCCCCGAAGTGATGTTGACGTACTGCTGCGGCACTTCGCGGAGACGCACCGTTTCGCCTTCTAGGTAAGCCTGCCCCACCATTCCGGAACCGATCTCGATGCGCTGTTCCAGAATCCGCTTTTTGTCGTAAGCATAGCATCCCGTCATGCGCAGGTGCGGATCGTTTTCGTCCTCGCTCAAAATGAAAATTCCGCCCTGGTTTGCGCCCAGGTATTTCACCACAAAGGCGAGTAGTTTTTCGGACAGTTCTTTGACTTCGTTCTGGTGAAGGCGCGTAATTTCCGAGACTTTCGAAATCCCTTCCGTGGCCCACAGACGTCGTTCGTCAGCGGCTTTTACCTGCTGCATCTGGTCGCGCATCTGCAGAAGCTCGCCCGCCAGGTTGCGCTGATTCAGGTGTTGATTGCTGGCATTCAGCCCGCTCCACTCAACCTGGTAGTTCCCGTTCGTAATGCTGTGAATGAATTGAAGCGCCGTCTGCAAATTGCCGATGATGCCGTTGATAATGCTCTGTTCGTTCTGAACCGTCGCTTCGGTGTTCCCGTCGGAGAAAATGTACTGCCGGTTGCTTTGCGCCAGTTCGGCAAATAATTTGTGCCTGCTTTGCGCCACTTGGTTGAGCCGGTAGACTACCCAGATCAGAATCGGCAACCCCAGTCCGATCAGGAGTACCTGCACGATCAACAGCATTTTGATGCCTGCTTTGTAATGAGCTTCCTGCAAGTCAGCCGACTCGGCCAGGAAAAGGTCCACTTTTTTGAAGAAAGCGGTGTAGCTCATGTACAGGTCATAGCCCGGATCTTTCTGAAAAACCTCTAGAATTGCCTCTTCGTTGCCCTGCCTTTTCCATTCGATCATCCGACCCATGGTGGCAATGTATTCGCTGATGGCCTGCTTAACCTGCCGGGCCTCTTCGGGATGCGGATACCCCTGCGCCCGCAACAGCGACTCCAGCGAATCCAGGTTTTGCTTGTGGCTGGTTACGGCGTGGGTATACGGAATCATAAATTTATCCTCGGGTACAATGTAGAAGCCCCGGAAGCCCAGATCCGTATTTTTTACGTCGGTGTTGATGTTCTGGACGATCTTGTCGATGTTCCGCAGCCGGTCGCGGCCTTCGTTGTAAGCCAGCACGCCCTGGCGACTCTGGTAGGTGAGAACGGCATTCAGCAAAAGGAGACCTGCAATGGTTACAATGCCCACCATGATGCCTTTCTCCTGGAAGAAACGGGTAATTTTTTTCATAAAGAACTACTTGGGTGTCAGACGCAGGGAGGGAGCAGTCGTTAAGAATTGAATTCTCAAAGATTGCAATTTCGTCCTGCCTGCCGCAGCGACATTGCGGGTAGCTCTTTCGCCAGTAAGTTCAAGGAAGAAAAGCGCTCGTTAGAAAGTAGCGATGTACTACTGCTTTGCCTCGAAAGAATTATTCATCGTAGAGAATCAGGCACTTGCAGCGCATTTGCACGGTTCTACCACAACGGTCACCGCACTGCATGCGCATACAGTGCAAGCTGCCGGGAGTAAGAGCGACACGTAGAACTGCAGCTTCGCATGCAATCGCTTGCAACGGGTTCCAAAGCAGCACTTACTCGATCACTTTCGCACGTGTGAAGGGCTTGGTTTCGTCGAAAAGTTTGCGATACGTAGCGTGCACTTTGGCCAGGCGTCCGCCCATTTGTTCGGCAACGTGCACCATTTTCGGGTTGAAATCGCCGATCCAGTTCATCTCGAAATCCTGGTACCGAAATCCTTCGTGCTGGACGTGCTTGCCGGTCGCCACCACCATGGCTCCTTCCAATCCTTTGCCCTGATGCTCAGGCACAATGCCGAAGACGACCCCGAACATTTTTTTGCAGGTGCCGCGCCACTTGTGGTAGACAAACTGAAGCTTGCCCCACCAGTCGAGCTTGCCATTCAAGTGTTTGAAAATCTGGTTCAATTCCGGCAGAATGATGAAGAACCCCACCGGCTCTCCTTTATAATAAGAGAACCAGATGATGTCCTCGTCGAGGATGGGCTTCATTTTCTGCATCAGCCCTTTGGCCTGCGCCGACGACATGGCTGCTACGCCCTGGTGACGTGTCCACGCCTTGTTGTAGATGGTGCGGAACTCTTCGGCATACGCATCCAGCTTCTTCTTTTCGATGTGCCGGAACGTATAGTTTGGGTCGCGAGCAACGCGCTCGGCCTTGGCGTTTACCTGTTCGGAAAGCGGATCGAGCACCTTGCGCGCGTAGGTGAACTGTTTGTAATAGATCTGAAACCCGTACGCTTCGAACAGACGCTGGTAGTACGGAAAGTGGTAGAACATGCCGTAGTTCGGCTCCTTGTCGAACCCGTCGATCAGCACGCCCCACCAGCGGTCGCGGTCACCAAAGTTGATCGGTCCGTCCATCGCTTCCATGCCGCGTTCCTGCAACCACGCTTTGCAGGCGTCGAAAAGCTGGAAGGCCGCCGCCTCGTCGTCAATGCAATCGAAAAAGCCCAAGCCACCGGTGGGTTGCTCGTACGAGCGCGCCGTTTTCTTATTGAAGAAGGCGGCCACCCGCCCGATGGTTTCGCCCGCGTTGTTCTGCAGAATCCAACGTATACACTCCCCTTGTCGGAACGACTTGTTTTTCTTGGGATCGAACACCTCCTCGATCTCGTGATCCATAGGCCGGATCCAGAGCTTTTCGTTTTTATACAGCCGGACGGGAAATTGAATAAACTCTTTCTTGTACTGGGGGTTATCGTTGACTTCCAGAAGTTGCATGCACGTGGGTCTAAAGTTGGCGGCGCAAAAGTAACGATTGTTTCTCCGCAAAGCCCGCCTTCCTGTCTCGGGTGGTAGCGGTCAGCTTCGCACAACAATTATTGCAAAAAGTAACGCCCGTATATCAACATTTACATTTCTCATTCGTAACAGACAGTAACGGAGGATAATGTTACCTCCTATTTTGTTAAACACTTTTTGATCAGTATTCCTATGAAAAATCTAGTAAACCGCATATCCTTGGTCGGAAGCGCTTCTGCCTTCCTACTCCTTTTTACGCTTCTGGTTCCTCGCGCGCAGGCGCAGTTGAGCGACCAGGAGGCGCGTGTCGGCATCAAAGGGGGGATCAACCTCTCGAACCTGTACGTTAATGACGTGTCGGACGAAAAGGCCAAGTTCGGCGCTCACGCCGGTCTGTGGGCCAAAATTCCCGTAGCGGCGGTGTTTGCGGTGCAACCGGAGCTGCTCTATACTACGGCGGGCTCCAAAATCGGCAGCTACACCAACGTGCAAGGCAGCCAGCAGCAGATCAACTTCAGCCTGGGTTACCTGCAGCTGCCCGTATTGGCCTCGCTAACCGCCGGTCCCGTAAGCATCCAGGCCGGTCCGTACGTATCGTACCTGCTGTCGGCGAAAGTGAAAAATCTTCGCGTCGACAACAACGGCGTGCCGACTACCGGACAGGACCCCAGCAGCACGGAAGTAAACCGTGACAATTTCAACGCGATCGACTACGGTCTGGCCGGTGGCATCGCCCTCGACATCAAAGGCTTTCAGCTGGGCGCCCGCTACAACTACGGGCTGCGCAACGTCGGGCAGACCTTCCTGGCCGAAACGGTCACCAACGGTTCAAAAAATTCAGTCGCTCAGGTATTTATTGCCTTCGGCTTGTAAGCATCCAGGTTTCATCGTTAGAAAGCTTCGCCGTCTTCGGATGGCGGAGCTTTTTTGTTGAATGCTATTTTATTTTAGGTTATTTTGAACCATTCTACATAATTCATTCTTGCCTAACAGGCGATTTGCCGGAAATTTGCGTTCTTAGGAAATGGTGGTGCATGACGAATGTCACCGGAACGCATTGGGCTTTTTTGTAGTTTTACGCATCCGGATCATCCGAAAACTAGTTTCATGGCAATTGGTATAGAAAAGCGTACGATCGAAGAGTTGGTCACCGAAAACCATGCACGCGCCGCCGTGTTGTATCAGGAAGGCATTCCTTTTTACGACTGCGGGAGTCTGACGCTGGCGGAAGTTTGCCGACGCCGCGGCTACTCGGTCGATTTGCTCCTGAACCGCCTGAAACAGCGCATCGCCCCGCCTACCCGCGAGGACCTGGCGTGGGCGACGTACCCGGTCAACGCGATCATCGCGTTTTTGCGCCATACGCACCGGCTGTACCTCCGCGAAAAACTGCCGTTTGTGCGCCAGCTTCTGGCCCGCACGCTCCCTTCGTTTTTCCACAAGCCTCAGATCGGCCACGACCTGCAACTGGTGTTTCCGTTGTTTGCGGAAGACTTCATCCATCACATTCACGAGGAAGAAGATACGCTGTTCGCCTACATCCTCAAGCTTCAGGAAGTGAAGCTGGGCAAGCGTTCGTGCGCGTCCATGTTCTACGACCTGGAACGCCACTCGATCCAGCAGTTTGCGGTGGAGCATCACGACGACGACGACGACATGACGGGCATTCGGCAGATCACGCAACAGTACGACCTGCATCCGCAGGACCACCTGCACGTCCGGGTGCTGTACACCGAGTTGCGGTTGCTGGAAGAAGATCTGCAGCGCCACGCCTCCATCGAAAACCACGTACTCTTTCCCAAGGCGCTCTGCCTGGAACAGGAAGTGAAACAGTCGTTGCGCCGCACGGCCTCGTACAACTGATGGAAAGCTCGACTACTTCGGGACGGCTGGTAGCCATCGACTACGGCACCAAGCGCGTGGGCATTGCCGTAACCGACACGTTGCAGCTGATCGCCACGCCGCTAACGACCGTCCACGCACAAGAGATTTTTACGTTTTTGCAACAGTATGCGGCCCAGGAACCAATTGCCGCGTTTGTGGTGGGCATGCCGCGCCGCCTGAACAACGAAGAAACCAACGCCACGCCCCACGTGCGCGGCTTCGTGCGGAAACTGCAAGCGACTTTTCCCGACAAAGAAGTGCACTTGGTCGACGAGCGCTTCACCTCCCAGATGGCCCTGCAGGCCATGATCGCCGGAGGCAGCAAAAAGAAAGACCGCGCGCAGAAAGGCAACATCGACAAGGTGAGTGCCGCCATCATCCTCCAGTCTTTTATGGAACGACGCGCCCTGCGCGGTTAGCCCCGCTCCTTTTTTCAGTCGGCAAAATTTCCGCAGAAGGCTGTACCTTTGAATTTTCGAATTGCCTCGGCTGTTACCCCATAGGTACTCCGCAACGTATTTATTTCTATGATCTATCCCATTGTAGCGTACGGCGATCCTGTCCTGAAACAACGCGCCAAAGAAATTACACCCAACCAGCTCGACCTGAAAAAGCTGGTCGACGATATGTTTGAAACCATGTATGCCGCCAGCGGTGTAGGGCTGGCCGCCCCGCAGATCGGGAAAAGCATCCGCGTGTTTGTGGTCGATGCCGAAGCGATGGACGAAGACAACCTGAAGGGTTTCAAAAAAGCGTTTATCAATCCGCAGATTCTGGAAGAAACCGGCGAGAAGTGGGCATACGAAGAAGGGTGCCTGAGCATTCCGAAGATTCGGGAGGACGTTTTTCGCCAGCCCCGCGTCAAGCTGCGCTATTTCGACACTGACTGGAAAGAATACGTTGAAGAGTTCGACGGCATGGCGGCCCGGGTAATTCAACACGAATACGACCACCTGGAAGGCGTGCTGTTTACCGATTACCTCTCGCCTTTCAAGCGCCAGTTGATCAAAAACAAGCTCGGCAACATCAGCAAAGGGAAGATCGACGTCGAATACCGGATGCGTTTTCCGGCGGTCGCCAAAGCGGGTCGTCGGTAATTCCACGCACGGTCGCGCATCTTTCTGGTAATTTCGGGCGCTCATCCATTTCTCCCTTCCATGTCTGTCCATAAATCTGACATCAAGCGTATCACCACCCACATCCTTCAGGAAATGAAGGGCCGCGGTGAAAAAATCTCGATGCTGACGGCCTACGATTTCTCGATGGCACGCATCCTGGACGCTGCCGGCATCGACGTGCTGCTGGTCGGCGATTCGGCCTCGAACGTAATGGCCGGTCACGAAACCACGCTCCCCATCACGCTTGACCAGATGATCTACCACGCCTCGTCGGTGGTGCGCGCCATTCGGCGCTGCCTGGTGGTGGTCGATCTGCCGTTTGGCTCGTATCAGGGGAACTCGTCCGAGGCGCTGCGGTCGGCCATTCGCATCATGAAAGAATCGGGGGCGCACGCCATCAAGATGGAAGGTGGCCACGAGATTCGCGAGTCGGTGGCGCGCATCCTGAGTGCGGGCGTCCCTGTGATGGGGCACCTGGGCCTGACGCCGCAGTCAATCTATAAATTCGGGACGTACAGCGTGCGTGCCCGTGAAGAAGACGAAGCCCAAAAGCTGATTGAAGACGCGAAGCTGTTGGAAGCATGCGGCTGCTTTGGCCTGGTACTCGAAAAAATTCCGGCCGACCTGGCCCGGCGCGTTGCGGAGGCGCTCACTATTCCGGTGATCGGCATCGGCGCGGGCAACTTCGTCGACGGACAGGTATTGGTCACCCACGACATGCTGGGCATCACCAAAGATTTTCAACCCCGGTTCCTGCGGCGCTATGCCGAGTTGTACAACCTCATGCAAGGGGCCGTGGAACAATACATTCGTGACGTGAAGGAAGAGGATTTCCCGAACGCACAGGAAAGCTACTAACGCTCATGGAGAAGAATCCTTATCAGAAATACTTTCAGGTCGTTTACGAAGACAACCACCTGCTGATCGTCAACAAGGCGTCGGGAGTGCTGGTGCAGGGAGACCAGACCGGCGACCCGCCGCTGTCGGAAATGGCGAAAGAGTTCCTCAAGCAGAAATACAACAAGCCCGGCAACGTGTTTGTGGGCGTTGTCCACCGCCTCGACCGGCCGGTCAGCGGCCTGGTGGTGCTGGCCAAAACCTCGAAGGGGCTGGAACGGATGAACCTGCTGTTCCGTCGCCGTGACGTGAAGAAAACATACTGGGCGATTGTGGGCCGACGGCCCGAACACGATTCGGCGAAGCTGACCCACTGGCTGATGAAAGACGAAAGCCGCAACGTGGTGACGGCTTACGACGAGCCCAAAGGCGATGCGCAAAAGGCCGAATTAACGTACGAGTACAAAGGTACCCTGAACGGGTTCCACCTGTTGGAAGTGCTGCCCGTAACGGGACGCCCCCATCAGATCCGCGTGCAGTTGGCCTCCATCGGTAGTCCCATCCGCGGGGATGTGAAGTACGGCTTCGCCAAACCTAACCGCGACGCCAGCATCAGCCTGCACGCGCGGCGCCTCGACTTTATCCATCCCATCAAAAAAGAGCCTTTGATTTGCCTGGCAGGCATTCCCGACGATGGCTTCTGGGATCAGTTCCTCACCCTGGAGAAACCCGACGTCAAAGACAAAAACCTCGACTTCCTGCACTAGAAGTTGAAGCCCGTACGGACGATGATCGGGCTGCCGTAAACGTTCCGACTCGGATCGTAATTCAGGTTGTACAGCGCGGCCATGATGAACGTGGCGCGCTGCCCGATGGGGAAGATGACGCCCCCTCCTACCAACGGACTGGTGATCCACTGGCGCTCGACGGTCCACGTCGCTTCGTTGAGATTCTCAAAATTCAGCGCCTCCAGTTCGGCCTGCGCGAAGATGTTCTTGTACAACGTGTAGCGACCGAACAATTTTCCTCCATACACCGAATTCTTCAAGACCAGCGGCTGGCCGTTGCTGTAGTATAGCCGACGCCGCTGGTAGATGTAATTGACCCCGACGCCCGCCGAGAAACGGTCGGTAACCCGATAGCCCACCAGCGGCGCAATCTGTACGTAGGTATTGTTGCCGAACTGAAGCCAGAACGACCCACCCGGAAAGATGCGGTCGCGCCAGGCAGGACGCTGCGGTTGGCGCTGTGGCGTAATCACCGGCGAGGTCGCTTCGGTCGAGTCCTCTTCTTGTACGTACTGGGCGCACAGCGGCCCTGACAGCAAGCCGCTCAACAGAAGGAGGTAAATCAGGTATTTCATCATACGTTTTTCTTTGTAACGCCGGTCCGGCGCGTTCGGTATGCCATCCCTTTTGGATAAGATCCGTAGGTAAGAAGGTTGCTTACGAAAGTAGTAAGATGAAAGTAATTGTCAGAACCCAAGTCCGTTGTCCGCTCGAACAAGTGTGGCAACGTTTCGACCAGGAGTTGTTCGAAGCCCTGGCCCCGCCCTTCCCGCCGGTGCGGCTCCTGCGTTACGATGGCAACCAAGAGGGCGACCAAGTCCACCTGTCTCTCGACCTGGGCGTGGTGCAGTTTGCCTGGGTAAGCTTGATTACCGAGGTGCGCCGCTCCGAAACCGAATCTTATTTTGTGGACGAAGGCCTGGCGCTGCCGCCGCTGCTGACGTACTGGCGCCACCGCCATCGGTTGCTTCGGCTGTCTGCGCACCATACGCTGATCATCGACGAAGTGGAGTACCGTATGGCGTCACGAGCGGTTGAAATTGCTGCGGCTCCGGGCTTTTGGGCGCAGTTCCTCTACCGGCAGCCCATCTACCGCCGTTACTTCGACACGGCATCGGCGTAGCCCGCTGATGCAACTTTCCTGTTCGGTTTGGAGTTGTAAAATCTATGTGGCAGTACGCAATCATCGCACTCCTCTTTCTGGCCGCGGCCTTCTACCTGGGTCGTATGTTCTGGCGCAGCTTTCTGAAGCGGGATGCTTCGGCGGGTTGCGGCGGCGGTTGCGCCAAGTGTCAGGCGGCAGCCAAGTTTAACGACATTCCTCTCCCACAATCAAATACCCGTTAGTTTTACCCATAAACTTATTGTCTGTTTATGGAGCAAAATTCATCCGGCGGTAAGCGGGACGATATTCTACGCGCGACCCTACGCCTCATCAAATCACACGGTTTTCACGGCACACCCATGTCGCTGATCGCACAGGAAGCACAAGTGGGCGCGGGCACGATTTACCGGTACTTCAAAAGCAAAGAAGACCTCATACAGCAATTGTACCGCGAAATTCGCCTTGCGGCCGACAAGGCAATGCTCGAAAATTACCAAGCCGAAGTGCCCGTACGTGAGCGATTCATGCGCGTCTGGAAAAATCTCGCCAAATACTTCATTCTCAACCCCGATCATCTGGGCTTTTTAGACCAGTTTGACCTCTCGCCTTTCCCCTATCAGCCTGACGAAGAGCACCAGCAATTGCTACAGGAAATTGACCAATTTCTGGATTATGCGCGTGAACAGCAGTTCATGAAAGACTTGTCGAATACCTGCCTGTATGCCCTGATTTTCGCGCCGCTGCGGGCACTTTGCCGTTTACATCATACAGGAGAAATGGAATTATCAGAAGATTTGATGCAGCTGAATGCGGCCGCTTGTTGGGATGCCGTACGGCGTTAAAAATTTTTATCTTCCAATAGGAATGAACATTCACTCTTATTTGATCATTTTAGAATGAACGTTCATTCTTATGACTAAATCGATTAAATACCACTTTTAATTCATTTATTAAAGGACAGCATAGAACTTTTCGTCTCCATGCATTTTGTTAGGCTTGTTCCACGTGGAACTCTTATGGTTTTCACAAAAAGCAGATTGAAATGTTCCATGTGGAACACTAAAGTAGCGGCACGCGATATGGTATTTATGGAGGTATGCGACTCGATCTTACACGCCTCACAAAAACCCTCTTTCAGAACAAAAAATACTACCATCCAGCACGCGTGCTAAGTACTGTAAATTGGACTTAAGAAGGTCCAGAAGGCAGGTATTTTTCTTTGTTCAAAGGCCTAACCAAATCGCTTATTCTGCGTTTTTTATATGGGTGTGCGCGTTGATTTTCGACGTCGAAAACAAGCCTACAAAGAGCGATTTCCCGCAGGGAATGCGCTCGCAAACCGGAAACATTTTTTCGCGCGCTCACTTTTTTACCTCTACCACTTCTCGTTTTTAAACTGAAATGAATTGCAGTAAGTGATTTGTACTACGCTCTAAATGTGCCCCTATGAAACAAGAGAAAGCTCAACTTTTAATGATCACCTCTTTTCCGCCACGTGAGTGCGGAATTGCTACCTATAGCGAAGATTTAATAAATGCGTTGAACAGCCAGTACGAAGAGGCATTCGACATCAAGGTATGTGCGCTGGACGAGCCGGGAACTCAACCACGGTATACGGACCCGCGGGTGCTGTACCATTTCGACGCCTGGAACGAAGAAGCGTGCGCTCGTATGGTGCAGGAGATTAATCACAACCCAGCCATCCGGCTGATCCACGTACAGCACGAGTTCGGATTATTCGGTGGGGAGTACGGTAGCTACCTGTTGCAGATGATGCTGAAGTTGGAGAAGCCTGTGGTGCTGACCTTTCATACGGTACTGCCTGCACCTGATGCGAAGCGGCGGGAATTGGTGCGCAGCCTTTGCACGCTGGCGGTACGCTGCACGGTGATGACTCACAATTCCGCTCACATTCTGGAAGAAGAATACGGCATTGATGCAGACCAACTGCGGGTAGTGCCGCACGGTACGCCCGCCATTGCATGGAAAGACCCGCTTGCGTTAAAACGCAAATACGAGTTAGAAGGCAAAACTGTCTTCTCCACTTTTGGTCTCCTGAGTCCGAATAAAAGTATCGAAACGGGCATCGAGGCACTAGCACCTATCGTTCAAGAGTTTCCCGATGTGGTCTATCTGATTCTGGGTCGTACGCATCCGGGCGTGGTGCGCCATGAGGGAGAGCGGTACCGGGAGATGCTGGAGCAGAAGGTAGAAGAACTAGGGCTTACCCGTAACGTCCGGTTTGTAAACAAATACCTGGAGCTGGATGAGTTGCTGGAATACCTTCAACTGACCGACGTCTATTTCTTCACGTCGGCCGATCCTCATCAGGCGGTGAGTGGTACGTTTACGTATGCCCTGAGCTGCGGGTGTCCGGTGATCTCTACGCCCATTCCTCACGCAAAAGAATACCTTTCGGACAGCACCGGCATTCTCCTGAAAGATTTCCGCAATCCTACCCAACTGGCTGAAGCGGCGTTGACCTTGTTGCGCCAGCCAGAGCGATGCCAGAACATGAGTCAACAGGCGTACGGCCAGATGAATGCCGGCTCGTGGTACAACGTGGCGATTTTACACCGCAATGTGTACCGGGAAGAAGACAAAGCCTTTGGTGGCCGGAGTAATTTGCCAATCCTGAAGATGGATCATCTCGAACGGCTTAGCTCGGAGTTTGGCATCTATCAGTTTGCGCGCTACAACCAACCGGACCCCGCGCATGGGTATACGCTAGACGACAACGCGCGGGCGCTGATCCTGACCTGTGAGTATCGGCAGCTGAGCCAAGAGCGCCGTACGGAAGAGTGGATGGGCAAGTACCTCCGCTTCATGCGCCACTGTCAACAAGCCGATGGAACATTTTTGAACTACGTTGATGACACGTTGCAGTTCACGACGCAGAACCAGGAAGTGAACCTGGAAGACGCGAACATGCGGGCGGTATGGGCCTTGGGTGTTTTATTGGAGCATCATCATCGCTTACCCGTTCCTGCGCACTTACGCAAGATGGCAGAACAGATGCTGGCTCGCGTTACGCCTCACATCGCCCAGGTTCGTTCGCCCCGAGCTGCTTCTTTCGCATTGAAGGGATTGTATCACCTGCACAAAGCCCAAGGCCTAACACAACCTCACTGCGAAGCCGTTGACCTTTTGGCAACGCATCTGCAATCGCTTTACCGAGATAACCAGGGCGAAGGATGGCAGTGGTTTGAGCCGTACCTCACGTATGCCAACAGCATCTTGCCCGAAGCGATGCTCTACGCTTACCGACTGACGGACCAAAGCGCGTATTTGCAGACAGCCCGCACCACGATGCAATTCCTGATTGATAAGATGTGTACCGAAGAGCGGATCAAGTTGATTCCGAATACCGGTTGGTTGCAGAAGGGACAGACGTGCGAAGGCTTCGGTGAGCAGTCGATCGATGTGAGCTATACCATTCATACGTTGCTGGAATTCGAACAGGAGTTTCCGCAGCAAGGCTATGGGGAGCTGGCTGAGTTAGCCTTTAGCTGGTACGTAGGAAATAATCATCTGCAACAGTTTGTCTATAACCCGACGACGGGCGGGTGCCACGACGGCGTGGAAGAAACCAACGTAAATCTGAACCAGGGTGCCGAGTCGACCGTGTGCTATCTGTGGGCGCGCATCCAGATTGAAAACTTCCGAAAACGGGCACAACTGCCCCGGCCCGCCAAAGCCCAACGCACGCAACCGCCGACCAGCTACCATCCGCTGCCCAATTTCCGATCGATGCCGGTGGCGGCACGAAGCCCGGAGAATCGAGATTAGCCACATGAGGTAAAAAAAAAGGAGTCGATCGCGACTCCTTTTTTTATAGTGACATGCTTAAGCCTTCGGTGCAGTTGCGGCACATGTCGATTTCGGAGCGGGACCGGAAGACGGCTTCCCGAAAATGTTGGTACGCTTCACTTCGCCAGATTTCCTCGAACGACTGTGACCTGACAGAGCCAAGGGCATGCTCCGCATCTTTGTCGAAGCAGCACGGTACAACTTTTCCATCCCATGTGACGACACACGAGTGCCACATCTTCCAGCAACGGTTCTCCCAATCGTTCTTGATGCGATACTTCCCGTCGTTGCCCAGCCGGTAACGCGCGTATTGATCCTGAGTCGGTAAAAGGGACGAGCCGTTCTGATAGTCGTACAACTGCGCCGACTTCAACACGACCTGGTCTACTTCCAACTGATTGGCCAGGGCATGGACTTCCGGGATCTGGTGCTCGTTAGGGCGAACCACCAGAAACTGAAAAATCAGATGAGGGGTGCGCGAGTGCAACTTCTTTTTCCAGGCCACGATGCGCCGTGTTCCTTCCAATACCTTTTCCAGCTTTCCGCCAACGCGGTATTGCTGATAGGTTTCCTGCGTGGTCCCGTCAATGGAAATGATCAGGCGGTCCAGGCCCGACTGCACCGTTTGCCGGGCCAGCTCGTCCGTCAAGAAATGTCCGTTGGTAGAGGTCGCAGTGAAGATGTTCCGGTCGGCCGCATACCGCACGGTAGAGAGAAAGTTTGGATTGAGGTACGGCTCTCCCTGAAAGTAAAACAGCAGGTACCACAGCGTCGGATGGAGTTCGTCAATCACCTGCCGAAACAGCGATTCCGAGAGCATACCGGTCGGTCGGGTAAACGCACGTAGCCCACTCGGGCACTCGGGGCACCGCAAGTTGCACGACGTGGTCGGTTCAATCGACAGGCTGATGGGCAAGCCCTGATGGCGCGGCAGGCGGGTAAGGCGCGACCGGTGGTAACTCCCATACACCCGGGCAGCGTTCGCCAACCGGCGGGGCGTCAGCTTGGAAGCGAGGTTCCACTGGTCGCGCCACTGACTCATAATTCGATTTCTACCTGCGTCTGCAACAAATCTTCCATCGTTTCGCGGCGGCGAATCAGGTGCGCCTTGCCTTGGTAGACGAGCACCTCGGCGGGCCGGAACCGGGAATTGTAATTGGAACTCATGCTGAAGCCGTAGGCTCCGGCATTGCGCAATGCCAGAATATCGCCCTCGCGCACTTCGTTCATTTTCCGGTCAGCACCCAGCGTATCGGTCTCGCAAATGTTGCCGACCACCGTGTAGATCCGTTCTGTAGAGTTGAGGTTGGAAGCATTAAAAATGCCGTGGTACGCGTCGTACATCATGGGACGAATCAGGTGATTCATCCCGGAATCGACACCCACAAATACCGTTGCAGGGGTGGTCTTCACCACGTTGGCATGCACCAGCAAAAAGCCGGCTTCGCTCACCAGATACTTGCCCGGTTCGAACCAGATCTCCAGTTCGCGTCCGTATTCTTCGCAAAAGGCCTGGAAGGCTTTGCTCATCTTCTGCCCCAGCTCGTCGATGTTGGTCACCACATCGCCCTCTTTGTAAGCAACCTTGAAGCCACTCCCGAAGTCAAGAAACTCGAGCTGGTCAAAATTCTCAGCCGCTTCGAACACGAGTTCAGCGCCTTTCAGAAACACGTCAGCATTCAGAAAGTCGGAACCCGAATGGACGTGCAGGCCGATCACCCGCAGGTGCGTAGTCTCGACAATGCGCAGCAGATGGCGCATCTGCAAAATTGAGATGCCGAACTTGGAATCGATATGGCCCGTCGAGATTTTGGTGTGGCCGCCCGCCATGATGTGCGGATTCAGGCGAATGCAACACGGCACCGAATTGCCATACGTATTGCCGAATTGCTCCAGAATGGACAGGTTGTCGATGTTGATCATCACCCCCAACTTAACCGCTTCCTGAATTTCGGAGAAAGCGACGCAATTCGGGGTATACATAATTTCGGAAGCCTCGAAGCCTGCGCGAAGGCCCAGGTGCACCTCCTGAATGGAGACACAGTCCAGCTCGGCACCGGCCTGGCGGATCAGCCGTAGGATGCTCAGGTTGGTCAACGCCTTGGCGGCGTATTTGATCCGCAACTTCAGACCCCCGAAAGCCTTTTTGATGTTATCTACTTGCCCAACGATGGTGTCGGCATCGTAAACGTACGTAGGAGTACCGAACTCGCGTGCGATTTCGGGTAGAGGAACGCCCTGCAGACAATACTGTCTGTCGACTACTTCAAGCATAAGAGGATAGCGATAGCAAACGTGTGAATGGAAAAACGGAGAGAAACCCCTCAAAAATTGAGGCGGCAAAATTAGGAATAATAAATCTCAATAGTATATTTAAGCATCGACCTTTGCGGTTGTCTGGGAAGCCGTACCGTTGACGCATCACGGTCGTCCGCACTCTTTTCGGCAGCTCCAAAAGTGTATCTCCCCCACATGGTTAAGTAGTACAAATATAGGCTAAGATGATAGAAATCATACCGGCTCTTTCTGTGTCGAACGGCAAGTGTATCCGCCTGACACAGGGCGATTTTACCAACCCGACGGTCTACGATTACCCCCCGCTTCAAGTGGCAAAGGCCATTGAAGAACACGGGTTCCGGCGGTTGCAGTACCAGGACCTGGATGGCGCCATACAGGGGAAAGTAGTCAATACGTATGAGCTACGGATGATCGCCGCATACACCACGCTGAAAATCGATTTTAGTGGTGGAATCCGTACCGATGGCGACGTACACACGGCATTCGAGTACGGTGCCTATACCCTCACGTCCAACAGCGTGGCGGTAAACAACCCGGAGTTGTTCACTTCGTGGCTGACGTCGTACGGACGCAACAAGATCGTGCTGGCGGCCGACTGTTTCAGCAACGGGGCCGTGGCAACGCGCGGCTGGCAGAAGAAGACCGACACGGACGTGATTGACCACATCCAATACTATTACGACCGCAGCATTTTGCACGTGAAGTGTACGGACATCTCGCGCGACGGGGTGATGGAAGGACCGAATTTCGACCTCTACAAACGCATCCTGGACCACTTTCCCGACATTCGCCTGATGGCCAGCGGAGGGGTGCGGTCGCTGAAAGACATCGAAGAGTTGCAAAAAATTGGTTGCCATGGCGTCATTATCGGAAAAGCGCTCTATGAAGGGCGGGTAAAACTCGCCGAACTAGAAAAATTTGTTATGTCGCAGGCGTAACCAAAAATCAAAACCTTACCTCTGCTCCTACGTAGTAAAAGTACTCTACGATAAAGCGCAACTGTCTCTGTTCTGCACAACCCCGACAAGAGACAGACATCACACACACATTGCATGTCTAGATTAATTACGATATCAAACCGATTGCCCATTTCGCTGGTTCGCCGCGATGAACGTTATGAATACACCCCCAGTGCCGGTGGCTTAGCCACAGGGCTTAAATCCTTCCACGGGCAAAACGACAACCTCTGGATCGGCTGGCCCGGTATGGAGATCGGACAGGAAGAAGATCAACGCGAGATCACCGATCGGATGAAGAAGGACAAGATGCATCCGGTCTTCCTGACAGAAAGCGATATCGAAGATTTTTACGAGGGGTTCAGCAACAAAACCCTCTGGCCCCTTTTCCACTACTTCAATCTCTTTACAGACTACAGCCCCTATACCTGGGAGCGGTATGTGGAAGTGAACCAGAAATTTGCCGACGAGATTTTTAAAGTGGCTCGCCCGGACGACGTCTTTTGGGTGCACGATTACCAGCTGATGTTGTTGCCCGCACTGATCCGGGAACGGTTCCCGCACGCAACCATCGGCTTCTTCCTGCA
Source organism: Catalinimonas alkaloidigena (assembly GCF_900100765.1). Taxonomy (NCBI): domain Bacteria; kingdom Pseudomonadati; phylum Bacteroidota; class Cytophagia; order Cytophagales; family Catalimonadaceae; genus Catalinimonas; species Catalinimonas alkaloidigena. Next base: position 721,699 of record NZ_FNFO01000003.1, on the reverse strand, counting down.
CATTCCTTTTCCTTCGTACGAGATGTTCCGGTCGCTGCCGTGGCGGCGCGAACTGCTTAATGGCATGCTGGGAGCCGACTTGATTGGTTTCCATACGTACGACTACGTACGGCATTTCCTGAGCGCGGTGAAGCGCATTCTGGATGTCGATCATTCCCTGGGACGCATTAAGCTGGGCGACCGCGTAATTGACGTGGATTCGTTCCCGATGGGCATTGATTACAAGAAGTTTGCGAATTCTATCCACAATCCGACCACGATTCGTGAGGTAGTGAAGTTCCGCAACAACTTCAACCACGAGAAGATCATTTTGTCTATCGACCGACTAGACTATTCAAAAGGCATATACCAGCGTTTAGAGGCGTACGATACGTTTCTGAGCGATCATCCCGAATACCAGAAGAAAGTCGCTCTGATCACGGTTGTGGTGCCTTCTCGGGGCAATGTGGATCAGTATCAGAAGCTGAAAGTACAACTCGACGAAGCCATCGGGCGCATCAACGGGAAATACAGCACTCCCGAATGGACTGCCATCCATTATTACTACCGGTCGCTGCCTTTCGAAACCCTGACCGCGCTTTACTATTGCGCCGACATTGCGCTCATCACGCCGTTCCGTGACGGAATGAACCTGATCGCCAAAGAATACGTGGCCACGAAAACCGACCAGCAAGGCGTGCTGATTCTGAGCGAAATGGCCGGCGCGGCAAAAGAATTGACCGAAGCGCTGTTCATCAATCCCAACGACATTCAAGGCATTTCCGATGCACTTCACGATGCCCTCAACATGCCTTCCGAAGAACAGCGGACGCGCATGCAGGAGATGCAGAGCAAAGTGGAGCGTTACGACGTGAAGAACTGGGCAGAGTTGTTCATCGACCGCATGTACGAAGCGCGTTCGCTCAACACCCGCCGTCGTGAAAAGCACTGGAACGAAGCTTTGCAGCAAGAACTGATCAAGAAATACAAAAAGACGCACCGGCGCCTGTTCCTGATCGGGTACGACGGCACGCTGGTGAAATTCACCGTCAATCCGCTTAGCACACGCTCTGACAACGAACTACGCACGCTGCTCAGCGAACTGGGCAAAGACCCCGACAACAAAGTGGTGGTCATCAGCGGACGCGACAAGAGTTTCCTGGAAGAGCAGTTGAAAGGATTGCCGGTCGACATGATTGCCGAGCACGGCGTATGGGGAAAACGCGGCGATGACTCGTGGCAGATCCTGAAACAGCCGCAGGAAGGCTGGAAGGACGACATCCGCAGCATTCTCGATTCGTTTGTAGACCGGACACCGGGCTCTTTCATTGAAGAGAAAGAATATTCGCTGGCGTGGCACTACCGGGTGGTAGACTCGGGATTGGGCGAGATGCGCGTGCACGAACTGACCGAACTTCTCTCTCACCGGGTGGCGGCGCTGAACCTACAGGTGATCGAAGGCAAAAAAGTTATCGAAATTAAAACGTCGGGTATTAGCAAAGGCACGGCCGCCAAAGAGTGGCTCGATTCCGACAACTGGGATCTGGTACTGGCCATCGGTGATGATTACACCGATGAGGACGTGTTCCGTGAGACCAATGCCGAAGCGTATACCTTGCGTGTAGGCTATCAGGATTCCATTGCGCGTTTTCACATCGATTCGGTAGAGGACGTACGCAAATTGCTGCGCGCGCTGAACCTCGCCTCTAACGTCGAAAGCCATCAGAACGGCGTCCACAAAACGACTACGGCCTAAGTATCTATAAGCTAAGCTTAAAAGAAACGTCCCCCTTTTACCGACGCAGTGTCAGTAAAAGGGGGACGCTTTTGCATTCGGCCGGTGTTACAGGAACAGCGGCTTGTCGATGCGGGCGGCAATCCGGTTCACGGCATTCATCAGCCCTACGTGGCTGTAGGTCTGCGGGAAATTTCCCCACTGCGAACCTGACGTCGCTTCAACGTCTTCGCTGAGCAGACCCAGGTGATTGGTAAACTTCAACAGGCTTTCGAAGTACCGAACTGCGTCGTCGATGCGACCGATGCAAGCCAGCGCATCGACGTACCAGAAAGCACATACCAAGAACGTAGTTTCCGGTTTGCCGAAGTCGTCCTGATGCAGGTAGCGATAGAAGAGTCCCTCAGGCGTTTTAAGGGCCTTCTCGAGCGTTTCTACGTGTCGGATGGCGCGCTCCGAGTGATTGTCCAGATACCCCATCGGAATCATCTGTAACAGGCTGGCATCCATATTGTTCGTCTCGATCGCCTGCGCATATGCTCCCATCTCGGGGCGGTAGCATTTTTCGATCTGTTGGGCCGACATCCGCACCAGCCGCGAGGCCAGGCTTTCCATCTCTTCGTGCTTCAACAAACGGGCGATTTTCAGCGCGGCAGAGCTCCCGGCCCAGTGGAAGAGGAAGGTGTAACAGTGGCGTTGGCTGAAATTCCGGAATTCCCAGAGGCCCGCATCCGGCTCGTCCATCGTGCGCTCAATAAAGCGCAGCAGGCGCATGATCAGGTTCGGCATGGTATTCCGCTCGGGGCCTACCAGCCGCTGGTCAACGTAAAGCGGCAGGAGCGACACCAGAATCTGTCCGTAGACGTCGTTTTGAATGTGCTCTTTAGCCTGGTTACCGATCCGCACGGGCCGGTTGCCTTCGTAGCCGGATAAAGCCAGCTCGCGTTCCGGAAAGTTACCGTCGCCCAGAATCGAGTACACGGGACTGTAGCGCCCCGTATCGCTGAACGCAATGTTTTGAATGTAGCCTGCGTACCGTTCCAACTCTTCAAAGTGACCGATGTCGTTAAGAGCTTTGAGTGTGTAGTAACTGTCGCGCATCCAGCAATAGCGGTAGTCCCACGTACGGCCCGATCCGGGCGCTTCCGGCAGACTGGTAGTCGCCGAGGCAATGATGGCCCCCGTGTCCTCGTACTGGTGGATTTTGAGAATCAGCGCCGAGCGAATCATCTCTTCCTGCCAATACGGTTTGATCTGGCACCGCCGGACCCACTCGCGCCAGTGGTGGATGGTCTTGCGCAGGAAATCCTCCGAAGTCGTGACCAGAGGCGCTTCCATCGGGATGCCCCACGTCAATACGAGGTATTTAGGTTCAGTCAGCAGGAAATCACGCTGGTCTTTGACGTAATTCAGCGGAATGTTGGTGGTCAGGCGCACGTCCTTCTCCAGGTTGGTAAACTGCAGGTGGTTGCTGCCCATGTTCACCTGGGGCACCAGCTCCCCGTACTCCCCTACCGGCCGACACGACACGCTGATCTGCGGCTGGCCGTCGAGCGGCTCGATTTTCCGGATCATCATCAGCGGCTTGTAGTACCGCTCGTTCTGGTGAAAACGCGGTGCAAAGTCCGTTACGCGGAATCGTCCGGAAGCCGTATCGAACTCGGTACACAATACGTTGGTATTCTGGAGGTAGTACTGTCGCGTCTGGTACTGATCGCTGTTGGGGCGGACCCGGAACTCCCCCCCTTTTTGCTTGTCTAACAGCGCTCCGAATACGAAGCTGCTGTCGAACGAAGGCCAGCACATCCACGCAACGTTGGCGTGGTCGTCGATATGGGCCAGAAATGCGCAGTTGCCTATGACACCCAGGTTGTAGGTGTGCTTGTTTTTCATAAAAGTTATTTCGATGGCGAGCAATCAGGAAGCTGACAGGGGCCTCCGCATCGTATGATGTTGCGCAAAAGAAGGGTTTACTCCCAGCAATAGCAAATTAAAAGCATGGCTTCGCCGCATTTTATGAAGCCGTAGTCGCTGAAAATATGGCATTTAGAACCGAATTACGCTGCCTGTCCCCCTACGCGGGGGCATCTTATATCGAATACGCCACCCAAAAAGCCGTGGACCATGTTTATGACAGCATGGTTGTTTTTCCCTGGTGGGTCAAGAAAGTACGGCGCGATCTGGCAGGAAACGCCCTTCGGCTGTGCAGCACCGTCGGGCATCCGTGGGGGCATCAGCGAACTGAAGTCAAGCTGCGGGAAGCCGAGGTCGCCTTACGCGACGGAGCCACCGAACTGGAAGTGACGCTGAACCTGATGGCACTGCGCGACCAGCAGGCGGGTTGGGTAAAACCCGAGCTTGCCCGCCTCTCGCAAGGGCTGCACGACCGTGAAGCGTTCATGACCGTAGCGCTGGATCACAAACAAATGACTTCTGAGGAAATCGAATTGGCCCTGGCCCTCTGTGTCGCTACGGGCGTAGACCGCGTGACCACTTTCCAGGCATTCACCACCGCCGAGGAAGTCACGGCGTGGTTGCATAGCCTCCGGCAACAGGCGGGTGAAGCGCTGGACCTGAAATTGAACGTGACTCCGAGGTTATTTGAGCAACGCGCCTCACTCCTGGTTGCGGACAGCACGATTACCTTCTGTCTGGACGATGCTACGGATGCCACCGACCACCGGTAACGCAGGTTCTGCTTTGGCCTGAGTAGGACCAAGCGGCAACGGCTGTACTCGCTTGGCCTCGATGACGACCGAATCGATCGCTATGTCGATCGGTTCCGGAATGATGGTCGGGCACTGGTACTGTTTTTTGATTTCCGCCTCAGGCTTGTTGAACTTCCCGAAGGCATAGCCCAAGCTGTCGTCGTCGTACACCTGCTCCAGGAACTCTCCGACCAGGGGCAGCGCTGTTTTACCACCTTCGCCCAGGGACGAGGTCCGGAAGTGCACAGAACGGTCTTCTGCGCCGACCCAGGTGCCTGCAATCAGGTCTTTGGTGACGCTGATGAACCACCCATCCGAGTAGTTCGACGACGTGCCGGTTTTGCCACCAATCTGGTTACCGCGGTGAACGTCGTACGCCCACAGCCCTTGTGCGGTCCCTTCGGGCTCTTCCAACGTGCCGCGCAGCATGTACGTCATCAGGTAAGCCGTCTCTTCACTGATCGCCCGGCGGCGTGGGGCCACAAACTCGTGAATCAGGTTGCCGTGGCGGTCTTCGATGCGCGCCAACAGAATCGGCTGGGTCCATACTCCCCCGTTGACAAAGGTGCCGTAAGCCCCTACCATTTCGTACACGGAGACATCGCTGGAGCCCAACCCAATGGAAGGCACTTCTTCGAGCGGACTGTCAATGCCCATCCGGCGGGCGTAATCGGCCACCGTGTCCCACCCGATTTTCTCGGTAAGCTGGGCCGTAATGCTGTTCACCGACTTGGCCATGGCCCACCGCAGCGACATGGAACGACCCGAGAACACCCAGTCGGCATTGCGCGGGGACCACGCTTTTTTCTCACCATTTTCCAGATAGCGTACCGTAACGGGCTGGTCTACAAACCGATCGCAGGGCGAATAGCCTTCTTCCAACGCGGCGGCGTACACAAACGGTTTAAACGTAGAACCGGGTTGGCGCTTGGCCTGCTGCACGTGATCGTACTGAAAATGCCCGTAATCAATGCCACCGACCCACGCTTTGATGTGTCCGTTGTAAGGGTCCATCGCCATAAAGCCCGTATGCAGCAATTTCTTGTAGTAGCGAAGCGAGTCCAGGGTACTCAGGGTCGTATCAACTTCGCCGTTCCAGGTGAAGATACGCATGGGATGGGGCTCGTTCATGGCGCGCCAGATTGCCACCGAATCGCCTTTTAACGACTCAGCGAGATACTTGTACGTTTTGGTGCGCTGCGCGGCCTGTTCGATGAAATTAGGAATCTCTCGCTTGCGACCATCGATCCAGGGATTTTGCCCGCGCCAGTGTTCGTTGAATACACCTTGCAACTGCGACATGCGTTTTTTGACGGCCGCTTCGGCATGGGCCTGAACGCGCGAATCGAGCGTCGTGTAAATCATCAGGCCGTCGGTATACAAATCGTAGCCGTTTTCTTCGCACCATGCCTCCAGGTTCTGTTGCAACGCATGGCGGTAATAGCCCGAAGGCCCATCGGCCACGCGTTCCAGCGTGGGTTCGACCACCAGCGGAAGCGCTTGCAACGAGTCGGCCTCCGCAGCCGAGAGGTAACCGTATTTGGCCATTTGCGCCAGTACCACGTTACGTCGCTCTCGTGAGCGGTCGGGGTGAATCAGCGGATTGTAGGTTGTGGTGGCTTTCAGAAGACCGACCAGAGTGGCGGCCTCTTCTACAGTCAGGCTGTCGAGCGATTTGCTGAAATAAGTCTTAGCGGCGGTTTTCACCCCGTACGCCTCACTGCCGAAGGCCACCGTGTTCAGGTACATCGTGAGGATCTCTTCTTTCGTATAGGCCCGCTCAATCTTGACTGACAAGATCCACTCTTTAAGTTTGTAGATCAGGGTGCCGAGTCCGCTTACGCTGGACAGGTAACCTTGCTCCTCTTCGCCACGGGTGCGGTACAGGTTTTTGGTAAGCTGCTGCGTGATGGTGCTGCCGCCCCGGTTTTTTCCTTTCAGGCTATAGTACACCACACTGCCCAACGCCTCCGGATCGATGCCCGAATGTTCGCGGTAGCGGATGTCTTCGGTCGCCAGCAATGCTTCGATCAGGTGCGGAGGCAGATCGCTGAACTCGACCGGACTGCGGTTTTCCCGAAAATATTTCCCCAAGAGCTGTCCGTCGGACGTGAAGACGTAAGACGGCACCGCGATTTTGGGGTTTTCCAGCTTGGCCATGCCCGGCATTGGACCAAACAGGTGCAAGGCGTTGATTTCGATGGCCCACAGGAAAACCAGGGGCAAGACCAGCGCTACGGCGGCGCTAACCCACAGAATACGAATCGATTTCCGCTGGAAAGTATGTTGAAAGTAAGCAGCCACTCGTTTCGCAAGAGCATCTGCCTGGGATAAAATCAGTTGCATATAGCTTATTTCGCCTCAAAACTCCTTTGTGTAAGTTTTGTAACGTGATTTACTAGTTACTTTGGCTTGTACGATTTTTGGGTGGGCAGGATACAGGTGCTTATCCAGGCAGGCGGTGGTACTAGCGCGGATGGGCACAACGGTGGGAAGAAGTTAGCTTGAAACCCGTTTGGTAACGAAAACGTGCCCACCCGGATTATTTTTTATATAAAATTTTTTACCTTCTTTTATCCTTGTTTTCAACGGTCAGTAAGTCAAGGGATTACCCTTCTGTGGCGACCTGCAGAGTTCCCTCACCGTGGTGCCGCGGTCCCTGGCTTTTCACAAACGATTTTTCGCCATCAACCTACCGCGTTTTTCCTGAACTACCCGTCGTTCTTGAAAGGAGATACTTTCGGCAGCTTGCTTCCGTTAGTACTAGAAGCTGTGGAGTGCTCTCAAAAAATTACAACTTCGGGAGCGCAGTGCCGAAAACCCCGAGGAGGACGCGACCGCGGCCTTTCGGATGCTCCGACAGTTGCATGTTGCAGCGCTTTCTAATGTGTATTCAGGACACATCCTATTTGAAAACCTGATAAAACCGCCGATATTTGTAGTTCGGCACCATGTATGTATTGGCCTAAACCGTATTTTTGATTCCTAATGTATCGCTTAAAAAAGCAGGGATTATTACTTCTATGTGCTGGTCTTTTTCTCAGTTATGAGGGAATGGCACAAATCGACAATCCTGGTAATGCTCCCTACTCCCGATTTGGCATTGGCGAACTTACCCCGGCGGGGCTGCAACGCAACATGGCGTTGGGTCAGTCGGGCGTGGCCTCCGGGCGTGCCGATTTTGTGAACGTGCTCAACCCGGCCCTACTGTACCACAATTCGCGAGCGACCATCTTCGAATCCAGTCTGGTCGGGCAACAGAAAAAAATCGTCAGCGACAGCGTGGATCGCAACGTGTTCAACGCCAACCTGGCTTACATCACGTTTGCCTTCCCGGTACTCTACAACCGGGGTGCGCTGGCCGTGGGCATTGCTCCCTATTCCAACGTAGACTACAACATCAACCTGCAACGCTCTACGCCGGGCGACACGTTAGAGTACTTCGAGCAGCTTTACGGCAGCGGGGGGCTGAACCGCGCTTTTGTCGCGGGCGGATCGCGCATTGGAAAGCAATTTTCGGTAGGCTTTCAGGTCAGTTACATTTTCGGGAACATCGAAACCCATCAGGACCTGCGCCTGTTGACCACCGACGCCGCCACGCTGACCGTAGGCCGTACGCTGAGCCGCCGGGTATCCGACCTGACGGTGGGGTTTGGGGCGGCCTGGCAAAAGAAACTTTTCAGCGATTACTACCTCAGCCTCGGTGCTACGTATGATCTACAGACCGATCTCAAAACGCAGTATCAGCAGATGGTCGTGCGGAAAGTAGCCCCCGGTGTTACCGATGGATCGGTGACGGATACGTTACCGGAATTCACGCAGGATCGTCAGGGCGCGATACGCATCCCCGCTTCGTACCGGGGTGGCTTTAGCTTTAGCCAGGTGAGTCTCCGGAAGGCCTACTGGTCAATTTCGGCCGATTACGCCTACCGCGAGTGGAGCAATTATCAGGGTATGGATGGTAACAGTAGCTTTCAAAATTCGTATTTGATAGGTGCGGGTGCAGAGTGGTCTCCCGCCCGAGGTACGGGTGGTCTGCCGAAGTATTACGAACTGATGGTGTACCGCCTGGGCTTCTCTTACGAAAAAATGCCGCTGGTATTCAACAATACACAATTGGACGATATTGGCATTAATTTTGGATTAACCTTTCCCGTAAACAAGAATCAGTCGGGAATCAATGTAGCCTTTACCTTGGGGCAACGCGGGACGGCAAGCAACAACCTATTGCAGGAAAAGTACTTCCGGTGCAGCGTCGGCTTCACGCTCAGCGATTCACGGTGGTTCCGCCGGTATAAGTTGGATTAATTAAATTTCTAGTATAGACAATGAGAAAATTAGCACTTGCACTCCTGTTTCTTTTCAGCTGCAGCAGCCTGGTGATGGCCCAAGATTGGGGCGACAACCCTGATCAGGCGCGTCTTGAGTATGTTCAACTGAAAGATTTAACCGCGGCGAAAGATTATGCAGCCGCCAAGCCTCATTTCCTCTGGCTGTGGCAACATGCCCCCAAACTGGGCAAGCTGATCTACATCAAAGGCAACCAGATTTACGAAGGGTTGGCCGATGCCGCTACCGATGCTACCAAAAAAGCCGCTTTGCAAGACACAGCCCTGATGCTGTACGACGTTCGCGTTCAGTACGGTGATGCAGAAGCCGACATGATGAACCGCAAGGGGCTGAAAGCCTATACGTACCTCAAAGATCGCTCTGACAAACAGCAGGAGCTGTACCAGTTATACAAAAAGATTTTCGATCTGAATAAGAACGATGTCTACGTACAGAACGCCATTCCGTTTATGCAACTGACCTGCAACGAGAAAAATGCAGGGCGCCTCACTGACGAAGACGTACTGGCCAACTACGATCAGATTTCAGCCGCTTACGAAGCAGGTGCTTCGGGTCAGTACAAAGACTCGTGGGAGCAGGTAAAGGAGATTACCGATGGTCTGCTGGCCGGTTGCGTCAACATCGACTGTGAGTTCGTTAAGAACAACTTCGGTCCGAAACTGAAAGAAAACCCGTCGGACGCGGTGTTGGCAAAGAAAATTGCCAGCCTGATGTATACGGGTAAGTGCACGGATGATCCCCTGTTCCTGGAAGCCGCCATTATCCTCAATAAAGCGGAACCTACGTTCGGTTGGTCTAAGACAATCGGCCGCATCTTGCGGAGCAACAAGGAGTATGACAAGGCGATGGAATACTACAATCAAGCCGCCGAACTGGCGGACGATAACACCAAGAAAGGTGACGTTCTGCTGGAAGTAGCTCAGCTGCAAAGTGACCTGGGACAGCGCCAGTCGGCACGCTCCACTGCCCTGAAAGCGGCTTCGGCCGATCCCAGCAAAAAAGCTCCTGCCAATGAACTGATCGGTGACCTGTACTTCAACAGCTACAACGATTGTTCTGGAGGAAACCCGGTTGAGAAGCGTCTGGTCTTCATCGCGGCCTACGAGAAATACCAGGCCGCCGGTGCCAGCCGCAAGATGAGCACAGCCAAGGCCCAGTTCCCTTCGGCTTCCGAAATCTTCACGCAGGGTTACGAAAAAGGACAGAAGATGAACACGGGTTGCTGGATTGGCGAAACCGTCACGCTGCAAACCCGTCCTTCCGATAACTAAGTCGACGCACAATTTTCTCAAAAGGTCAGCGTGTACCCCACGTTGACCTTTTTATGTTTACGGATTGCAAGCGCTATGAAGCACATGTCCAAATTACTATCCGGGTGGTCTGTGTGGTTGATGATCGGAGGCACGCTGGTGGCCTGTCAGGACAATAGCCCTTCGTTACAGGCGATGCAGGTATACGAAGGCCCCCGCTTCGAAGCCGAGAACATCGAAACCCTGTACAGTGACTCGGCGCAGCTTCGGATGCGGATGGAAGCGCCACTGCAACAGGAGTTCCAGAGCGGCGATCAGGATTTTCCTCGCGGGATTTACATCGAATTTTTCAGCCCCGAGGGCGAAAAAACCTCTACCCTCCGGGCCGATTCGGCCCATATGGAAAAAGCTACCTCGCTGTACAAAGCCTACGGCAACGTAATTGTGATCAATCTGGAGAAACACGAAACCCTGAAAACCGAGGAGTTGTTCTGGAACCAACGCGAGGATAAAATTTATACCGATAAATTTGTGCGGATCGAAACGCCAAAAGAAATCCTGCTCGGCGAAGGGCTTGTGACCAACCAGCGTTTCTCTCCGTACAAAATCCAAAAACTGCGCGGTACCATTGCCGTGCCCGACGAAGAATGAAGTTTTGGCCGATCGTTTGGTTTTCTATCAGTGTTGCTACTTTTGTGATTGGCGTACATCAATCCTTCATGGTAGGAATTGCCAATAGCTATTGGGTGTTTATGATCAGCGGAGGTGCTTTTCTGGCGTATCGACTCGTACAGCGACCCGAACCCGACGACGCCCCACCACCCCCTACTCCTCCCCCATCCCGCAAGTCGCGGCATGCCTCTAAAAAATAGATGGAATACGTTCAATTCCTGCTCATTGCACTCTTCCTGCTGCTTTCCGCGTTCTTTTCAGGAATCGAGATTGCCTTCGTTTCTTCCAACAAACTGGTCATCGAACTGCAGCGGAAGCGCGGCACGCTGGCCGGCTACATCCTGTCCTACTTCGTAGCCCACCCCTCCCGGTTCATTGCCGCCATGCTGATTGGCAACACCATCGCCATCAGTGCGTACGGCATCGTGATGGCCGCGGTGCTCAATCCCTGGCTAGAACCGGTGCTCAATAACGACATCGGTGTTCTGCTGTTGCAAACCATCATCTCGACGTTGATCGTCCTGCCCGTTGCCGAGTTTCTGCCCAAGAGCCTGTTCATGATCAACCCGAACCGGATGTTGTCGGCCCTGGTGGTCCCGCTGGCGATTATCTACGGCATTATGTACCTGTTCGTGTTTCTGATCGTGAACCTGGCGCGGCTGGTCATCGAACACCTGTTCCGCATGAAGTATTCGGAAGATCGGCCCGTATTCGGCATTACGGACGTCAATAATTACATCCAGAATACCATCACCACCCCGCAACAGGAAGAAGACGCCGAGATCAACGCCCGTATCTTCAGCAATGCGGTGGAATTCAAATCGTTACGCGTGCGGGAGTGTATGATTCCCCGCACCGACATCGTGGCGATTGATAAAGAAGATGGCCTGGAGGAACTGAAGCAGGTGTTTATGGAAAGCGGCCACTCGCGCATCCCGGTTTACAAGGAAAACATCGACGACATTGTAGGATTCTGCCACTCGTCGGCGCTTTTCAAAAAGCCGCAAACCCTGGAAGAAATCATCTCTCCGATCATTATCGTGCCCGAAACCTTACATGCCAAAGAGTTGCTGGTGCAGTTCATCAGCGAACACAAAAGCATTGCTCTGGTGGTGGATGAATTTGGCGGTACGTCCGGGCTGGTGACGATTGAGGACGTGATGGAAGAAATTTTCGGAGAAATTCAGGACGAACACGACGAAGAAGACTGGGTAGAACAGAAGATCGATGCCCATACCTATCTGCTCAGCGCACGCCACGAAGTCGACTACCTGAACGAAAAATACCAGTGGAACATCCCCGAGGGCGACTACGAAACGCTGGGGGGGTACATCATTTCCATCGAAGAAGACCTCCCCAAGGTTGGCGAGGTTATTGATGCTCAGCCCTTTAGGTTCACGATCACGTCCATGCAGGACGCACGGATCGATACCGTTCAGGTGACAGTTCTTACGCCACAAGAGGAAGATTAACAAGTCCTTAGGCTTGTTATTTTTGCTTCATCCTCGTTATTTTGCAAACCTTTTTATCAACCCAATTTGTGCTCTTATGTCAATTATTCAAACGCTTCGCGATAAGTCGTGGATTGCGGTCGTTTTCGTGCTGATTGCCATGGTGGCCTTCATCCTTGGCGACCTGTTCGGCCCGAATTCCATGCTACTGGGCAACAACAAGCAGCTGGTAGGCGAAATCGCCGGCGAGGACGTCACGTTGCAGGAGTATCAGGCGAAAGTCGACGAACTTACCCGCAACATGGCGATCCAGAACGGAGGGACGCCGCCGTCGGAAGCTCAAATGCCCGCCATCCGCGAGCAAGCCTGGAACCAGCTGATCTTCGAAAAAGCGTACCAGAAGCAGTTCGAAGCGCTGGGGCTGGAAGTCACTGCCGACGAGCAGTACGACATGGTGCAGGGCAATAACATCCACCCCTGGGTCCGCCAGTCGTTCTCCGATCCCGAAACCGGCGAATTTGACGGGGAGCGTATTCGTACCTTCCTCTCGGCCCTGAAAGCGGGACAAGTTCCACCAGAACAGCAGATGATGTGGCTCAATTTCGAGAGCCAGTTGATTCCGAACCGCCTCCAGACGAAGTACGAAAACCTGCTGACCTCCACCAACTACATCACCAAAGCAGAAGCGCAGCGCGAGTACCAGAAGCAAAGCGCCAAAGCCAGCCTGCGGTACGTGTACGTGCCGTACCGTTCGGTGGCCGATTCTACCATCCAGGTATCGGACAGTGATCTGAATGCTTACCTGAAAGCTCACGCTTCGGAGTTCAAGCAGGAAGACACCCGCACCTTCGATTACGTCGTGTTCCCACTTTCGGCTTCGAAAGAAGACAGCGCCGCGGTGTACCGCGAACTCGCCCAACTGAAAGAAGAATTCAAGCAGGCCGTAAACGACTCAGTATTTGCCGTTAATAACTCTGATGTCTCGGTAGCACCTCGTCTGGTCATGCCGTCGGAATTACCGACCGAACTGGCCGACGCCAGCTTCACGCTACAGACTGGCGAAGTGTACGGACCGTTCACCAACGGCAACGCACTGGCCCTCTATAAGATTGGCGAAACCGACGAAACAGGCGAGTCTTACGTACGCGCCAGCCACATCCTGATTAAACCTGCCGCCGATACCGATGCGGATAAGCAACTCGCCAAGAAGGAAGCACGCCGCATCCTGGGCGAAATCAAAGGCGGTGCTTCGTTTGCAGAGATGGCCCGCCAGTACGGCACCGACGGCACCGCCACGCGGGGCGGCGATCTGGGCTGGTTTGGCAAAGGACGCATGGTGAAGCCTTTCGAAGATGCGGTTTTCGCCAAGCAGGGCACCGGTCTGTTGAACGACGTGGTCGAAACCAACTTCGGCTACCACATCATTGAAGTAACCCAGCCGCAGGACAGCAAACGTTACAAGCTTTACACCGTGCAGCGCGAACTGGAAGCGAGCGAAGGGTCGCGCGAACAAGTGTATCGCGAGGCCAGCCGCTTTGCCGGTACGGCCACCGGTGCCGAAGCGTTCGATCGTTTGCAGGAGGAGAATCCTGCGGTCAACCGTTTCACCGCTTCCCGGATTCAGAAAAACGCCCAGTACGTTAACAACATCAGTGGACGCGGCGCCCGCGACATGATCCGCTGGGCGTTCAACGACGCGCAAGTGGGCGATGTATCGGGTGTGTTCGAAGCGGACGACCAGTACATTGTCGCCGTGCTGACCGGCAAAACCGAAGCCGGAACCCCTGCGCTGGCCGATGTGCGTAGCGAAGTGGAAAGCGAGGTCATCAAAGAGAAGAAAGCCGAACAGATCAAAGCCCGTCTGAAAGAGATTTCGGAGAAAGACCTGGATGCTATCGCGAAGGCATATGGCAGCGGTGCTACGGTGAACTCGGCCAACGACGTGACGCTGGGATCAGGTTCTCTGCCCGGCATCGGCGTCGATCCGCTTCTGTTGGGCGCGGCTTTTGCCCTGGAGCCCAACAACGTGTCGCAACCGGTTGCCGGTGACAACGGCGTCGCCATTCTGGAAGTGACGTCCAAAGAGCCCGCGGCCGAAATTGCTGACTACAACACGTACAAAGGCGAAGTAGAACAGCGGCTCGGCAGCCGGACCCAATACGCGGTTTCGCAAGTGATTCGCGAAAAATCGGACATTGAAGACGAGCGCGTCAAATATTTTTAAGCAACCCCACGTTGCAGAGAAAGCCGGCCCTACAGGTCGGCTTTTTTGTTTTACCTACGCCTGCTTGCTGGTGCGTACCTTTGGTCTTTCGATTTTGATTTCTATGCCACCACATGTTTCGATCCACGCCTGGTTACGCTCGGTAGGATTCGCAGGAATCGCCGGTGCGTTTCTGTCGTCGTGTAGCGTCACGTCTACTTCTACTACTTCCATGTCTACTCCCGTTGTCTCCCCTTCGCCCGATTCTCATACATTTGCCCGACCGACCGAGGCTGTGGTTCGTCACCTGGACCTGACGCTTTCGGTACGCTTCGAAGAGAAAAAACTGATCGGAAAAGCCGTCTACGATATAGTGAACCAGACCGGTACCGATGCCATTTTCTTCGATACGCAACAGCTGAACGTGGAGCATGTCACGATCGGAGCCCCCGAAGTGGCCACCGAGTTCAGCCTGGAGCCGGAGGACGCTACGCTAGGGCGCGCCCTGAAGGTGAAAATTTTACCTGACACCCGCCGCGTCACTCTCTACTACCAGACCACCCCTGACGCCGCGGCGCTGCAATGGCTTTCGCCGGCACAAACGGCCGGAAAAGAGCATCCGTTTCTGTTTACCCAGGGGCAAGCCATCCTGACCCGTTCGTGGATTCCGGTACAGGACAGTCCCGGTATCCGCTTTACGTACAATGCTCACCTGAAAGTGCCTGAAGCCCTGATGGCCGTGATGAGCGCCGTGAACCCCACCGAACGCAGCAGTACCGGTGAGTACCACTTCCACATGCCACAGCCCGTTCCGGCTTACCTGATCGCTCTGGCGGTGGGCAATTTGGTATTCGAACCGATCAGCGAGCGTACAGGCGTCTATGCCGAGCCGGAAACCATCGAAAAGGCAGCGTATGAGTTCGCAGAACTCCCCCACATGTTGGAGGCTGCAGAAACGCTCTATGGGCCTTACGAATGGGAACGCTACGACCTGCTGGTGCTGCCGCCCAGCTTCCCTTTTGGCGGCATGGAGAATCCGCGCCTGACGTTCGCTACCCCGACCATTCTGGCAGGCGATCGTTCCCTAACGAGCCTCGTGGCGCACGAACTGGCCCATTCGTGGTCGGGCAATCTGGTGACCAACGCGACCTGGAACGATTTCTGGCTGAACGAAGGGTTTACGGTCTATTTTGAGCGACGCATCATTGAAGCGCTGTACGGTTCGGATTACGCCGCCATGCTGGAGGCACTCGGTTGGCAGGATCTGCAACATACCGTAGCTGAGCTGGGGACGGAAAGTGCCGATACGCAGTTGAAGTTAGCGTTAGAAGGACGCAATCCGGATGACGGGATGAACGACATTGCCTACGAAAAAGGGTATTTCCTGCTACGCCTGCTGGAAGAGCACGTCGGACGCGACCGGTTTGATGCTTTTCTACGGCAGTATTTCGCCGATCATAAATTCCAGACGATGGATACGGAGCGGTTTATTACTTACCTGCAGGAACATTTTTTAGAAGCGGGCGCTTTCGATTCGTTGCAGGTAAATCAGTGGATTTATGGGGTGGGGATTCCGAAAAACGCTACGAAAATAGATGCTGCCAAGTTTGCAGAAGTGGATAACTTTCTGCATTTGTGGATAAGTGGCGGGGTTATCAACAAAAATGCCACAAAAGATTGGTCTTCGCACGAATGGCTCCATTTTATCCGACAATTGCCCCGCGAGGTAACATCGGAACAAATGGCGGCACTCGACAACGCGTTTCACTTTACCCAATCGGGCAATGCCGAAATTCAGGCAGCCTGGTACGAGTTGGCCATCCGCCACCAGTATACACCCGCTTACAATGCCGTCGAGGCGTTTCTGACCGAAGTGGGCCGTCGGAAGTTTCTCGTCCCCCTTTACAAGGCGTTTAAGGAAACCGGTCAACTCTCCCGCGCCCGTGCCATTTACCAGCAGGCCCGCCCCGGTTACCATTACGTGTCGCAGGCCACCCTGGACCAATTGCTGAAGTCATAAAAAAAGCCCTCCTTTTCGGGAGGGCTTTTTTAGGCGTTCTGAGCGCTCTTAGTATAAATCCGAATAGATGTACTTGTTTTCCTGAATCATCGCGTTAGCGACCCTGCGACGGGCCTCTTTCGCGTTGAACGGCGCCACTTTGGTAAACCGCTTCAGCCCCATCAGCATCACACGCTGCTCGTCGCCTTCAGAGAAAGCGTTGATCGCGTTCTTTCCCCAGGAATGGATGCGGTCGGCCGTGTCGTACAGGTAGGTGCGCGTCATGTCGATCTGCCCCTGACACGCTTCTTCGCCCCGCTTGCCGACCAGCTTCTCGGTCCGCAGCATCGCGGACTCGACCGTATAGATTTCGATCAGCATATCCGCCAGGTTCATAATGATCTCCTGCTCGTGAGCCAGCTTGTTCATGTACTTCTGCACAGCGGCACCGGCCGTCATCAGAAGGGCTTTTTTCAGATTCTTCACCGTTTTTTTCTCGGCCGCGAAGAAGCTTTCGTCTTCATCGGCTCCGAAATCAGGGATGGACATGATCTCCTTGGACACCGCCGTGGCCGGTCCCATCAGATCGATCTCACCTTTCATCCCCCGCTTCAGAATCATGTCGATGGCCAGCAGGCGGTTGATCTCGTTAGTGCCTTCGAAAATCCGGTTGATGCGGGCATCGCGGTACGAACGGTCCATGGGCGCTTCGGCCGAAAAGCCCATGCCACCGTAGACCTGCACGCCTTCGTCGACGATGTAGTCGAGCACTTCAGAGCCGTGGACTTTCATGATGGCGCATTCGATGGCGAACTGCTCGACCGACTTTAGTTTGGCCTGCGCTTCTTCCATGCCTTCACCTTTCAGGCTTTCGTAGGCGTCGTCGATGTTCTGCCCGGCGCGATAAGCCGCCGATTCCGAAACGTAGAGGCGGGTTGCCATTTCGGCCAGTTTGTACTTGATGGCGCCGTAATTGGCGATGGCCTGTCCGAACTGCTTCCGCTCGTTCGCGTAATTGATCGCCTTGTTGAGCACTTCCCGCGACGCACCGATGGCGGCGGCGGCCAGTTTGATCCGACCGATGTTGAGGATGTTAACCGCGATCTTAAAGCCGTTCTGGCGTTCGGAAAGCATGTTCTCGACCGGTACGGGCGTCTCGTTGAAGAAAATCTGCCGGGTAGACGACCCCTTGATGCCCATCTTCTTCTCTTCTTCGTTCATCGTGATGTTGCCAAACGACTTTTCCACGATGAAGGCGGTCAGGTTTTTGTCGTCCTCGATCTTAGCGAAGACGATGTAGATGTCGGCGAACCCACCATTGGTGATCCACATTTTCTGCCCGGAGATTTTGTAGTGCGAGCCGTCTTCCGACAGAACCGCCTTGGTTTTTCCGGAATTGGCATCCGAGCCCGAGTCGGGTTCGGTCAGGCAGTAGGCCGCTTTCCACTCGCCCGTTGCCAGTTTGGGCAGGTACTTTTCTTTCTGTGCCTCGTTGCCGTAGTACAGAATCGGCAGGGTGCCGATGCCCGTATGAGCCGACAGGGCCACGGCAAACGAATGCCCCGCCCCAATGATGTCGGCCACCAGCATCGACGTGTTGAAATCCATGCCGAATCCGCCGAATTGTTCCGGCACAGACGTTCCCAATAGGCCCAGTTCGCCGGCTTTGTCCATAAGTTCTGGCATCAATTCCGGGTTTTTCATGCTATCGATTTCGTCGAGCTTCGGATAGATCTCCTTGGTGAGGAAATCGCGGCACGTCTGGGCAATCATCCGCTGCTCTTCGTTGAATTCTTCAGGGATAAAAACGTCCTGCGCGTCGGTGTCTTTGACGAGAAATTCGCCGCCTTTAATGGCGCGGCCTTTTAACATCTCTTCCATGCTATTCTGGTTTTTTTAAGGTTGTTTATCGTTCTAAAAAGTGGATTAGTTCAGGAATTCGTAGATGCCGGCAACGCCCTGGCCACCGCCCACACACGCCGTCACCATGCCGTATTTTTTCTGCTGCCGCCGCATTTCGTTGAAAAGCTGGATCGACAGTTTGGTACCCGAACAGCCCAACGGATGGCCGAGCGCAATGGCACCGCCGTTGACGTTGATTTGGTCCGGGTCCAGATCCAACTCCCGGATAACGGCCACCGACTGCGCGGCAAAGGCTTCATTGAGTTCGATCAGGTCGATGTCGTTCTGCTGCAGGCCTGCCTGTTTCAGCGCTTTGGGTACGGCCGCCATCGGCCCGATGCCCATGTAGCGCGGTTCTACGCCGGCAGCGCAGTAGCTCATCATGCGGGCTATGGGTTTCAGGTTCAGTTCGTTGACCAGCCGCTCGGACATGACCAGCACAAAAGCGGCTCCATCCGACGTCTGCGACGAGTTTCCGGCCGTGACGGTACCTCCCATTGCGAAAACCGGTTTTAGACGGCTGAGCGCCTCCAGATTGGTATCGGCGCGCGGCCCTTCGTCGGTGTCTACCACATACTCGCGCTTCTTCTTTTTCATCTTCGGGTCCAGGTACGTCTCTTCGACCGTAATCGGCACAATCTCGTCCTTGAACTTGCCGTCCCTAATGGCCGCCAACGCACGCTCGTGCGAGCGCAAGGCGAACGCATCCTGATCTTCCCGACTGATCTTCCACTTCTCTCCTACCTGCTCGGCCGTGAGGCCCATCCCGATGTAATAGTCGGCGTGGTGCTCGGCGATGTCGTAGTTCAACGCGGTTTTCCAGCCCATCACCGGCACCAACGACATGGATTCGGTGCCGCCCGCAATGATGCAATCGGCTTGCCCTGCATGAATCTTGGCCGACGCGATGGCGATGGTTTCCACGCCCGAGCCGCAGTAGCGGTTCACAATCATACCGGGTACTTCGATGGGCATGGACAATAGCGAAATCATCCGGCCCATTTGCATGCCTTGTTCTGCTTCGGGCACGGCGTTGCCCACGATCACATCGTCGACGCGTTTCGGATCGAGCGAAGGCACGGACTTCATCAGGTGTTTGATGACCTCGGCGGCCAGATTATCGGGGCGCGTAAAGCGGAATCCGCCGCGGTTGGCTTTGCCGACGGCCGTACGGTAGCCGGCTACAATGTATGCATTCATGTGTTTGTGACGTTTTGAGGTGGTTGTTTAATTGCGGATCGGCTTGCCGGTTTGCAGCACCGCCTGGATGCGCTCGAGCGTTTTCCGCTCGCCGCACAGCGACAGAAACGCTTCGCGTTCCAGATCCAGCAGGTATTGTTCCGATACTTCCTGAGGCGTGGACAAATCGCCACCACAGATGACGTAGGCCAGCTTCTCGGCCACTTTTTTGTCGTGCTCGGAGATGTAGCGCCCCATGCGCATGGCGTGTACGCCAGCCTTGAACAGGGCGATGCCGGTGCGGCCTTCTACCTTGATGTCCGTCCGTTGGATCGGGTGCGTATAGCCCGCTTCAGCCAGGCTCAGCGCCGCTTTTTTCGCTTCGATGAGTTGACGGCTGCTGTTGACGGTAATGCGGTCACGGTCGCGTAGGATGCTCATCCGACGGGCCTCGTGGGCCGACGTCGCGACCTTGGCCATCGCAATGTCCATGTAGGCATTTTGCAACCGGTTCAGTTCGGGATCTCCCTTCTGGAAGCTATCGGAAGTGCGGAGGGCAAATTCTTTGGTGCCGCCCCCGCCCGGAATCAGGCCGACGCCCATTTCTACCAACCCGATGTAGGTTTCGGCAATGGCTTGTACATGGTCGGCGTGCATCGTCATTTCACAGCCGCCGCCCAGCGTCAGTCCCCGCGGGGCCACCACCACCGGAATGCTGGAATAGCGCACGCGCATCATCGTGTTCTGAAACTGGCGAATCATCAGGTCCAGTTCGTCGTATTCCTGCTCGATGGCAAACATGAAGACCATGGCCAGGTTGGCCCCGGCCGAGAAGTTGGCCGCTTCGTTGCCAATCACCAAGCCCTGGTATTCTTTTTCTGCCAGGCTGATGGCCTTGTTGATGCCCTCAATCACACCGGAGCCCAGGGTGTTCATTTTGGTGTGGAACTCCAGCCCCAAAATCCCGTCGCCCAGGTCGAACAGGGTAGCATCCGAGTTTTTCCACACGACCGAGTTTTCGCGAAGGCTATCCAGCAGAATCAGTCCTTCCGTACCGGGGATTACTTTGTACGCCTGGTCTTGCTGATCGTAGTAGAGTTTCTGGCCTCCTTCGGCTTTGTAGAACGACGTAGCGCCGGAAGTGAGCATCTCCTCTACCCACGCTGCAGGTTGTTTGCCCTGTTGTTTCAGCAACGACAAGCCATTTTCCAGCCCGATGGCATCCCAGGTTTCAAACGGGCCCATTTCCCAGCCGAAACCGGCCTTTAAGGCATCGTCGATCTTGTACAATTCGTCGGCGATTTCGGGGATCCGGTTCGTTACGTACTGGAACAGACCCGCAAACATTTTCCGGTAAAACTCACCGGCTTTGTCCTGACCTTTCAGCAGCACACCAAACCGCTTCCGCAGGTTGTCGATCGATTTAGTGGTTTCCAGCGTGGCGAACTTGGCCTTTTGGGAGGGGGCGTATTCCAGCGTTTTCAAGTCCAGGGCCAGAATCTCCGTTTGCCCGTCCTTTTTGGTTTTCTTGTAAAAACCCTGCCCGGTTTTGTCACCCAACCACTTGTTTTCTTCCATCTTCCGCACAAAATCGGGTACCTGGAAAATGCCACGCGATTCGTCGTTCGGCAGTGCTCTATAGAGGTTGTCGGCAACTTTGATCATCGTATCCAGCCCCACTACATCGGACGTGCGGAACGTAGCCGATTTGGCATGGCCGATGACAGGTCCGGTAAGCTTGTCGACTTCTTCGACAGACAGGTCCAGTTCCTGCATGATTTTGATCACCTCCATGATGGAATACACCCCGACCCGGTTGGCGATGAAAGCGGGTGTATCCTTGGCCAGTACGGTCGTTTTGCCCAGGTAGAGATCACCGTAGTTCATCAGGAAATCGACCACTTCGGGCTTTGTTTCCGGCGTTGGGATGATTTCAAGCAGCTTCAGGTAACGCGGCGGATTGAAAAAGTGCACCCCGCAGAAATGCTCCCGGAAATCGTCGCTACGTCCCTCCAGCATCAGGTGGATCGGAATCCCCGAGGTATTGGAGGTAATGAGCGTGCCGGGCGTGCGGTGTTTTTCTACCTGCTCAAATACTTTCTTTTTGATGTCCAGATTTTCGACCACCACTTCCATCACCCAATCGCACTCTTTGATGGCAGCCATGTCGTCTTCGAAATTGCCAGTGGTGATGCGGCTAGCGAAGGCAGCATCGTACAGTGGCGCCGGATTAGACTTGATCGCCGCCTGAAGCGCGTCGTTTACCAGCCGGTTCCGGTATTTTTTATCAGTCAGTTGTAGGCCTTGGGCTTTTTCTGCCTCGTTGAGTTCACGGGGCACAATGTCCAGCAGGGTCACCTTTACGCCGATGTTGGCGAAATGTGCAGCGATACGGCTTCCCATAACGCCTGACCCCAGAATGGCGACATGTTTGATCGTCCTCTTGGCAGCGCGTGGGCGCGAGCGCTGCGCCTTTTCTTCACTTAACAGAGGTATTTCCATGATGATAGGATTGGTGGTGATTGATGATTTCTGATAGCTGATTGTTTTCGATCAGGCGATTCATTTCGCCGATCACTTCAAAAAAAGTAGCAAGCTTGGCCGGAGGAAACTGTTCGCGTATAACGTAATTGAAGGCCCGCACGGTTTGTTTGGCAATGTCTCGCTTGCGCAAGCCTTCTGCGGTGAGGCAAATCCGTACCATGCGCTTGTCGTGCGCGTCGTTCGTACGGTAGATCAGGCCCGTTTCTTCCATGTTTTTTAGGGTGCGGGTCAGGCTGCGCATCTCCAGTCCCAGCATCGGGCCGATGCGTGTCGCAGGCGTGCCGAGCTTCTCGTCGATGTTGATGAGCACGTAACCGATCGTCATCGTAAAGCCCTCTTTGGCTGCCTCAGCGTTGTACCAACGGGCGATGGCATGCCAGGCAGTTTTGATGTGGTAATCGATGGTCTCTTCTTTCTTCAAATCCGTCTCCGTTTGGTGGGTTCAGTAAATATACAAAAAATGTTATGCTTGCATACTACTTTGGTGGCAAATAAAAATAGACTCCCTGCCGAGGAAGTCTATTCAAGATGGGAAAACTTGGGCGTTAGTTCAACACATCGCCCCGCAGATTTCGGAAGCGCCGTCGGGCATCCTGCGTATGAATGCTACTGGGATAGTCGCGCATCAGGCGTTGGTAGGCTTCCATAGCCTTTTCCTTATCCTTTTTCTTTTCTTCCTGTACCCGTCCGATACGATACAGCGCATCGTCACCGTAGAGATCTTGTCCGTACTGATCCACAACTTTCTGGTACAACGTTAAGGCCTGATCGGTCTTGCCTTCCTTCTCCAGGATACGTCCTTTGAGCCAGTAGATCTCGTCCGTCAAGCTATGATTGGGGTACACGACCAGCATGCTGTCCAGTGCACTATAAGCTTCGTCCAGTTGATTCTGGTATTGCAAAAGTTCAATTCGTGCGTATTCCTGCAGGGCCGCTGTGTTCGTATCAAGCGCTAAATTGTCCTGA
Source organism: Catalinimonas alkaloidigena (assembly GCF_900100765.1). Taxonomy (NCBI): domain Bacteria; kingdom Pseudomonadati; phylum Bacteroidota; class Cytophagia; order Cytophagales; family Catalimonadaceae; genus Catalinimonas; species Catalinimonas alkaloidigena. Next base: position 698,761 of record NZ_FNFO01000003.1, on the reverse strand, counting down.
ATAAGAAGGCTGAGTTCCATGGCATCGTTGGCAATTTCGCGCGAAGTAGCCATCTTCAGAATATCCAAATGCCCTTGAGCCAATTCAAAGTCACCTTTGTAGAAGTTCAGTTTGGCGTTACGCAGCTTGGCTTCGTGACCTTTGGGGGTATCTTTTAACGATTTTTCCACCTGAGCGTACAAAAGGGTGGATTCCCAGGGTTCGCCTGCCAGAAGGTAAACATCCCCTAACAAAAGCTTGCAATCAGCGAGGAAATCTTCGGTCACTCTACGAGAAGTTAAAATTTCCCGAATGATTTCTTTTGCCTTATTCAAATCGTGGAGATAAAAGGCATACAATTCAGCGACGTTCTTTAAGCTTTTTAAGGCTTCCTCGTTGTTGGGGACTTCGGCCGCAAATTGTACATAATCCTGAATCAAGTTCTGAATTTTTACTTCATCCACCGGGTAGATGCGCTTTACGGCTTCTTCTTTCGCTTCGATGTAGTAGCGTCGTGAAATGGAGTAGAACGGGCTTTCCCGGTATTCTTTGGTTAGGTAACCGAAGATCTCCTCGGCCGCTTCGAAATCGCCATTTTTCAGGGCAATTTCGCCTGTTTCGAACAGGGTTCCTCCTTGCTTTCGCTCGCGCCGATCAATGGCTTTAGCCTGGATAAAAGCACCATAGAAATCTTTGTCTTGGATGTATAGCCACAGTAAAAGTTGGTTATACGCGATTTCGTTAGGTTTCTTCTGCGTTTTTTCAATTAAGATTTTTTCAAGTTGTTGGCGTTCTTTGTCGTCGCGCAGAAAATTTTGCATGGTATTCTGCACGCTCTCTACCGCTTCGGGATCTTCTTCCGCCCACGAAACTAATTCCTGAATTGCGTCATCGACGTCTCCCTGAGAATAATACAAATTTGAAATTTGCACATGATACGGACCAAGTCCGCTTTTTTGAGCGGCTTCGTAAACTTTCAAGGCAAAACCGTTCTGCCCTTTTTCGGACAGGTAGGAGGCGAGTTGTTCGGTTTCACGCGCGCTTTGCTGCGTACGTTCCACCAACTTCTGGAGGTGCGCCGTGGCACTTTTCTCTGCGCCCTGATTCAGCAACAAGAGTCCGTAGTCAGCCTGGGCTTTGAGGTCGTCCGGTTGTTCCTTCAGGTACTTCTTCAGGAATTTCTCCTTCTCGCCCTCTTTTTTCAGCGCAGTCAACACCAGCATGTACTCGTCGTAAATGGACGAGTAGTTCTCTTTGCTTTTGGCCAGTCTGGTCAGGAGCTCTTCAGCTTTTACGTAATCCTCGTTTTGGACATACTCTTTGGCGATTTCAAGGTCTTTGCTTTGTGCCCAGGCATTCGTTGCCAGGGCACACCCCAAAAGGGCAACAGAAGCGCTCTTTCGTAGCACTCTGACCCAGGAGGGATCGGATGCAAATGTATTTTTTTTTCTCATACTTCGATTTTCAGGTTTTTCTTACCTCCTACAGCAATAATTAACATTTAGATTTTTTTAAAATTTTAAATCCCTCCGCTGCTACTATTAGGGGTGTGGATAAGTGGAAAACCACGTGATTTAGGAAATTGATTTCTTGTAGAACGCAACTTATCCACACTTCGTGCATAAGTTGTGAACAACCTTTTGGAGGTGAATATCAATCACTTAACACAGTTATCCACAGTGTTGACACTCGGTGTTTTTCCACTGCTCTTTCTTGGAGTGCATGTGTTGACAACTTCGGGAAAGATGTGTGAAGAAGCAAAGAGTTTTCCTCATCTCTTTTATCGGACTTTTGCGATGTGGATAAATAGTACGCCTTTTCCCACACTTATCCCCTGCTTGGACACAGATTCGTGTGGATAAGTAATTTTATAACTAGCTGATTTTCAGATGGGTTTAAAAGGCTTATGTGGATAACTTCTGGCAATTGTGTATATCACCAGCCCCATGTAAGGTCGCGTACTTCCCAATTTGCCTTTAAGGTAATGGTGCGATCGCCTTGGGCATTCGTATAATAGTGGACTTCTTCAGGAAGAATCTTTCTGGCGAAGCTTCCCTTGTCCCACTTTCCATTTTGGTTCTTATCCACAATAGCGCGAAGTTGATATGTCCCTGGCCGGACATTGTCAAACGTGAAGTCTGACTGGTACAAACTCTGGCGCACTACTTCTCCCCTATCGTTCACAAGTTCCACTATAATATTCTCCGCCGGCATGTTGACTTTCCCCCGAGCGATGGCTACTTCTTCAGAACTTGCGCGTTTCAGGGTAAGGCTGTCTTTACGATTGGTCTGGCCGTTGATATAGGAAAGCGTCCCCGCAGGAATAAGTAGACCGTAAGCGCGAGTAGTGGGTAAGGTAATTTTTAGCTTAGTACGGCCAAACAAAATACTGTCCACATTCAGACTCGTAACCGTACTATCTTGGTACAGGAAAAAAGCAAGCGAATCGCTCGACGTTTGGCGTAACGGAAGGGGGAGCTGCAATTCCCACTGATTAGCATCCGTCCCGACGATGGGTGACGCCTTAGCAGCTTGCTTGACTGTATCTACCTTGACTTCCTCTGGGACAGGCAACGATAGGTTTACTTTTACGATCGTATCCAAAATCGATCCTATAGAGTCTTCCGCCTGCACTCGTATTCGTAGGGAATCGACGTAGTCTGTTTCCTTATAAAGCCTTATTTTCGAATTAGCTTCTGTTGTAAAGGGCAATTCTTTGCCGGTAGATTCTGCAAAAAGCGAGACCTTCGCAAAGGGTTTGTTGGTTTCCAGAGTCACATTGACTTTTTCATTCCGGACTCTTTTTAAGCGAAGCGTATCATCATTTGAGGCTATGGAGTACAATACAATACCGCTGGTATCGCTAATTAAGGGGATACTGTCGGGTAAAAAACCAATTTGTTCATCGACATTATCGTAGATCAAGTTGTTATTTTTTTCTACCAGTGCGTAGATTTTATACTCTCCAGGTGCCAAGTTGCTGATCACAAACTCCCCTTCTTCGTCGGTAACGGCATAATAAAGCGGCTTATCCTCTTGAATAGTCAGGGTATCCTGAGCATCGTATAACAGTACCGATGCCTCTTCTACAGGAAGTTGTGTTAAAGGAGACAGCACGGTGCCCGAAATCGAGAGTGAATCGAGATAATCGCCCGTACTGAAGGCTATACGCACATTTTTAGCCTTGTTTTTTTCAGTTATGTCCTCAATGCTCTCACCAAAATTGAGCGTAGTCGTGGTATTAGCTGGGAAGTCTTCTTCAAACTCTAACTGAATTCTATTGCGCTTCACCTTGTAATCGAACTTAATTCCTTCTCTAAAAGGCGTTATTAGCACATTTTGCTGGGGATTTACAATCGATACGTTCTCGTCGAATTCGAGAATAATTTGTTTTCCCTTATAATTAATGCTTCCATTTTCAGGAATCACCTTTACTAATACAGGGCTGATGGTATCGCGTGTACCCCCTTCAGGAGCGCGGACGTTTGCGCAACGGCAATGGAGGCCTAGGAGTAGAATCAGCAAAATGCTACTCAGCTGTTTTCCCATAAAAAACTACAGATTGGTGTTAATAATTACCAGAATAGGTAAATAGAAAGGCTACAGACGCGCCTCCCTGTGGTTAGTCGTTGACTAAACGATTTCTAATACGTAGATAATGCTAGAATATTGAGAAGACTGGGAAGCTTTTACATTAGACTTCAGTCCAATTTCCATCGCTTTTAACAGGCTTGGGAGCGTTAACTTGCCCTTCCGATAGCGTTCGCTTAACAGGGATACATAGAAAGAGTCGAGCACCATTCCCCTTTGTCGTATGACACGGAAGCCAAACTTCCTAGCTAATGCCTGCATTACCGAAGGCTGGAAATGATGCAAATGCCGTGGAACATCATATGCCGCCCAATAGTGTTGATAAAAAGTTGCGTCGTACGCTTCGGGATTAGGAACCGCAATCACTACTTTTCCATCCGGCTTCACCAGTTCGCATAGCTTTTTGAAAGTGGCGGATAGGTCATGCATGTGTTCTAATACATGCCACAGCGTTATCACGTCGAACCGATAGTTGCCGGCTACTTCTTGGATCTGTTGCAAAACCTCTCCATGTATTTTCTGGGCAGCTAGTTCACGCGCTTTTGGATCAGGTTCTACTCCCTCTACCATCCACCCTCCCCTTTGGCAAAATTCGGCGAAATAGCCAGTACCGCATCCCACATCCAACAACCTCTTCCCCTCGGGAGATAGCTTTCGAACGAGAGAGCGCTTCTGTAATAGGGTCGCTTGACGTGCTAATTTGTAAAGCTTGTTTACAAACCCTTGGCTCGTATCACTGTGGGATATGTACGCCGCTGACTGATAATACGAACCGATGTGCGCATTCGCAGGGCGTGGATTGGTAAACAGATGGCCACAACTGTTGCACGCATCAATGCTGAACAATTCGTGGCTTACTGAATAATCGAGGCACTTTTTGTACAACGAAAACTGACTACTCTCAGCCCCGCAGGCGGGGCACTGCAAAACCGCTTCTTTCATTTGCTCATATAAACCATCAGGATGGAGATATCCGTCGGCTTAATTCCGCTAATGCGGATCGCCTGTCCTAAGGTAGAAGGTTTGTGTTTGGAAAGCTTTTCTTTTGCTTCGTTCGAAAGCGCTTTCAGTTGGTAATAGTCGAAGTTTGGATTGATATTCTTTTCTTCTACTTCTAATAACCGTTGCGCATTCTGACGTTCTTTTTCAATGTAGCTTTCGTATTTTACCAGAATGCTAGCCTGTTCTATAGATTCAGGCGAAAATTGAGCCAATCCTTCGCTTAAGCTATCATTCAATTGAAAATCGCTGATCTCGATCGAGGGTCTTTTCAGAAGGTTGATCAAAGAGGCCTTTTCAGAAATTTCTGCCGACTTCTTTGCCGCCAACATGGCATTTACTTCCTCAGGGACCACTTTTTCGCGTCGTAAGAAATCGACAAGCAACTCCGTCTGGCTTTTTTTGAATTGTACCTGCTCGTAGCGTTCGGCACTGGCTAGTCCCAAGCCATATCCTTTTTCCGTCAACCGGATATCCGCGTTATCTTGGCGCAACAAGATTCGATACTCAGCTCTGGACGTAAACATGCGGTACGGTTCTTCCGTCCCTTTGTTAATCAAGTCATCGATCAATACGCCGATGTAGGCCTCAGAGCGATTGAGAATGAAGGGCTCTTTCTCTTTAACTTTCAAATGGGCATTAATTCCTGCCATCAAACCCTGACAAGCGGCTTCCTCGTACCCCGTGGTCCCATTGATCTGACCCGCAAAAAACAGCCCCTCAATGAGTTTGGTCTCTAACGTGTATCCCAACTGAGTAGGCGGAAAGTAATCGTATTCTATAGCGTAGCCGGGCCGGAACATTTTTGCGTTCTCGAAACCGGGAATTTTTGTCAGGGCTTTGTACTGCACATCTTCCGGCAACGATGAAGAAAAACCGTTTACGTAGATCTCTACCGTATCCCAGCCTTCAGGTTCCACGAAAATCTGGTGGCGTTCCCGTTCAGCAAAGCGGTTAATCTTGTCTTCAATAGAGGGGCAATAACGCGGCCCTAGTCCCTGAATTCGCCCATTGAACATCGGAGACTTATCAAATCCGGTCTTCAGAATGTCATGTACTTCCGCATTGGTGTAAGTGATATGGCAACTCTTTTGTTGCTGAATGGGCTGTACGGTGTTCAGATAGGAGAACTTCCCGGGTTCTTCATCACCCTTCTGCTCTTCCATCGCTGCATAATTCAACGAGCGGCCATCGATCCGAGGAGGCGTGCCCGTTTTCATACGACCGCTCTCAAACCCTAATTGAATAAGCTGCTCAGTAAGTCCTTTGGCCGATTTCTCACCAGCTCTACCCCCACCGAACCGCTTTTCACCAATGTGAATGATCCCATTCAGAAACGTACCGTTGGTCAAGACCACTGCATCGGCCTCTATTTCAATTCCTAATTGGGTACGTACGCCTGTTACTCTTTTCCCCTCTATCAAAAGATCGGTGACCGTTTCCTGCCAGAAATCGACATTAGGATTACTTTCCAGTGATAACCGCCACGCCTCTGCGAATCGCATCCGATCGCTTTGGCAACGGGGGCTCCACATAGCGGGTCCTTTTGAGCGATTGAGCATACGAAACTGAATAGCGGTCTGGTCAGCGATAATGCCAGACATGCCTCCAAGTGCATCAATTTCCCGAACGATCTGTCCTTTTGCCACGCCACCCATGGCAGGATTGCAAGACATTTGTGCGATAGTCTGCATATTCATCGTAACCAACAACACTTTAGAACCCATCGTGGCCGCACTATGGGCAGCCTCGCAGCCCGCATGCCCCCCCCCTACTACAATGACGTCGTACTTTTTGAACATAACCAAGAATGAAATGTTCCACGTGGAGCGATCATCATGGCTCCACGTGGAACGTTAGTCAGGAAGCAAAGATAGAAAAACATTTTCCTGCATCCGCATTAGCGATTTCAAAGGTTTTGTGCTGTCTTCCATACCTAACAGATGCAAAACACCGTGAATCATGACCCGATGCAATTCGTTCTCAAAAGAAGTGTTTTGAGTTTTAGAGTTATCTAAAACCCGATCAATGCTGATAAAAATATCACCCTCAATCGCCTCCTCTTCTGAGTAGTCAAACGTGATAACATCAGTAAAGTAATTATGATTCAGATAATCGATGTTTACCTGCAACAAGGCTTCATCGGACATGAAGATAAAATTGAGGTGAGTAATGGGAACATCGAAGAAAGCAAAAATGCTTCTTAAAACCTTTCGGCTAAAAGAAGCATTAGAGAGTTTGAAGGAAATACCTTCGTAGAAGAACTGAATTTTAGAAGCCATCAGTCAACATAAAAAAGCAGTTCGACTTCGCTTCCGTTGTTATTAAAGTTCACTTCGTCTGATAAGTTCTTCATGAGGAAAATGCCGCGCCCACCGGGTTTTAGAATGTTCTCAGGGGCGGTGGGATCAGGTAAGTTGTCAAAATCAAACCCTTCGCCCTGGTCTTGCACTACAAATCGCAACTGATGGTCGTCTTTGTAAAGGGTAAGATTGACATTTTTGGTAATATCATTATGGTTGCCGTGCTTGATGGCGTTATTGACAGATTCCGTGACAGCAATCATAATGTTTCCATAGATGTCATCACTAATACCAAGTTCGCGTTGAGTATTCTCAATAAAGCTCTCAACCAAACGAATATTCTCAATAATTGAGGGTATTGTAAGCCGAATTGGGTTCATGGGTTAAGGTATATTTGAAAAATAGCGGTTTGTCTCTTCTTTGTAAAACGGAGAGAGCGTTGGGTTGACGGATTTTAAAATTTCGACCTGTTGACGACGCAATTTTAAGTACTCTTCGAAGTTAGGGGAATTTGATGGATTTCTGCTCTTGGCCGTCTTAGATTCTCGATTAGGATCTAATTCCTGCTCTTTCATTGCCTTTTCTGCTTCGAGCAAACGTGTCGTCATTCGCTTTTGCCGTTCAAGCAATTCGGATGACAACCGCTTGTTTACCAGATCTTCTTCGGTCTTCTCCATCTCCCGTTGAATCTCTTTCAACATCTGACCTCCCATCCCCTTCTCTCCTTGCTGCATCTCTTGCGCCGCATTTTGTTGTGCTACCTTCTGCAAAGCTCGGCGAAGTTGCTCTTGTTGCAAAGCTAACTTAGCCAGCTGTTCCGACAACACCCTCCCGTCTTTACCACTACGCATAAGGTCTTGCATTTGTTGGTTTAATTGCTGCTGCATTTCACCTAAACCCGGCATCGGTTGCGACTGACTCTGAATCATTTGCTGACCGGACATCATGGAAGCCATCTGCTGTTGCATTTGCTTGAGCGCGTCGCTTAGCATAAGGGCCAAGTTATTCATGGAGGTCATGGCGTATTGCTGATTGGACATGGACTCGGCGGGACGACGGCGCCGGAGCGCATCAATGCTGGAATCCATGTGATCGTTCATGGCACTCACTTCGCGAGTGACGAACGATTGGATCTGGAAGACGCGTTTGGCCAGGGCCTGCAGACTGTCTTCTACAATTCGGGCATCTTCACGGAGCTTCAACTGCTGTTGGGCTAGCTCGATAAAACGGGGATCGGACTGACGCATGGAGCGAAAGTCTTTCATCAACTGTTCCTGGTCGAACGAAAGATTCACCAAGTTTTCCAGAATCATGCGCAGGTCGTCCATGTTCTCCATTGCCTGCTGTTGGGCCATTGACATCTTCATTTCTGAAAGTTGTTGGCTCAACTGTTGCATTTTCTGGGCGGCATTTTTTTGTGATTGCTGTCCCTTTTGCGACTGATTCTGTTTTAACTGCTGGAGGGCCTTCTGCATCTCCTGACTGGCATCCTGGCGTTGCGATTCCGCTTCCGACATATCTTTGGGCCGCTCCAGTTGCTCGTTGAGCTTGTTCATCTTCTCGAAATCTTCTTTCAATTGCTCAAACTCTTTGTTGAGTTGCTCTTGCTCCTGAGAAAGCTGCTCCTGCGATTTGGGTGATTCTTCGGGGGATTGCTTGTCGTTTTGGTTTCCTTGTTGAGGCGGGTCCTGTTTGTTTTGGTCGCCGGCACGCTGATCATTCTGTTGAGACTCCTTGTTCTGCTGATCTTTATCGCCCGTCTGTTGCTCTCCTTTTTGGTCTTTCGACTCCCCTTCTTTCGCAGAATCTTTATTTTTTTTTGGGTCGGCTTTTTGAGATTTCTCCTGATCGGCCAGGTTTTCCTGCTCCTTCTGCATCTCGTCAACCTTGGCGATGGTTTCCTCGATCTGCTCGTCAAGCTTCAAACGCTTGTATAGTTCTAGCGCGCGATCCAACTCATTCTCCAGATTACGGTCTTTCTTTTCCATCTGCTGCATCATCTTCTGCAGCTCTTGCGGGTCCATGCGTTCCTGCAACATCCGCTGAAGCTCTTCCAGCATCTTTTGCGTTTCGTCATTTTGCAGCTCGCTGAGCAGGTTCTCCAGTTGCTCGGCTTTTTCCTGTACCTCAGGGGACTCGTTCGAAAAGCGATCTTTCTGTTGTTGCAGGGACTGATATTGTTCCTGCATTTGTGCGATCTGTTCTTTTAACTCCTGCTGCCGCTTCATCAGGTCCTCCATCATTTTCTGATCCTGATATGTCAGATTCTTTTTGGAGGCGAGTCGTTCGCGCGTTTCTTTCCATTCACGGTTGAGCTGGCGCGTTTGCGAGAGGATCTGTTGAATATCCTGTTCGGTAGCTTGTGCTTGGTTGGCCAGCTGCTCCTGGATGGCTTCTTTCTGAGGAACCTGAAACTTTTGCACGGGTGTCTTAGAAGACTTCGGTCCGTTTATCCCATCGTTATCGAAAACCTGAACGTAGTATTCGAGCGCCTGGCCGGGCTGCAATTTCAACGCGTCCAGTGCCCAAGAGTAAAAATAGTTCTGACTGGCTTGGTCAGAACGCAAGCCGATGTTGAGCCGCTGATACTTGGTTTCCTGATCGGGCTTTTGTGTATCCAGCACCCGATAAACCAGGTAAAGACCCGTCAGTCCATAGTCGTCCGTGACCTGACCCATCAGACCCAGGTAGGAAAACAGGGTCGTATCGGCTTGCTTTTCCAGCGTAATGGAGGGGAACTGATCAGGCACCACTTCAGCCCGATACGCCAGGCGATCACGGTTGGAACTGTATTCGTTACGCAGCTGGATTTCATAATCTGCAGATTCCAGCAGTGTGCGCGAATAGGAGAACAGCGCCGGCGACATCTGCGTGGCTTCTGCCTTCGACTCGCCTTCAAACTGGAAAACGAGGCTATCCACATGGGCTGCACGAAACACCCAGTTGACACGCGTTCCCGCGGGAATGGTGAAGTTCCCGGTGTTACTGAGGGTTTCGGCCGAACGTTTCAGGTAAGACGGATAGATCAGCTCGGCATCGAACGACGTGATCTCCGGACGGAAGATCATCGGTACGTGATACGACGACGACGAAAACCCAGCGGCTACAAACGAAAAATTCAGGTCGCGCTGCACATTCCGAAATGTGTATTCATATTCATTAGCACTGGTCTTTTCGAGTTTATAACGGCGGTTGTCCGACATCAGAAACACTTGCTCGGGCAGGGCTTCGCCTGTCATTTGCAGCCGCACCGTAAAGTCTTCGTTGCGAAACGCGGTTTGGTCGGCGTTGAGCAGTTGGAATTGAAATGGCGCCTGCGGCAGAAATTCTTGTTTGTAATGGACCAGGCGGGTAGTTCCTTCCGAGAACAGCTGGGGAATGATAAGATAAAGTAAACCCAGCAACAACGTCAGCGGGACGATGTACTTCAGCAACTGAAGATTATCGCGCATGTCGACCGCATCAGGGAAGCGGAAACGCGAGAGGAAGGCACTCTTCTGCTGCAAACTAGCTGTGAGTAACGCATCCTGCTGCTGATCGGCCTGGCGGTACAACTGCACGGTGTTGAGCAGTTTGTCGGCAATATCCGGATAAGCTTTGCCTACCATGACGGCGGCTTTTTCGTCACTCAGGTTCCGATCCAGGTAGATCAGGTGATAAGCCGGAATCGCGATCCAGCGCACCAGCGTATACACGACAAACCCAAGGAACGAGAAAAACAGAATGGCACGTAGCCACGTGGGGAAATGCCCGAGGTACTCTAACCCTACCGTTACCAGATACCCTACCAGCAGAAATCCTACGAAGGTGAGCAAGCCGCGCGTAAGCTCATGGAGAAAAAACTTCTTTTTATAAGAACGAAGCTGGGTGAAAAGAAGCTGGTCTTTCATGTGCAAAAGGAGTAGTGAGTTAACGACCGATTGTGGGCAAGCCCGATGAGCTAAAAACCTGCGCAGCGCAGGGAACCATGAAGTCCTCCCGAAGGATAACCCGATAACGAGGTGAATCGATTATCAGCACTAGGGAAGAAAGACGAGCGATCCTGCTACGATCAGCTTCTTCTTGTTCCCTCTCGAAAAGCAAAAGATAGAGTTCCTCAACGCTTTACGTAAATTAACGAAACACAAAGAGTTGATCAAATGATGATACTAATGCGCCAAGCTTAGACGTATGTACGAAAAAAATGAAAAACCAAGTGTTATAATTCTGCCTGCATGTAGCTGATAATGTGAGCTTTCAGAAACTCTTCCTGCGACAGTAAATCATACCGGGGAAGTTTCTGAACCAAGCGCCAATGGGGCCAGCCTTCTTCGTCGTGGCCTTCCAATTCGTAATACCCTGAGGGGCTCAACACACGGCAAATGGCAATGTGCATCAGGTCTTGCTTCTGCTCCTTTGAAAAGTTTTTGAAGCCTTGACCCAACTCGCGTACACCGATCAGAAACAACACGGCATTGAGGTCGGGCGCTTTACCAAAACGATCCCGAAACCAAGTTACCACCTGCTGCCACTGAAACTCCAGATTATCTACTTCCATGAATAAAATACAAACGGTAATCTCTACTTTAAAGTGTTATGCCGACGATTTAGTTTCGTTGTTGTACCCACATTACTGTCGTGCCTGTGACAGCGAGTTGGTGGCCGGCGAAAACCTAATCTGTCTGACGTGCCGTGCCCTTCTGCCCCAAACCGATTTCCATGAGGAGTCCGGCGAAAACCCGCTGGTACAAAAACTCTGGGGGCGCGTAACCCTGCAGCATGGCATGGCACTCCTGCACTATTCGAAACAAGGCAAAGTACAGCGACTCATCCATCGACTCAAGTACAAAGGTGAGAAAGAAATTGGTACGGCCGTCGGCGAGTGGTACGGACAGATTTTAATAGATGATTTCAAGGATACATTCGACCTGATTGTACCGGTGCCGTTGCATAAGAAACGAGAGCGTTGGCGTGGGTATAACCAGAGTGGGATGTTCGGAGAAGGGCTCGCTCGCACGCTGAACGTTGCGTATGCAGACGACTTGCTGGTGCGGGAAGCAGACCGTAAAACCCAAACGCAAAAAAACAGGCTGGACCGTTGGGTCAATGCGGAAGGAATATACCGGGTTACTGATCCGGCTCGCTTGCGAGGCAAACACGTGCTGTTGGTAGACGATGTCGTTACCACGGGGGCAACCCTCGAAGCAGCGGCGCAACCGTTGGTAGCGGCGGGTGTCGCTTCCCTAAGTGTCGCGGCCATTGCAAATGTATAGAGCATAAAAAAAGCGGATGACTCGTCATCCGCTTTTCTATTGAGCAATATCGTATTTTCGATTAGTAGTTGGTACCGGCGCGGATCATGGCGCAGCGGAAACCGATGGTGGCAGTGCTGGAATCTTCAGCCAGGTAGCGGCGTGTTCCAGGCGAGAGCCAGTAAGCAACGTCTTTCCAGGAACCACCTTTGTAGACGCGTACGTGGTCATCGATCAGCGAATAAGAATCGTCCTTTCCGTAGCCATCGGCTTCGTCCATGTAGCCATCACGACGCAACGGGTTGAAGTCAGAGACTTGTTGGAACGTCAGCGGACGGTATACATCGTACACCCATTCGTTTACGTTACCGGCCATGTTATACAAACCGAAGTCGTTCGGGGGGTAAGCGTAAATCTGATCGGTGATCATAGCACCGTCGTTTAGTTTACCAGCGATACCGGCATAGTCACCACGACCGCGCTTGAAGTTCGCCAGGAAGTTACCCATCTGCTTGCCGTAAGGGTTACGGAGCGCATGGCCATCCCAAGGATAAATACGTTTGTGCGTCTGGTTTTCGTCGCCATACTGCGTACCGATCAACGCCTGTGCAGCGTATTCCCATTCAGCTTCAGAAGGCAGACGATAGGCCGGTAACACAACGCCCGATTCCAGCGGAATACGACCGCCACCTTCCGGAACTTCGATGCCTGCATCTTCGGCTAACTTTTGGTTTACAACGGCCGTACGCCATTTGCAGTAGTCGTTGGCCTGTTCCCAGGTAACTCCTACTACCGGGTAATACCGGAAACCGGGGTAGCGCAAGTAGTGATCTACATAAGGATCGTTGTACGCCAAATCCGACAACCAAACGGTGGTATCCGGCAGGGCCGCCGTGTACACCTCCTCGGCAGAGTCGCGCTGTACATAGAACAGGTATTCCAGCCAGTGGATGTTGGCCACCTCGGTCTGATCCATGTAGAACGTCGGGATGGTTACCGTCCGCTCCAAGTTGTCGCGTGAATAAATAATGTCTTCTTCAGAAGAACCCAGCACTGTACGCCCGCCTTCAATCAGAATCAGGTTAGGCCCTTCGGGCTGCTCCAGGTAATCCTCTACCTGAAATCCTTCGTCGTCGTTGTACGCCAAACCTGTTGCTGTGCTCTCGCCCCCAGGGTTGGTTGCCGTTGGGTGTTGCTTCGAGCAAGCCGATAAAAGGCAAGCCGCCGCCGCAACGGATAACCCGAATTGGGTTGCTCTGGTGATTTTGCTCATATACCTGTTTAATTTGTGCATCTTCCTGGTTAGGGAAAGACTCATAATAATAGAATGCTTACGGATAACGCCGTAATGATCAGAAAATTATAGGGAGTTCGCCCTAATCACTTTGTAAAAGTAAGGTTTTGTTTTCGATCCCGAAAAACGATGTAAGTTCTCGTTTGGAATGTAGAACCCGCCTGAGTTACAGGATGTCAGATCAGGAACTAGTTTCTAAAATTGACACCATCTGATCGAGAATTGTGGCCGCTTTTTCGATCGAATTGACGTGTTGTACTGTCAGGATCAGCCGCTTACTGGTTTCGCGCATGCGGCACGTCTTCGGATGGCGCTGTACGTAATCGAGAATGCGGCCGAACGTTTCAGATTTGTAATACGCTTCCTGATCAGAAGGTAGAAAATACCCTTTCATCACGTTCTCCTTCAATACGAGCTTCTCAAAACCAGCGCGTTCCGCCTTCCAGCGCAGCCGTACGGTGCGGATCAGATCTTCTACTTGGGGCGGAAATGCTCCGAAGCGGTCGGTCATGGACGCTACGAATTTCTCCAGCTCTGCCTCGTTTTTAATGCTGTCAAGTTTTGAATATAAATTGAGCCGTTCGGAGATGCTTGCCACGTAAGACTCTGGAATTATTATTTCCATATCGGTTTCGATAGAACAGTCTGGCACAGGGACTTCCGGCTTCAAGTCGATCTCGTGTTGAAACAAATCCCGGAATTCGCTCTCCTTCAGTTCCTGAATGGCTTCGTCAAGCACTTTGTGATACATCTCAAAGCCCAGGTCGGTAATGAAACCGCTTTGCTCACCGCCCAGCAAATTTCCCGCCCCGCGGATATCCAGATCGCGCATGGCTACCTTGAAGCCATCGCCTAATTCCGAAAATTCTTCCAGGGTTTGCAGCCGCTTGCGGGCATCGGACGTGAGCATGGAAACCGGCGAGGTGACCAGATAGCAAAATGCTTTCCGGTTGGAGCGCCCCACGCGGCCGCGCATCTGGTGCAGGTCCGACAGACCAAAAATGTGCGCGCGGTTAATAATAATGGTATTGGCATTCGGAATGTCCAGACCGGATTCAATAATGTTGGTGGAGACCAGCACGTCGTACTCGCCGTCCATAAACTTCATCATGATCTTTTCAAGCTTGGCCCCCTCCATCTGCCCATGTGCCACTCCGACTTTGGCGTCGGGCACCAACCGAAGAATGATGTTGGCGATCTCGTCGATGTCCTGAATGCGGTTGTGTACGAAGAATACCTGCCCACCCCGCTGCAGTTCAAAACTAATGGCGTCGCGAATGAACTCCTCATTAAAAACGTGAAGCTCGGTCGTGACGGGCTGGCGGTTGGTCGGAGGCGTGGCGATGATCGACAAGTCGCGCGCTCCCATCAGCGAAAACTGAAGCGTCCTGGGAATCGGTGTGGCCGTTAGCGTCAGTACGTCGACGTTGACCCGCATTTCCTTCAGGCGGTCTTTTACCTTCACCCCGAATTTTTGTTCCTCGTCCACGATCAGCAGACCCAGGTCCTTGAACTTTACGTCTTTGCTGACCAGCCGGTGTGTCCCGATCAAGATGTCTACTTTGCCTTCCTCTGTCTTTTTTAACGTTTCCCGGCTTTGCGCCGAGGTCCGGAAACGGTTCAGGTAATCGATGGTGACGGGGAAGCGCTCCAACCGTTCGCTGAACGTCCGAAAATGCTGAAACGCCAGAATGGTGGTCGGCACCAGCACAGCAACCTGCTTGCCGTTCGCTACTGCTTTAAAGGCCGCCCGAATCGCCACTTCGGTCTTCCCGAAACCGACGTCGCCGCACACCAACCGGTCCATCGGGTATGGCTGCTCCATGTCGTTTTTAACATCGGTGGTTGCTTTGGCCTGGTCGGGTGTGTCTTCGTAGATAAAAGACGATTCCAGCTCGGCCTGCAAAAAGCCGTCGGGAGCGTAGTGAATGCCGGGGGCTGCTTTGCGTTTGGCGTACAGTTCGATCAGCTCGCGCGCAATGTCCTTGACTTTCTTTTTTGTCTTGGACTTCTTTTGGTCCCACTCGGCCGAACCCAGTTTGTTGATCTGCGGCGGTCCCCCCTCTTTACCACTGTAACGCGCAATTTTGTGCAGTGCGTGGATGCTCACCAGCAGAAAATCGTCGTCGCGGTACACCAGACGAATGGCTTCCTGCGCTTTGCCATTGACCTCTACTTTTTCCAACCCGGCAAACCGTCCGATGCCGTAGTCAACGTGAGTAACGTAATCGCCAGGTTGCAGGCTTTGCAGTTCTTTGAGGGTAAGCGCCTTGGTTTTGGAGTACCGATCTTTGGTATGATACCGGTGAAAACGATCGAAAATCTGATGGTCGGTATAACAGACGATTTTCTGAAGATCATCGATAAACCCCTGACGCAATGAAATGTTCAGCGGCTGAAACTTCAGATGCGGGTTCAACTCTTCAAAAATAGTCTGGAGTCGCTCCGTCTGTTTCGGCATTTCGGCCGTGATGATGTTGACAAATTCCTGCGCCTGTGTTTCGGCCAGGTTATCGGCCAGCAGTTGGAAATCCTTGTTAAAGGAAGGCTGAGGATGCGCCTCGAACTGAATGACGTCGGCCGCACTTCCTTCACGCGAAAACCGATTTCCGAACTCGATGTGGGGATAAGCCGCCGCATTCTTCGCGAAGCTGGTCGGCGTTTCGTAGAGGTGATCGGGTGGCAACGCTACACCCCGTTCGCCGTTTTTCTCCAGAATCTGGTCAAACACCTGCTGTACTTTCTCGAACGACTGCCCGATGATGTCGAGCGTTAAGTCCCAGTCTTTGTACCAAATTACGCACCCGTCCGGCACGAAGCCGAAAAACGATTCACGGCTTTCGCCGGTAAGTTTGGTTTGCACGTTGGGCGTAATGGCGACCGACTCGCGTTTCTCGACGGACAGTTGCGTGTTGGGATCGAACGTACGGATGCTTTCCACTTCGTCGCCAAACAATTCGATGCGGAACGGTAGATCGCCTGCAAAGGAGTAAACATCGATGATGCCCCCGCGGATGGCGTACTGTCCAGGCTCGTACACAAAATCGGTTCGTTCAAAATCGTAGCTGCTTAACACCTCGTTCAGAAAGTTGGTGTCCAGCTGATCGCCCACCTTGGCCGAGAGCGTATTTTCGGTTAACGCCCGCTTGTTAATCACTTTTTCGGTCAGGGCTTCCGGGTACGTCACGATGTGTGAACCCACCATGCGGTGTTCGTTCAGGTGGTTGAGCACTTCGGCCCGCAGCAGCACGTTCGCGTTGTCCACTTCTTCGAACTGATACGCCCGCTTGTACGACGTCGGGAACATCAGCACAGGACGCTTCGGCAACAGGAACTGGAGGTCGTTCATGAAGTAGGCCGCTTCTTCCCGATCGTGCAATACGTACACAAAGGTGGACGGCCGCAGTTCGAACAACGCCGCCGCCACCACGGCATCGAGGCTGCCGATGAGCCCCTTCAGGTGCAGGTGCGGCGACTTGGACGCGCGCAGCTTTTCAGCCAGCGTTTGAACGAGCGGATCCTGTTTATAAAGCTGTAGAAAATCAGTGACTTGCAAGGGAAATCAGATTAAAGTACGTACAGAAAAACCCACCGAGAGGTTCCGTTGATGTAACGTCAGGAACGGGAAAAAAGGTTAGCTAATGCGACTCCAGTTTGTCGCATCTTTTCGGAGCGAATCGATGTGGTGACGAATGGGCTGGTGCTCGGGCGCACTCAGGTTCGGATCGTCGGCAATGATCTGCTGGGCGTCGTGGCGGGCCTCCTGCAAAATCTTGCCATCCTGTGCGATGTCGGCTACCAGCAGGTTGAGCACGCCGCTTTGTTGCGTGCCGGACAGATCGCCGGGGCCGCGCAGTTTCAGGTCGATGTCGGCAATTTCGAAGCCGTTGTTGGTGCGTTCCATTGTCGCCAGCCGGATCTTTCCTTCTTTGCTGATCTTATAGCCCGTCATCAGAATGCAAAACGACTGCTCAGCCCCCCGCCCTACCCGGCCGCGCAACTGGTGCAATTGCGACAGACCAAATTTTTCAGCGTTTTCGATGATCATGATCGAGGCATTGGGAACGTTCACGCCGACTTCGATAACGGTCGTGGCTACCATAATTTTGGTTTCTCCCTTCACGAAGCGCGCCATCTCGTAATCTTTCTCGCGCGCTTTCATCTTGCCGTGCACAATGCTTAACGGATAATCGGGAAAATAACGACTGACACTTTCGTAGCCATCCATCAAGTCCTTGTAATCCAGCGTCTCCGACTCTTCGATCAGTGGATACACAATGTAGGCCTGCCGTCCCTTTTCAATCTCGTTTTTCAGGAAACCAAAGACCCGCAGGCGGTGCTTGTCGAAGCGGTGAACTGTGCGGATAGGCTTACGGCCCGGCGGCAGCTCGTCTATAACCGACACATCCAGGTCGCCATACACCGTCATGGCCAGGGTGCGCGGAATGGGCGTTGCGGTCATCACCAGTACATGGGGCGGCATCTCCGGGTTTTTGCCCCACAAGCGGGCCCGCTGTGCTACTCCGAAACGGTGCTGTTCGTCGATAACACATAAGCCTAGCTTCGGGAATTCGATCCAGTCTTCGAGCAGAGCATGAGTACCTACCAGGATCTGAATCTGTCCGTTTTGCAGCATTTCGTCCAGGTAAGCCCGCTCGCGTTTGGTGGTGGAGCCCGTCAACTTTCCGATGCCGATCCCTAACGCTTCGGCAAATTCCTTCAATGAGGTATAGTGCTGATCTGCCAGGATCTCCGTCGGGGCCATCATACATGCCTGGTAGCCGCTGCCGATCACGAGCAGCATGCAGATGAACGCCACAATGGTTTTACCACTGCCCACGTCGCCCTGCAACAGACGATTCATTTGCCGCCCCGACTTAAAATCCTGAAAGATTTCGCGGATCACGCGCTTTTGCGCATTGGTCAGATCAAAAGGCAAATGGTCGTTGTAAAAACGGGTGATCAATTCCACGTTGCTGCAGATGTAGCCCCGAAACGTTTCCTTCTGAACGGAGTGCTGGCGCAGCAACCGCAACTGCACGTAGAACAGCTCTTCGTATTTCAGACGAAACCGCGCCCTTTGTAACAAATCTTCGCGTTCCGGAAAGTGGATGTTCATCATGGCTTCGGCCTTGGACATCAGCCGGTATTTGTCAATCAGATGATGCGGCAGCGTCTCGGGGATCTTGTCTTTTGCCAGTTCGATCAGCGTCCGCATGATGCGCCCTAACGCCCGGCTGTCAAGGAAGCGGCGCTTCATCGTCTCGGTCGTATGGTACACTGGCTGTAGAAATCCGGCCGTAGGTTGCGCTTCAGCGAGGAGTTCCAGTTCCGGATGAGCGATGCTAAACTTTCCCTGAAACGAAGAGGCTTTTCCAAACACGACGTATTCATGCTGGAGTTTCAGACGCGACTGTACCCATTTGATGCCCTGAAACCAAACCAGTTCCAGCTCGCCGGTCTGGTCGCGCAGGCGAGCCATCAGGCGTTTTTTGGGCCCCTCCCCGATCAGCTCTTTGTAGACTAAATGGCCTTTCACCTGCACATACGGCAAGTCGTCGGTCAGATCGCCAATGTCGTAAAACCGGCTGCGGTCTTCGTAACGAAACGGGTAGTGTTGGATCAGGTCACCGTAGGTGAACAGCTCTAGTTCCTTGTTAAGCGTAGCGGCTTTTTGCGGCCCAACCCCACGGAGGTATTCTAACTTGGTATTAAAAAAACCGGGATGCATACCCAAAAATAGCGCTACTCAGTCCAATGAAGGGTGTTGAGCATGTGCACAATGTCGCTTTTGATAAAATCGATGACAGGGGCCAGCGAATCGTTCTTTGACGCTACCTGGAAGTAAAGCGCGCCTCGGAGGAAATGCTCGGTACTGTCGGTGGTGTAAAACTGAAATTGGCTGGGTACTTCGCCGCTGAGTTCAAACACGTAGGCCGGCTGGCCGGCAGCGGTTTGCAGCACCGCCTCGTCGATGGCCGAGGCGCGGATCTGGTGTTTGGCCGTGAGGCGCCGCGCGTCTTCGGTCAGTTCGACCAGTTGGTTTTTGGGCTGTTCGAGCGACTTGTACGTTACGGAAATACGGGCCCCGAAATCCGGGTAGACGATGTCGATCCAATGCGGCTCGGAAAGGCCCGTAGTGTCTTTGGTAGCGTAGGCGTATTTCGAAAACTCGAAGGTATAGGGATGTCCCGTTTCGAGCGGTTGAAACGCTGGCGCTGGCAGATCGATTCGATTAAATCCCTTGGGCTTCGGGGTATATTCCTGGCTGCAGGAAAACAAAAACAGCCCCCCCACCAGCAGCCCCAGGCTACACGATTTTTTTAGAAACATCACTTTCGGTAATGTGGACTTTAACACGCTTGATGCGTTTGGCATTGACAGAGACGATCTGGAAAACAAAGTTTTCGTACTTGATGGTTTCACCGGCACGCGGAAGTTTCGCACTAAGTTCCAGCAATAGCCCGCCCAGCGATTCACTTTCTCCTTTTACTTCTTCGAACAGAA
Organism: Catalinimonas alkaloidigena; assembly: GCF_900100765.1. Lineage (NCBI taxonomy): Bacteria > Pseudomonadati > Bacteroidota > Cytophagia > Cytophagales > Catalimonadaceae > Catalinimonas > Catalinimonas alkaloidigena. Next base: position 678,857 of record NZ_FNFO01000003.1, on the reverse strand, counting down.
GCGGATCGACGTCCACCACTTTACAGAAATCGTTCAGCGACGTCTTTCCCTCAAACACGTACGTCTGGTTGTCCAGCCTTGTAAAGATGACGTCCTCGTCGTCGTCAAACTCGTCGTTGATTTCGCCGACGATTTCTTCGATGATGTCTTCCAGCGTGACCAACCCACTCGTTCCTCCGTATTCGTCGACCACAATAGCCATGTGCACGCGCCGTTCCTGAAAGTCGCGTAACAGGTCGTCGATCTTCTTGTTTTCCGGCACGAAGTAACACGTTCTTAACAGCTTTTGCCACTCGAAGTGTTCATCTTCTTCAATATACGCCAGCATGTCTTTGGTGTACAGCACGCCCTCGATGCGGTCGATGGTTTCGCGGTAAATCGGAATGCGCGAGTAGCCCGACTTGTTCACCTTGTCCAGCAACTGATGGTAATCGAATTCAATGTCGAAGGCCGTGATGTCCATCCGTGAACGCATGATCTGCCGGACCGAAATCGTACCGAAGTTGACAATCCCCTTCAGAATATCGCGCTCTTCGGAGGTCGTATCTTCATCGGAAGCAATGTCGAGGGCATGGTTCAACTCATCCACCGACAGGGTGTAGCCCTTCCGTTCGATGTTTCGTTCAATGAAGTTGCCCATGTGAATGAGGACATACGAGAGCGGATAGAAGAACGTATCGGCGGCGCTGATGAACCCGACCACCTGGCGGGCAAACGTGAGGTTGTTCTGCACGGCCATGACTTTGGGCGTCACTTCGCCAAAGAAGACAATCAGGAACGTGATGATCAGCGAAAGTACGAAGAGGGCTGTTTCGGGCTGGTCATCGCCAAAATAAGCCAACATCATGTAAGTCGACAAGGTGACAAACCCGATGTTGATAAAGTTGTTGAAAATCAGGATGGTGGCCAGTAACCGCTTGGGGTGATGCAGCAATTCGGCGATACGCTGTTCGCGGGGTGTGCCGGTTTGCAAACGTACCACCTCTTCAGTCGGTAAGGAGAAAAATGCCACTTCAGCGCCGGAAATGAGCGCGGAGAGAACAAGAAGAATGAGAAGGATAACGCCGCCAACGGTGTAAAACACCCAGGTTACCAATAGCAACGCTCCAATGCCCTGGCCGAGCCCAAATAACCCGCCAGGGTCTAAACTACTACCTTCCAAAATTTATATAAGCTGGTTCAACATATTAAAACGGCAGTTCGTCATCGTCGCCATCGCTCGACATCGCCGGAGGAACGGGCTCCTCCCGCCGCTGCGGGGGCACTGGCGTGGCACTTGACGACGGGGCTCCGTTGTAGTCGGACGAGCCTCCCGAACTGCCCGAGCCTCCGCCCAGCATCGTCAAGTTGGTGACGCGCACACGGGTGGTCGACCGACTAACGCCGTCTTTGTCCTGCCACGATTCCGTACGCAACTTTCCTTCTACATAGATGGTGTTTCCCTTCTTGAGGTACTGTTCGGCAATACGGGCTAGTCCGTCCCACAGCTCAAGCCGGTGCCATTCGGTCTGGGTGATGCGTTCACCGTTTTTACTGGTGTAGCTTTCTGAAGTGGCAATGTTAAAATTAGCTACCGTAGAGCCACTTTCCAGATGCCGGATCTCTGGGTCGGAGCCTAGATTGCCAATCAGAATCACTTTGTTAACACCACTGGCCATAGCGTCTTGTTTAATTGGTAAGTAGGGTGATGAGAGTAATGTAACCTAAAAATGCGTCTCTTTCAAGTACTTATCGATCAGCACAGGCAAAGGATAAGCCGTTAGTTCGTCTGCGGCTATCTTTCTTAATCCAGGCGCATTTTTCTCTACCAGCCGCTCGATCAGCGAGCCGGAAGCCACAAAAGTATGAAAGCGCGCGTATATTTTCTGGTGAGACAGAATATGTACATATTGTTTCGAGAGGCTTTCTTCCGTTCCTTCTTTTCGCAGGCTGCTGATTAAGGGATCGTTCAAGAGCGCGCTTTCCATTACCACTTCGTTTTCTCCCTCCACCAAGTAAAAATCAAATAAGCCCTTCCAGATATCGTTGGAAGTCCGGGGCTTCAGCCATACGTCGCCTTCTTCACTTCGCAACACGACGTAGTGAAAGTACCGGGGGCGAACTTTGGTTTTTTTCTGCTTGACCGGAAGCTGGGCCTGGCGGCCTGTTGCAAAGGCGACACACTCCAGTTGAAACGGACAAAACATACATTTGGGCGAGACGGGAACACATTGCATCGCCCCGAATTCCATCATGGCCTGGTTAAAGGTAGCGCTCTGGTCAGCGGGTAACAGCGACTGGGCTAGCGCAAAGAACGTTGCATATGCCTTGGGCGAAGCGATATCGGTCTCTTCACCAAAGTAGCGAGCCAATACGCGGTACACATTGCCGTCGACTACCGCCACCGGCTCCTCGAACGCGAAAGAAGCAATGGCCGCCGCCGTATACTTCCCAACGCCCCTCAACTGAAGGAGCTGTTGGTAGGTGTCCGGAAACTTTCCGTTGAGTTCTGTAGCGATATATTGAGCTGTGTAGTGCAGGTTCCGGGCACGTGTGTAGTAGCCTAGCCCCTGCCAGAGTCGAAGTACCTGTTGCTCATCGGCTTTGGCCAAGGCGAACACATCCGGGAATGTTTCAATGAACTTCAGGTAGTAGTCCTGTCCCTGCACTACGCGTGTTTGTTGTAAAATAATTTCAGAAAGCCAGATATAGTAAGGATTACGAGTGTTTCGCCAGGGTAATGGGCGTGCATGACGGCGGTACCAAGCCATTAACCGCTCTGCGAATGGATGCGTCATAGTGAAGGGGAATGTAAGGAAAATACTATTGCTTTTGTTTTGGGTTAAATGTTGTTATAAATTTGTATTCCACTAACAGGCAAACATATACAAATTGTTATGAGGTGATAGAAAAACTGGAGCTAACTTTTCCTAATTAAAAAAACACAACTAAATTTGTTGATCATGAGCCTAGGGAGGATACGATCATGAACGTTTTATATTAATTAACCAAGACCATAATTAACGTGACCAAAGCAGAAGTAATCAACGAAATCGCCGACAAGACCGGCGTTGACAAGGTCGATGTGCAAGTTGCCATCGAGGCGTTTTTCACAGTTGTGAAAAACTCTATGGCCGAAGGCGAAAACGTATATGTGCGCGGTTTCGGCAGCTTTGTTAACAAGAAACGCGCTCGAAAAGTGGCACGGAACATTTCCAAAAATACAGCCATCATTATCGACGAGCATTTCATTCCAAGTTTCAAGCCATCTAAAATTTTCATCGAAAAAATTAAAGATAGCGACAAGCTGAATACAAAAGAAAAGCCCGAGTTAGTGCGCGTCTAACCAAATCGGTACGTACCTTTGACCTGTTTATCTGGAGTTAACTTTCAGATAAACAGGTTTTTCTATTTAGTATGCGTAAGGAAATAATCATCATCAGTATAGTAGCGGTAGTAGGGGTACTTGTGTTGTTGGTACTACCCCGCGTAGTTGTAAATAACCAGGAAACGCCTTCGCAGACCGCCCAGGTTCCGACCGAGTCCGACACCCACGATCACGACGAAGAAGACGGTGCCGTAGCGGGACCGCACGCGTTCGAAGCCGACGAAGTTACCATGACGCGTCTGGCCCACCTGCGTACGAATTATTTAACTGAAACAAATACCCAAAAAAAAATTATCTTTGCGGACTCTTTATCGAAGCTGTTCGCACAATTGAACCGTTTTGATAGTGCAGCGGTTTACCAGGAGCGTTTGGCGGAGCTCGATCCGACAGATACGAATCTGATTGCAGCCGCTGATTGGTACAGTGAAGCGTTCAACTTGTCGACGGAACCCGCCCATGCGGAGCCGCTGAACCAGAAAGCACAGTCAATTTACCGACGGGTGCTGGAACGGAGTCCGGACAATCTGGATGTGAAAGCCAAGCTGGCAATGACCTACATGTCGAGCAATACGCCGATGGAGGGCATTCTGATGTTGCGTGGCATTCTGGAGCAAGATCCCGAAAACCAGACGGCCCTTTATAATTTAGGGGTGTTGGCTTTGCAGACCCGGCAGTACGATCGGGCGATCGAACGCTTCCAAAAACTTATAGAAATAAACCCGCAGCACATGCAGGGTTATTTTTATTTAGGTGTGAGCCACAAAGAGTTGGGGCATCGGAAGGAAGCCCGGCTGTATTTTGAAAAAGTTAAAGAGCTGAGCGCAGACCCCGCTGTACAATCTACGGTTGAGGATTATCTGCGCGAACTCAGCTAAGTATATGTTTCACTTTATTAAATCTTTTTAGAATATGCCTTGCGGAAAAAAGAGAAAAAGACACAAGATTGCCACGCACAAGCGTAAGAAGCGCCTTCGTAAGAACCGCCATAAGAAGAAATAAATCCGGCTGGGCGGGTGCATTATGCGCCCGCTCGCGGGATTTTTGAATTTTCAGTTTCTCGTTATGGTGAATGAATAACGAACTGGCAATAAGTTCTACCCCGAAAGGAGATCGCATTGCTTTAGTACAGGACAAACGGCTGGTGGAGTTTCACTTCGACCAGCACGACGAAAAATTCACCGTCGGCGATATTTATCTGGGCACTGTCCGTAAAGTATCCCAGGGGTTAAATGCCGCTTTTGTAGATGTCGGTTACGAGAAAGACGCTTTTCTGCATTATCACGACTTAGGACCTCAGGTTCGGTCTTTGCTGAAGTACGTAAAGACTACACAGTCGCAGAAAGGAAACGCACCGCGCGTAGAGCAAATGTCGCTCGAGTCAGACATCGACAAACTGGGCAAAATCACCCAAGTGCTGAATCGCAATCAGCAAATTCTGGTTCAGGTCATCAAAGAACCGATTTCCACAAAAGGCCCGCGCCTCTCTTGCGAAATTTCGCTGGCGGGCCGCTATCTGGTCCTGGTCCCTTTTTCTAATACCATCAGCGTCTCGAAGAAGGTTACCAGCAAAGAAGAAAGGCAACGCCTGCAACGTCTCATCTCCTCCATCAAGCCCGCTAATTTTGGAGTCATTATTCGGACGGTTGCAGAAGGGAAAGAGGTAGCAGAACTTGATCGAGACCTGAGGAACCTCCTGAAAAAATGGGAAGATGGGTTCCAAAAGCTCCAGAAGGCAAAGCCCCGAGATAAAGTCATCGGTGAAATGGGACGGGCTTCCTCCCTCCTGCGCGATTTGTTGAATGAAAGTTTCGACAACATTACGGTCGACAGTCGCGAAATCTACGAGGAGGTTAAGGAATACATCCGGACCATTGCCCCTGATAAAGAAAAAATTGTCCGCCTACACAATTCGTCCCGAAACAAACTTTTTGAAGTCAACGGGATCGAAAAGCAAATACGCACCCTTTTTGGGAAGACCGTTAGCCTGCCGAGTGGTGGGTATCTGGTCATAGAACATACTGAAGCGCTTCACGTCATAGACGTTAACAGCGGCAACAGCGGAAACCGACCCCATTCGGAAGATCAAGAGTCGACCGCACTGCGGGTGAATTCCGAAGCAGTAAAAGAAGTTGCGCGCCAATTACGTCTGCGCGATATCGGAGGAATCATCGTGATCGATTTTATCGATCAGAAGAAAACCGAGAACCGTCGCAAAATATATGACGAAATGAGGCAGGAGATGAAAGAAGACCGCTCGCGTCATACGGTCTTGCCTCTGTCCAAGTTTGGGATCATGCAGATTACGCGCCAGCGGGTTCGCCCTGAGATGAACGTGGTGACACGCGAAACGTGTCCTACCTGCGGAGGCTCAGGAACAATCTCAGCAAGCATTGCTGTGGCAGATCAGATTGAGAACAATCTGGACTTCATACTGAATAAACAGAATGAGAAAAAGGTTACCATCTCGGTACATCCTTTCTTGCATTCTTATTTTACCAAGGGCTTTATCTCCAAGCGATTGCATTGGATGTTCCATTACGGAACCTGGATTAACGTACAGCCCGATAGTTCGTTAGGCATCACAGATTATAAGTTCTTTAATCGGAACGGTGAAGCCATCGAAGCCAACTAATGAAAAGCCCCGGTCTTGCCGGGGCTTTTTGCGTTAAAACTTGATGCCGACTTCAATACCGATAAAGTCGTTTTTCAAGGTTACATCGTTAAAAGCAGGTGCGTTGCGAAGCGCGTTGACCAGTCCGCGATTGTAAGTGAGGCCGGCAAATCCTGTGGTGTTTTGCCCCATGAGCAGCTCTGCCCCTATCGTCATCAGCAATCCGATATCGTAGGGTTTAAATACCTTGTCTCCCAGGCGGTCGCCTTCACGCCGACGCTCGTTGATCTTAATATCGGTAGTTTCGCCAATCACAAAATACATGCGTGTATCGGTGGCAATTTCGTTCGTGAACAGCTTGATCGCTGCCGGAAGTTGCAGGTATTGTAGACCGTATACTGCTTGGAGAGACGCCCCCGAAGACGGTACCTGCGAGAGTCCTACCCGACGCGGGGTGAACCACAAACCGGTTGAAAACGCGTATTGATCGGCAAAGAAAAAGTCAAGCACGGGACCTGCACTAAAGCGCAATCCACTTCCATCGTTTTCGACAGGACTGTTTGCCGTTTCGGAAGCATTAACACGATTGAAGGAAACTCCCGGCGCGACCCGGAGGCTGACTTTGACGTTAGATTGTGCGTAAAGAGAGCATGTAAGCAATAGAGCAAGAAAGGTGAAAAGAACTTTTTTCATATAGATTAATTTGGCGAGTTATCTCGTTGATAAGCTGTTAGTTAACAATAAAATGAAGAAAGCGATTGTCGCACTTGTGCTTTTGTGTGGCCTTGCAAGTTGCACAAAAGAGCAAGAATGCATCAACTCTCCCGATGTCTCGTCTATCAATGTCGATTTAGAGGTCGTACGGATGGATCAAATGCTGTTTGAGACGCAATCTAAAGACGACATCACCGCACTGTTGAACGCTCATCCCTTGTTTACGGAAAAATTTCTGAATCGTTCGCAACTGCCCCACGACTCAATTTTAGTGAATCAGCTGTACGCCTTAGTGCATGATTCTCATATGGATACGCTTTTTCAGCAAACATCGCGCTATTATGAAGAGATAGACGATGTAAGAAATGACCTGGAAGACGCACTGCAGCACGTAAAGTACTACTATCCGGATTTCGTGATTCCGAAGGTTTATACCATTGTATCGGGATTTGGGACCGACCTTTTTGCAACCGATAGTCTGATAGTAGTTGGACTGGAGTACTTCATGGGAGATGACCCTGATTTGTACAAGCCGGCAGGTCTGCCGGAATATATGCAACGGCGTTATCAGAAAAACACGCTGGTACCCATGGTGCTGACGCTGATCTCGGAGAAATACAACCAGGCCGATCGGTTGGATAACTCATTGATCTCGGAGATGACCTATTACGGGAAAGCCTATTATTTTACGAAGCAGATGTTACCCTGTACGCCTGATAGCCTCATCATCGGGTACACAAGCGAGGAGATGCGCACCGTGGAGTCGTATCAAAAAAGCATCTGGGCCCACTTTGTAGACAAGCAGCTCCTCTACGAAACCAATCACTTCGAAGTCACACGTTATGTGGGGGAACGCCCGTTTGTGGGAGAAATCAGCCGTAGCTGCCCGGGACGGGTGGGACGCTGGGTCGGATGGGAGATTGTCCGGAAGTACATGGAGGAGACCGACACGACTTTACCAGAATTGATGGCGATGACCGACGGGAAAAAGCTACTGGAACAATCGCGTTACCGTCCCCGAGAGTAATCTTCGTAGGCACTTTCGATCGTAGTAACCAGCCGGGACATCAATTGGGCAGTATCGAACTCGGTCTCAGCCAGCTGACGCGCGTTGCTTTGCTGACTCGCCAGCAAAGCGGGGTTTTCCAGATAAGGCAGAAGCTGGACCGCAAAGGCGGCAGGGTCGTGCGGTGGGGCGTAAAAGCCGCACTGATGTTGGGTGACTAGCTCGTAGAGCCAGCCGCGGAAGTTCAGAATGCATAACTTGCCTGCGGCCAGGGCATCAAAAAATTTATTGGGACAGCCAGTCTCCAGTATTGGGCGATCGATGAACGAGATGTAGCACGCATCGGTTTCAGCAAGCAATTGCCGCACGCCCACTTTATCGGTGTAAGAAAAGAAGGTAACGTTAGGAAGCGAAGTTGCCATTTGTTTCAGCCGCCCTAGTTCCGATCCTTCAGCCGCAATCCAAAAACGTACCTGTGCCAGTGGGGCGGCTTGCCGAAGAAAATAGGCAGCGGCATTTAGTAAGAACTCCAGATGGTTTGCTTTTCCGGCGGCTCCGAAATAACCGATAGTAAAAGGGCGTGTGCCAGAAACTACCGGCATGAAAAAGTCGCAATCCGCCACATTTGGAATTACGACAGGCTCTATTCCCTGTGCTTTTCGCCGAATGGCTTGTGCGATCCCTGGGGTATAGGCAATGACGCGAAGAGCCTGTTGGTAAATATGCCTTTCTATACCGAGAGCAACTTTTTGCAACAGGGGGTTTTTTAGATAGCCTAACTGAATGGGAGCATCCGGCCACAAATCTCCTACTTCCACCAAGAAAGGCGTGCCCCGCCAGCGTTTGAGCAAGAACCCGACGAGCGGTACCGAAAGAGGGGTGGTTACCGTGTACAGAACATCAAAATCGTGCCGCGCCGCGAGCGCTTTGGCTGCCTGAAATACAAAACGGAAGAAGGCCTTCCCGCGTCGGATTAGCCCGTAACGTTGCTGATAGTCGGTAGGGAAATAGTGGATGGAGCAAGCACCATGCTCCTTTTGCTGATACCGCAACTCCTGATGAGCTGTGTACACCTCTACATGATGCCCACGGTCGGCGAGTGCTTGCGCTAAGTACCAAGTCCGAATCCCCCCTCCTTGTGAGGGGACCCGAAAATGCTGATGCACCAAGGCAATTCTCATATGATTCCCCCGGCGCCGTGTTTTTCGTAATAGCGGCAGAAATGCGTAAGGGGACACACTTCACACTTCGGACGACGTGCCAGGCAAGTATAACGTCCGTGCAGAATGAGCCAGTGGTGAGCAACTGCTACGTACGTTTCCGGAATGTGACGCATCAACTGTTTCTCCACTTCCAGCGGAGTTTTCAGCTTTTGATCTACTAAACCAAGGCGCTTCGAGACACGAAACACGTGCGTATCGACCGCCATTTTGGGTTGGTTATAGATAACGGAAGCAATAACATTGGCCGTTTTTCGCCCTACGCCCGGTAGCTTTTGCAGCAGGGCAGCATCTTCAGGTACTTCTCCTCCAAATTCTTCTGTCAGCATCTTGGCCATGCCGAGCAAATGACGCGTCTTGTTATTGGGATAAGAAATACTGCGCAGAAAGGGTTGTAGCTCTTCGAAGTGACTGTTGGCGAGATCGTAAGGTGTCGGAAAGCGATCGAAAAGCGCAGGGGTGGTCAGGTTAACCCGTTTGTCTGTGCACTGCGCACTGAGAATCACCGCGACCAAAAGCTGATACGGATTCTCGTACGTCAGCTCAGTCTCGGCAACGGGCTGATGTTCCGAAAAATAATCAATAAATAGGCGATACCGCTCTGTACGACGCATAAGAAAACTGGGGCCGATTGTGGACTCGGCCCTTTTCTTACAAAGATAGCGGACTTCAGAAAAGAAGGAACCTAATCGACGGGGTGATACGTACGGCGTCGTGCGTACTTCATGATGTTATCGACCACCCGCTGTGGCGGTTCTAAGGTGATGTTGTGGAGCTGGCCGATCAGTTCCTTGTTTTGTCGATAGAACTGATACAAGGCTTCATCGCTGGCCAGCGCCGATTCGATCAGCTGGCTTTCTTGAGCGTTGGTTTCTCCATACAAATAACGGAGAATGTCATCGTGGGTAAAAGTTTGGGTCATAGGCTGCATTGCTCTTACGCATTTTTTTCCTGAGGTTAATGAGCGCGTATCTCATCCGCCCGAGAGCGGTGTTGATGCTAACCCCGGTGGCGTCGGCAATTTCCTGGAAACTCATCTTCGCATAATGCCGCATGATCAGCACTTCTTTTTGCGGCTCAGGGAGCGTCTGAATTAACTTGCGCAGATGGGCGTGTGTTTCCTTCTTTATTTGCAGCGATTCGAAAGAGTCTTCGGCGAAGTCAATGGTGTTGAACACGTTACTACCGTCTTCCAACACGATGGTCGGATATCGCTTCGACTTGCGAAAATGATCGATCGCAAGGTTGTGCGCTACCCGTACTACCCACGGCAGAAACTTTCCTTCTTCGTTGTAGCGACCGCCCTGGATCGTATCTACTACCTTAATAAAGGTTTCCTGAAGGAGATCTTCTGCCACGTAATGATCTTTGACGATCAAATAGATGGTAGTAAAGATCTTGGCTTTGTGCCTACGTACTAGTTCTTCAAATGCTGCTTCATCACCGTTCCGGTAAAGTGATACGAGCTTAGCATCGCTCAGATCAACACTTCTCATTTGATTTTACATTTAGGTAACGTAGAGCTTTAAGCCATATTGTATTGTTTAAAGTGAAGCGATTAAAATGAAAGGTAATTCTGTTTTTAACTATCAAACTTACTAAAATTGTCCCACTCTGCGCAATAGCTAACCGATAGGGCACCACTAAAATGGGCAAAAATAATGTAAGAAAAGTGAGCTTGGCGTATCACTTACTATTCGGTGCTGATTCGGATAGTAAGCCATAGCCGCAACAACTATGCCTAAGGCAAATGCAATGACCGTTCTATATACTAGACGCTGAAGATGAGGTAAACGCTGCCTGCTGTAAAAAATTTTTTTACAGCAGGCATATTTTTTACTCAGCCCTGAGCCGAGATGCCTTCCACTTCACACAGAACCCGAACCGCATTGCTGATCCCTTCCGGGTCAAAACCGCACTCACGATGTAACTCCAGTTGCTCTCCGTGCTCTACGATACGATCAGGAATGCCCAACCGGCGGACCGAGGCTTGGTAGCCATGCTCTGCCATAAATTCTAGGATGGCACTACCGAAGCCGCCCATCAGGCAACCGTCCTCTACAGTGACGATCTTGCTGAATTTACGGAAAACTTCGTGCAGCAGATCTTCATCCAGCGGCTTCACGAAACGCAGGTCGTAATGCGCAGGATGGAGCTCCTCTTCTGCCAATTGCGCGCAAGCTTCTACGGCGTAGTTACCGATGTGCCCGATGGTCAGGATCGCTACTTCTTCGCCTTCTTTCACCAATCGACCCTTTCCGACTATGACTTCTTCCATGGGGGTACGCCAGTTCGGCATCACGCCCTGGCCGCGAGGATAGCGAATGCAGAAAGCGCCTTCCTGGCGAGGAAGCTGCGCCGTAAACATCAAATTGCGCAACTCGGCCTCATTCATCGGTGCCGCTATAATCATATTGGGAATGCAGCGCATGTAAGCCAGGTCGTAAGCACCATGATGAGTCGGTCCATCAGCCCCGGCAAACCCTGCACGATCCAGGAAAAAGTTGACCGGAAGATTTTGGATGCATACGTCATGAATTACCTGATCGTATGCGCGTTGCATAAACGTGGAATAAATGTTACAAAACGGAATGAGCCCCTGAGTAGCCAATCCCGCTGAGAACGTTACGGCATGTTGCTCGGCGATGCCGACATCGAACGTGCGGTCGGGCAGTTCGCGCATCATAATGTTCATGGAACAGCCCGAAGGCATGGCTGGCGTAATGCCCATAATTTTCTCGTTCTGGCGGGCCAGTTCCAGCAACGTATGTCCGAAAACATCCTGGTACTTAGGAGGTTGCGGAGTGTCGTATACTTTCTTATGGATTTCGCCAGTGATCTTATCGAACTTGCCGGGAGCGTGCCATTTGGTTTGATCCTTCTCAGCCAAAGAGTAGCCTTTTCCCTTTACGGTAACGCAGTGCAGAATCTTGGGACCGGGAATTTTTTTCAGATCGTTCAGAACGTTGACTAAATGATCGATGTCGTGACCATCAACCGGCCCGAAATAACGAAGGTTAAGCGCTTCAAATAAATTACTCTGCTTCAGGAGAAGCGACTTAAGACTTGTCTCTACCTTCGACGCGATTTCGCGGGCACTGCGGCCAAATTTGCTGAACTTACCCAGGAGGGTCCATACATCGTCACGTACTTTGTTATACGTCTGCGATGTGGTGATGTCGGTCAGATACTCCTTCAAGGCCCCTACATTGGGATCGATCGACATGCAGTTGTCGTTCAGCACAATCAACAGGTTGGCGTTCGAAAGGCCACCGGCGTGGTTCATCGCTTCGAAGGCCATGCCGCCCGTCAGGGCTCCGTCGCCGATCACGGCAATGTGCTGCCGGTCGTTCATCCCCAGGTAATCAGATGCCACCGCCATGCCCACCGCTGCCGAAATGGACGTAGATGAATGGCCTACCCCAAAGGCATCGTATTCGCTTTCCTTGCGTTTCGGAAAGCCCGAAATGCCGCCGTAGTACCGGTTGGTATGAAAGCGTTCCCGCCGTCCGGTGAGTATTTTGTGCCCATACGCCTGATGCCCCACGTCCCAAACCAGTTGATCGTTCGGCGTATTGAAGGCGTAATGAAGAGCGACCGTGAGTTCCGTCACGCCCAGACTGGCACCAAAATGCCCTCCGTAGACCGACACGTTATCGATGATGAACTGCCGAAGCTCATGACAGACTTGCAACAACTGTGTTTTATCAAGTTGGCGCAGATCGGCAGGGGAATTGATTTGCGCCAATAGGGGGCCGGGCTTTATCAGCATAAGGTTAACGTTACTCCAAGCAATTCAACATGAGGACAAGCAGTTTTGTTTTCCATGGGTTGAGTTGCTGAAAGAAAAATGCGGCCAGGTTCGTGACACCACAGAGCCTGTTTTCGCTTTAAGTTAAGTACTTTGCGGTAACAACCAGTAGAAGTGCTACGCATTGAATTTCGAGGTAAAGTTACCAATTTTTGAGGGCCCCTTCGACCTGCTCCTTTTTTTTATCGAGCGGGACGAGTTGGACATTTACGACATTCCCATCGCCCACCTCACCAACGAGTTTCTGGAGTACCTGCGCAAGTTGGAGGCGTTCAACCTGGAGGTCGCCAGCGAGTTTATTTTGGTGGCGGCCACGCTGATGCGCATCAAGGCCAAGTTGCTGCTACCCCGTAAGGAAACCAACGAAATGGGCGAAGAGGTAGATCCCCGCGAAGAACTTACCCGACGCCTGCTCGAGTACCGTAAATATAAGTCGGTAATGGCGGAGTTTTCGGAGCGAGAAGCGCAGCAAGCCTTACGTGAGACGCGTGGCAACGCATCCGACGAAATTGAGCGGGCACTGCAAGCCATTGATGCTGAGGCCGAATGGCAACATTTAAATTTGTATCAACTGATGCGGGTCTATCACCGCACCATGCGGCGCTACGACGAAAGCCAGCAGCAGAATGTCCATGTGGTAAAACAATACGAGTATACCATTGAGGGACAAAAAACTAAGATTATGGATAAAATCGGACGGCAACCGGTCCTGACGTTTACGCAGCTTCTGGAAGAGTACAAGTCGCGACTGGCCACGGTCTTTAATTTTCTGGCCATCCTGGAGCTGTTGCAGACCGGCCACGTGATGATTCAACTCGAAGCGGGCTACAACAACTTTTTAATTTTGAAAGCGGCCTGATCCCGCTCTCCACCATGGATCAGAATCAGAAGCAACTTCTGGAACGACTCAGTCCCACGCGTATTTTGTTACCGATGTTAATCGGCATCGGCGTGACGATCTACCTTTTTGTCTCCAAATATACCTGGAACGACCTCAGCTTTTTGCTGCGCGCCAACGGAGGCTGGATCTTGGCGTCGTTGGTGGTGCTGGTGATCCGCGACACGGGTTACATCTACCGGATTCGGCACTTGACCGGCAAAGACCTTTCGTGGAACAGCAGTTTTTACAGCATCATGCTGTGGGAGTTTGCCTCGGCAGTTACGCCTTCGGCCGTGGGGGGAACAGCCGTAGCGGTATTTATTCTGATGAAAGAGGGGCTGACGTTCGGGCGTTCGCTGGCCTATGTGATGCTGACGGCCGTGCTCGACAATGCCTTCTTCATTTTTGCTTCTGGACTGGCCCTGGTCTTTCTCCCCACGCAGATCTTCCCCGACATCTCCGAGTTCAGCTTCCAGATCGGGCGTAGCTTTCAGTATTTCTTTCTGATTAGCCTGAGTCTGATTGCTCTTTACACCTTCGTGATGGCCTTTGCGCTGTTTGTGCGGCCGCGCGGCTTCAAGTGGTTTTTGTTGCGCCTTACGGCCTGGCGTCCGTTGCGTCGGTGGCGGCAGGCGGCTTACATCCAGGGAAATGAAATCCTGATTGCCTCGAAGGAACTGAAGGGCAAAGACGTCGGCTACTGGACGAAAGCCATCGGCTCGACGTTGTTCGTCTGGTCGGCGCGGTACCTGATGCTCAACTGTCTTATTGCGGCGTTCACGCCCGTAACTGGTCCCGAGCACGTACTGATTTTCTTCCGTCAGGTCGTGATGTGGGTCATCATGCTGATTTCGGTGACTCCGGGGGCGGCTGGCCTTGCCGAAATCGCCTTCGATGCGTTTTTCAAACAGTTTCTGGGCAACTTCAGCACGGCTGTGGCACTGTTCTGGCGAATGTTCACGTACTATCCTTACCTATTGATTGGTGCTTTGCTCCTGCCCCGCTGGGTGCGGCGCGTCTTCTTCAAAGGCACAAAAAAGCCCTCTTCGGGGAAAGAGGGCTAATCCTAATATCGCGTTTCGTTTAGACGATCTCTGTTTCGGAGAAGAAGAATTTTCCTTCGAGGGCAGCGTTCTCGTCGGAGTCGGAACCGTGCACGGCGTTCGCTTCGATCGATTTCGCAAATTTCTTGCGGATGGTGCCTTCGTCGGCTTTGGCAGGGTCGGTTGCTCCAATCAATTTCCGGAAATCGGCGACAGCATTGTCTTTCTCCAGAATCATGGCGAAGATCGGACCGGACGACATGTAATTGCACAAGTCCTGATAGAACGGGCGCTCTTTGTGGACGCTGTAGAAATCTCCCGCCTGTTCGGCGCTCAGTTTCAGCAGACGCGCCGCTTTAACTTTGAATCCTGCCGCTTCAATCATTTGGATGATCGAACCACTGTGGCCGTCGGCATAGGCGTCGGGCTTGATCATCGTGAAAGTTCTATTTGTGGTCATAGTTCAGTGTAGTTTGAGGCAAAAATAGAGGGATCGAAGAATATAGCTTTCAGATATTTCAATTTTTCGACGCAGGAGGACAGCCGCTGCTTACTTTTGCAACATGCAGGAAGACACGCGCACGCACCTCTATCTGGTTCCTACGCCCATCGGGAATCTGGAAGACATTACCCTGCGTGCCATTCGGATTCTGAAAGAAGTCGATGGTATTTTGGCGGAAGATACCCGCACCACGGGCCATCTGCTGCGCCATCTGGACATCTCGCAATCGGTGCGCAGTTTTCATATCCACAACGAACATCGGACAGTAGCCGCGATTGTGGAACGCCTGAAGGCGGGCGAAGTGCTGGCTCTGGTCTCTGACGCCGGCACGCCCGGCATCTCTGATCCTGGATTTTTGCTGGTGCGGGCCTGTCTGGAAGCAGGCCTGCAAGTCGAGTGCCTGCCGGGGCCCACGGCGCTGATTCCGGCGCTGGTAAAATCGGGCCTGCCCACCGATCGTTTTGCGTTCGAAGGCTTCCTTCCTCACAAAAAAGGCCGAAGTACCCGGCTGAAAGCGTTAGCCGAAGAATCGCGCACGTTGGTATTCTACGAATCCCCGCACCGCGTTTTGCGTACGTTGCAGGAGCTGGCCGACGTGTTGGGCGCAGAGCGACTGGCCGCAGTTTCGCGTGAGCTGACCAAGGTTTACGAAGAAACGCGGCGCGGCACCCTACAGGAACTGCATACGTGGTTCACCCAACATCCGCCGAAAGGCGAATTTGTGCTGGTAGTACAGGGAAAGTTCTGATATACAATCCACTAAAGACTCTAAAAAAAGCATGCAAGTAGACCTCGCGAAGTTGTGTCCTCAGGTAGTTGAGTTGAGCCGGAAAGCCGGTGCCTTCATTCGTAAGGAGCGGCAACGTTTCAATACGGATGCGGTAGAACTGAAAGGAAAAAACGACCTGGTTTCGTACGTAGATAAAGAAAGCGAAATTCTGTTGGTCAAGGGCTTGCGTGAGATCTTGCCGGAGGCAGGCTTTATTACCGAAGAAGGAACGACCGGCGAGAACCCGGAATCGTACGAGCAGCTGGAGGGGTATCATTGGATCATAGACCCGGTCGATGGCACCACCAACTTTGTGCACAGCCTTCCCCCCTATTCCGTGAGCATCGGGTTGACGTGGGGACGCACGCCCGTACTGGGAGTGGTGTACGAAGTAACGGCCGATGAGTGCTTCTATGCCTGGAAAGATGGCGGCGCTTACTGCAATGGCGAACCGATTCGTGTGGCGCCTGTCACCGACCTGGCGCAAAGCCTGATCATTACGGGCTTTCCTTATCGCGTTTTTTCTGACCTAGGTCGCCTGCTGGACATCATCAAGCACTTCACGCTGCATACGCACGGCGTTCGGCGATTGGGTTCCGCGGCGGCCGATTTGGCCTACGTGGCAGCCGGGCGGGGCGAAGGCTTTTTCGAGTACAACCTAAAACCGTGGGACGTAGCCGGAGGCGTTGTGTTGGTGCAGGAAGCCGGAGGGTTTATCTCGGACTTCAACGGTGGGGACGACTACGTGTTTGGCCGAGAGCTGGTCGCGGCCGGGCCGATTCATCCACAAATGCAAAAGGTAATTGCCGAGTACTGGAATCAGACCCCTACTCAACCGTAACCGACTTGGCTAGGTTGCGGGGTTGGTCTACGTTGCAGCCGCGCATCACGGCGATGTGGTACGACAGAAGCTGCAGCGGGATGACGGCAATGATCGGCATCAGCGCTTCGTGAGCCGCGGGGACTTCCAACACGTGGTCGGCCATGTGGCGAATTTCAGCATCGCCTTCCGTCACCACGGCGATCACTTTTCCATGCCGTGCCTTGACCTCCCGAATGTTAGAGATGATCTTTTCGTAAGAGCTGTCCTGGGTAGCGATAAACACCACCGGCATCGCTTCGTCGATTAGCGCGATGGGGCCATGCTTCATTTCGGCCGCCGGGTACCCTTCGGCGTGGATGTAAGAAATTTCCTTCAGTTTAAGCGCGCCTTCCAGCGCCACCGGGAAGTTGTAGCCCCGCCCCAGGAACAGCGCGTTATCGGCGTCTTTGATCTGCTCGGCGATGTACTGGATCTGCTGATCAAGCTGCAAGGCCTTCTCGATCTTATCGGGAAGCTGCTCAAATTCCACCAGCATTTCGCGGAAACGCGTTTCTTTGATGGTTCCTTTACGGTAGGCGATCATCACCGCCATCATCGACAGAACGGTTACCTGTGCCGTGAACGCCTTTGTACTGGCAACTCCGATTTCTGGTCCGGCGTGGGTGTAGGCCCCTTCGTGCGTGACGCGTGGAATCGACGAACCCACCACGTTGCACACGCCGAAAATGATTGCGCCTTTGCTTTTGGCCAGTTCGATGGCGGCCAGTGTATCGGCGGTTTCGCCCGACTGTGAAATGGCAATGACCACATCACCCTCGTAAATGACGGGATTGCGGTACCGAAACTCCGACGCATACTCGACTTCTACCGGGATGCGTGCAAATTCTTCGAAAATGTATTCGGCTACCAGACCGGCGTGCCAGGAAGTACCACAACCCAGGATGATGATGCGCTTGGCGTTAATCATGGTGTGGAGGTATTGGCGCAACCCCCCCAGCACCAGGTGACCCTGTTTGGCCGAGACGCGTCCCCGGAGCGTGTCGTGCACCGAGCGAGGCTGTTCGTAAATCTCCTTCAGCATGAAGTGCTCAAACCCTCCCTTTTCGATCGACTCCAATTCCATGTCCAGTTTCTGGATGTAGGGCGTGGTCGGGATCGACTCGATATTGCGGATGGAAAGTGCGCCGTCTTTGATCGTCGCGATCTCTTGATCGTTCAGGTAGATGACTTCGTTCGTGTATTCGATGATAGGGCTGGCATCCGAAGCCAGAAAGTACTCGTCTTTTCCTACTCCGATCACCAGCGGGCTTCCTTTGCGGGTCGCTACCAATTGCTGCGGGGCATCCTGATCGACCACCACAATGGCGTACGCGCCTACTACCTGTGTCAGGGCTAGCCGAACGGCCTC
This sequence comes from Catalinimonas alkaloidigena, assembly GCF_900100765.1. Lineage (NCBI taxonomy): Bacteria > Pseudomonadati > Bacteroidota > Cytophagia > Cytophagales > Catalimonadaceae > Catalinimonas > Catalinimonas alkaloidigena. The sequence continues at coordinate 660,703 of NZ_FNFO01000003.1, read as the reverse complement.
TTCCAGCGTGCAGTGCTCGTTTTTCTGGATTTCTTCAATCAGGTGCACAAACACCTCCGAGTCGGTTTCACTTTTGAACGTATGTCCCAGGGAAGTCAACTCTTTGCGCAACGCACTGTAGTTCTCGATAATGCCGTTGTGGATCAGCGCAATTTTGCCGGATTGCGATACGTGCGGGTGCGCATTGATGTCACTCGGTTCGCCGTGGGTTGCCCAGCGGGTGTGGCCAATCCCGACGGTGCCTTTGGTAGGCTGATCGGTCAGCGTATTCTCCAGCTCTTCGACCTTGCCTTTCTTCTTGTATACCCGCAATTCTCCGTTCAGCAACGCCACGCCGGCGCTATCGTAGCCGCGGTACTCTAACCGCTTCAGCCCTTGAAGCAGGATGGGATAGGCGTCCCGGTGTCCGATGTAAGCAACAATTCCACACATAATTTTGAGGTTCTACGGTGAAACTAAAGAAAACGAATTACTCTTGCTTTACGCCCTAACGTGCTGAATGTAAGGTTGATAGCACTATTGTCCCATGACGGGAACGTAGTAAACTTTCAACTGCGCGGGAGCCATCTCGCTGTCGGGACCATAAAATACCACCCGATTCAAAGTAGGGGCACCCGCCACGGTCAGCCCCAGATCCCAGCGTGCGTCTTTAGCACGTTCTGCGTCGCTGCTGATGCGGGTGGTGATGTAGTCCGTGATGTCGATCTGGTACAGCTGCCCGGCGGGGTTGTATTGAAAGATTTCCTTTACGCCCGACTGGCTTCCCGACAGTACGTTGGTTTTGATGGTGAGTTCGGTTTTGCCGTTGTTCACGGAACGGATGCTTCCGTCTTCCCGCAGTTCCACCAGTTTCACCGGAGGGGGCAGAGGGTAACCGACGGTGAGTTGCGGCCGCAAAATCAGGTCGGCCCGAATAATCACGACTTCGTCGGCAATGTCTTGCAAGCGTGCCAGATCGCCCAGTAGAATGCGCGAGCGAATGTTGGTAACCTGTTGCGAGAATACTTTTTGGTTGGTGGCACTCGGCTGCAACTCGTCACCGGCGTCTTGCAAACCCGCCAGTGGCGTGCCTTCGCGCGACTGAGCAACGCGGAAATAAGCGGTACTGTCGTTCGCGAGCCACAGCTGGATTTTCCGAGCGGTGGTGTCATTGGGAGGTACGTGGTAAAACACCTCGGCCATTACCTGCCCGGAACCCCGCGTCGGAAAACCGAACGTGTGCATGGTCCCGTTTTCTTCTTTCGGCACGAGAGCCAAACCCGGGAAAACGGCCGTAAACTCATCGCGTCCTGACAGCGAATCGATGCTGTTCAGAAAATCAAAGATGCGCTTTCCGTAAGCGTTGGTATTCACTCGGACCAGCCCCGAGGTGTTGGTTTTCAAGAGCGAATCTACCAGCACTTCGTCGAACACCATTTCCCCAAGCAATGAGTCGTGTTGATAGGGAAGACCTTCCGACACTACCGTGTAGGGAGTACCGACCGCAGGCGCTTGCTGCAACTCGTAAAACTGCAAGGTCTGACTGCCCGTCGTATCGCCGAAGAAATTCTGGTACGAGAGATAGACCTGCATGGAGTCGTAAACCGCTGCCGTGTCTATGCTGAATTTAGACAAGACCGGCGCCAATTGAAAGAACGCCTCCGCTCGCGTGGCACCAAACTCGGGATCGGTTACTGTGCCCGCCATAAGCGAGCGGTAGCTGGTAGTAGAGACGTTGGCCCCTTCGCCCGGTATGGAAGAGACAAGAGGATCGTATAGGACCGTACTGATCGTAATTTCAAACGAGTCGGTCTGTGCCCCTATTTCATCGATTTCTCCTACTTTATATCCCAAGTCATCGGCAGGGTCGTTACAGGAAGCCAGTAGAAAGAGAAAAAGGGCTGATGTACCAATCAGCCCCTTTGTAATATGGTTAGTTGACGAACGTTTAATTCGTAAGCTCATTATACAAGTTGTAATATGAATCGGCAAGGTCTGCTTCTCCCTCGAACGACGTAATCTTCTTGTTAGTATCCACACTTTCGAAAAGCTCGGTAAGCTTATCGTTAAACTCTTCTCCGGCTTTGATCGTCACGTCTGCGTACTCAATACCCACCCGCAGGAATCCTTCGATGTCGGCGGTTTTAAGGTGCAGAAGCATCTCGTCCTCAATGTCAAGCATCTTCACCTTTTCCAGAAGGCTTGCATCAAATTTGTGCGCAAAGTAATTGTTGTAGATCGAAAATACGGTCTTCGCCGACTTGAAAATAGGGTCTTTGCGGTAAGTCGTTTTCAAATACATCGGAATCAGGCTCGTCATCCAGTCGTTGCAATGCACGATGTCCGGCGCCCAGCCCAATTTTTTCACCGTTTCGATCACGCCTTTGCAGAAGAAAATGGCGCGCTCGTCATTATCTGCGAAAAACCGGTTATCCTTGTCGAAGAAAATGGATTTGCGGTGGAAATAGTCCTCGTTGTCTATGAAGTAAACCTGAAGTTTGGCATTAGGAATAGACGCTACTTTAATGACCAGCGGCTTTTCCTCCTCCCCTACGGCGATGTTAATTCCTGATAGACGAACCACTTCATGTAACCGATTTTTGCGCTCGTTGATCAACCCAAAGCGCGGAACGAGAATGCGAATTTCCATACCCCGCTCTTGCATCGCTTGCGGTAGTTTTCTAACAAAATCCGCCACTTTCGAAGTTTGCAGGAAAGGATTGATTTCACTGGCTACGTAAAGGATTCGTAGTTTGGACATACGTGTGGGATTTTAAATTAAGATGAGGACATAATTTAGAATGCAAATATACAAAAAAAGCTGATCAAAGGCTACAATAACAGGGCTTTACGCTAGTTTTGTAGCCATTTTCACTAAAATATGGAGGTATTTCAGACTTCCGCGGCACTAAAAAAATATTTATTTCAACAGCGCTGCAGCGGCAAAATAATCGGGTTCGTGCCCACGATGGGCGCGCTGCACGAAGGCCACCTGTCGCTGCTGGAAGCCGCTCAACGGACTACGGACTGCACGGTTTGTAGTATTTTCGTCAATCCCACCCAGTTTAATAATTCCACCGATCTGGCCAAATACCCACGCACGCTGGAAGCGGACCGCGCTTTGTTGGAAGCCGCCGGGTGCGATGTGCTTTTCTGCCCTGATGAACAAGAGATTTATCCGGATCAAGGGCTTCTGCGTCTGGATTTCGGACCCTTGGAGCAACGAATGGAGGGTGCGTATCGACCGGGACACTTCCATGGCGTAGGGTTGGTCGTTGCCAAGCTGCTCCATAAGGTATCGCCCGATAAGGCATTTTTTGGACAGAAGGATCTTCAGCAGTTCCGCATTGTGGCCCAACTGGTGCGCGATCTGTCCTTCGATGTGCAACTGGAGATGGTACCCATCCAACGCGAAGCGCACGGGTTGGCAATGTCGTCGCGCAACCGGCGGTTAACCCCCGAGCAGCGCCACGAAGCCGGCCAGCTGTACGCAACCCTGCAGCGCGCAGCCGCCCGGGTATTTGAGCTACCTTTGCCGCAACTCCACCGCATGGTTGAAGAACAGTTGTCTGCCTCCCCCTCCATCCGGCTCGAGTATTTCGAGGTCGTCGATGCGCATACGCTGGAGCCCGTGCAAGACGTGCATCAGGCAGAAGCCCTGGCGCTTTGCCTGGCCGCGTACGTAGGCGAAGTGCGCCTTATCGACAACGTGTTGATGGAAGAAAAATAACAAAGGGACAAAACCAGTACAAAATTTGTTGCGGTCACGCACAAGCATAGTTACCAACAGATCATGCAGATTCAAGTAATGAAATCGAAGATCCATCGGGTGAAGGTGACGCAGGCCGAGTTGCACTACGTCGGCAGTATCACCATCGACCAGGACCTGATGGAGGCTAGTAATATCATCGAGAACGAAAAAGTACAGATTGTCAACATCAACAACGGCGAACGGCTGGAGACCTATGTGATTCCTGGCGAACGAGGATCGGGCATGATTTGCCTGAACGGCCCGGCCGCCCGTAAAGTACAGGTGGGCGATATGGTGATTATCATTTCGTACGGAAGTATGGATTTTGAAGAAGCCAAGTCGTTCAAACCCACCATCATTTTTCCTAACAACAACAATCGTCTTTCGTAGGCGAGGCTTCTCTTTCGGCTTTCATGGAGCGACTCAAGGCATTTCTGAAATACGCGTTGCCTGTCGGAGCGGCATTGCTGCTGCTATGGTACGTTTACCGTGACACCTCGCTGGAGCAACTCTGGCGCGACCTGGAGAAAGCCGACTACCGCTGGATTCTGCTGTCGATCATCCCGGCCTTGATCAGCCACTTGGCCCGGTCGGAACGATGGCGCTTGTTGCTGGAACCGTTGGGGCATCGGCCCCGGTTCGTGACGGCTTTCCTGGCGGTGATGTCGCTCTACTTTGTCAACCTGATTGTGCCGCGTGCCGGTGAGGTAAGTCGCTGCGGTATTCTGCGCAACACCGACGGCATTCCGATGGATATCTCGCTGGGGACGGTTGTCGCCGAGCGGGCCTTCGACCTGATCATGCTGCTGTGCACCATCGGCCTGGCGTTTATGCTGGAGTTTGACCAACTGAGCGAGCTGTTGACGCCACTTTTTTCCGACAAGCTCAATAACACTCAGAGCGGTTTGTCAGGGTTAGTCTGGGGACTGGGCTTAGCCGTCTTGCTGGGCGTCGGGTTGGCGGTGTTGGTCTGGACACAACGCAAGCGCCTGCAAGCTTCAGCCCTGGTGCAAAAACTACTGGGTTTCGGCAAAGGCCTGTGGCAGGGCGTCGTTAGCATCCGCTACGTTCGTCGCCCGGTGTTGTTCCTGTTGTATACGATGTTGATCTGGGTATGCTATTTCTTAATGTCTTACTGGGCCATGCTGGCGTTTCCGGCCACCGCCGGGCTGGGCGCCAAGATCGCGCTGGTCATTTTTGTACTCGGCGGGTTAGGCATGGTGGCGCCCGTGCAGGGAGGCGTGGGTGCCTATCATTTTATGGTTGGCGGGGGCCTGATGCTCTACGGAGTCAGTGAACACGACGGAGCCGCTGCCGCCGCCCTGATGCACACGTCGCAAACCTTATTTTTGTTGATTTTTGGAGGCTTCTGCTTCTTTCTGACCTTCTTTTACAAGAAAACGCCATCGCTGGTAGAGAAACCATGACCGAGTCGAAGATTTTAACGTGGGAGGCCGCCCGGCAGCAGCGAGAAGAGTGGCGCCGCGCCGGCGAAAGCGTAGTGTTCACTAACGGATGCTTCGATCTGGTGCACCTGGGACACGTCGATTACCTGGAAAAGTCGCGCGCAAAAGGCGAGCGACTGGTGGTGGGCGTGAACTCCGATGCATCGGTCCGGCGTTTAAAGGGTCCTAACCGACCAATTCTGGACGAATACGCGCGCGGCCGGCTGTTGGCAGCGCTGGCTTTTGTAGATGCCGTGGTGCTATTCAACGAGGAAACGCCGCTGGAGCTTATTCAGACAATATGTCCTGACATTTTGGTCAAAGGCGACGACTACACAATCGATACCATTGTTGGTGCAGATTTTGTTTTAGAAAACGGCGGAAGGGTAGAAACCGTATCGTTAGTGAAAGGGTACTCTACCTCTCTTTTGGTAGAACACATAAAAAAATTATACTGAGATGTCAGGAATCTATTTGATCGTTATCCTCACCATGCTGGGGAGTTGGTTTGTGGGCTGGCGCTTGAAAAGCAAGTTCCGCCAGTATGCACAAACGCCGTTACGCTCTAACCTGAGCGGGCAGGAAATTGCCGAAAAGATGTTGCGTGATCATGGCATCACCAACGTACGGGTCGTCTCGGTCCAGGGGCGGTTGACCGACCACTATAACCCTGCCGACCGCACGGTGAACCTAAGCCACGAAGTTTTCTACGGACGGAATGCTGCCGCCGCGGCGGTGGCGGCCCACGAATGTGGCCACGCCGTGCAACACGCAAAGGCGTATTCCTTCCTGAAGTTCCGTTCTGCCATGGTACCGATGTTGTCGGTAACGTCGCGCTTCATGCCTTTTATCATCATCGGCGGAATTTTCATGTTGCAATACACGCCCCTGCCGCTGGCCATTGGGGTCGCCTTGTTTGCGCTTACTACCTTGTTCAGCTTCATCACGTTGCCTGTGGAGTTCGATGCCAGCAAACGTGCCCTGGCCTGGATTCACGACCGCGGTGTGGTCACGAGCCAGGAATATACCCTGTCGAAAGGCGCGCTCCGGTGGGCTGCCATGACGTACGTAGTCGCGGCGTTGAGTTCACTGGCTACGCTTTTGTACTATGCTTCGTTGTTAGGCGGCCGCCGAGATTAACAACTTTCAAGCCTGAAGCACATGCTTTTGAAAAGCGGGAGGAAATTTCCCGCTTTTTTTTTGAGGCTTAATCGGAAAAAAGTCCTAGTTTTGAGGCGTAAAACAGCTGCCTCTCTATTTTTATTGCAACCTCTTTCAAAAACAAGCCACCTATGAGATTTGAATTCACCGAAGAGCAGCTGGCTGTTCGAGACGCAGCTCGCGATTTTGCACAAAATGAATTGAAGCCCGGGGTTATAGAGCGTGACGAGAAACAACAGTTTCCGGCCGAGCAAATCAAGAAGATGGGCGAACTGGGCTTCCTGGGCATGATGACGGACCCGGCCTACGGCGGTAGCGGACTCGATACCATTTCGTATGTGCTGGCGATGGAAGAAATCTCCAAAGTTGATGCGTCGGCGTCGGTGGTGATGTCGGTCAATAATTCGCTCGTTTGCTGGGGTCTGGAGAAGTACGGTACCGAAGCACAAAAGCAAAAATACCTGGTCCCCCTGGCCAAAGGCGAAATCATCGGTGCCTTCTGTCTGTCGGAGCCCGAAGCGGGTTCAGACGCTACTTCGCAGCGCACAACCGCGGTGGATAAGGGCGACCATTACCTGCTGAACGGGACCAAAAATTGGATCACCAACGGCGGGAGCGCTTCGGTCTATCTGGTCATGGCGCAAACCACTCCGGAACTGAAGCACAAAGGCATCAACGCGTTGATTGTTGAAAAAGGCATGGAAGGCTTTACGGTCGGGCCCAAAGAAAACAAGATGGGCATTCGCGCGTCCGATACACATTCGCTGATGTTTTCGGATGTGAAGGTGCCCAAGGAAAACCGGATCGGCGATGAAGGCTTTGGTTTCAAATTCGCCATGAGTACCCTCAACGGCGGTCGAATCGGCATTGCTGCGCAGGCGTTAGGCATCGCCTCAGGCGCATACGAACTAGCCCTCAGTTACGCAAAAGAGCGGAAAGCATTCGGGAAAGCCATTGCCGAGCATCAGGCCATTCAGTTCAAGTTGGCCGATATGGCTACCGAAATCGATGCGGCCCGGTTGCTTTGTTTGCAGGCGGCGGTACTGAAAGATCAGAAGAAACCTTTCTCGAAAGAAAGCGCCATGGCAAAGCTGTTTGCCTCGAAAGTAGCCATGCAGGTCACCACCGAAGCAGTGCAGGTACACGGCGGGTATGGCTACGTAAAAGAGTACCATGTGGAGCGTTTGATGCGCGATGCAAAAATTACGCAGATCTATGAAGGTACTTCCGAGATTCAAAAGATTGTAATTTCCCGGGAAATCCTCGATTGAGAACTCTACCTTAATCGAACAATGGTCCGCATTAATAGGTTGCTGGCAAGCAATTTTTGCGACTTGGCCTAACTACTAATCGATTTTTTTTATCTTTGCGTATTGTAATAAAAAAGTATTCCCCTTTAAACCTTATCTATACTCGCAATGGAAGATTACAATAAAATAATCGAGTCGCTCGGGGTGAAGTACGTAAAAGCACGTAACGTACGAATGCTGAAGCCGGTCGCCCTGACTAACTTTTACGACATCGAGAATACAATCATCCTCCTGAACAAGGGGAAAATCTCTTTTGGTACAGAAGAGGTGGAGACGCTGGAAGAAGGCGAGATCCTGTTTATCCCCGGTGGTAAGATGGCGAGCGTCACGTACGGTGGGGGAAATCCTCCGAAGGTGAACTACGAAACGTATATCGGAAACAAAGACCGTTACTACGAAGTCAACAAGTCGATTGCTCCGTCGGAGCTGGACGAGGAGAACTTCAGCACGGTAACCTTCGAAGCCAAAGTATTCGATACGGTTAACTTTTTTGCGTCGCTCGATATCCCGCCGTTTGTCATCAAGAGCGAGAAACTGCGTCACCTGGTCGATGAGCTGATCGTGGAAGAGATGAACGAAGTACCGGGCAAAGGCCGCATCATTCTCAACAATACGGAGAAAATCGTCATCGAGACCATTCGCTACATTCTGGTGCATCGCCTGTTTGTAGAGCAGCTGGCGACCAACAGCACGTACTTCAAAGACCCGCGCCTGCTGAACATCTTTGCGTACATCAAAGACGAAATCGGTGGCGACCTATCGAACAAGGTACTCGCCAGCGTAGCCAACGTATCGGAAGATTATGTGGGACAGTACTTCAAGATGCTGACCGGGATCAACCCGCAGGATTATATCGAGTACCAGCGGATGGAAAAAGCCGTTCACATGCTGCGCACCACCAAGAAAAGCATCCGGGAAATCGGCCGCGAAGTGGGCTACAAAGACACTGCCTACTTCTGCCGCCGCTTCAAAATGATGTTTGGCATTCCGGCCGGGAAGATGCGCCGCCGCGAATCACTCATGAACGTTTAAGGCCGCATTCATGGCCCTGACCTTTTGGGAAACCTCGGACAACAGTTCGGGGTTTTTTTCTATCCCGTTGCCAATCACCACCAGGTCGGCGCCCGCTTCCAGCAGTTTCCGGGCCGTATCGGCATCGGTAATACCCCCCCCTACAATCAGCGGGACTTCGATAGAACGGCGCACCGCCGAAATCATCGAGGGCGAAATGGTCCGCAAGGCACCACTGCCCGCATCCAGGTAAATCAACTTTAGCCCCAGCATCTCGCCGGCCATGGCCGTGCAGACGGCAATGGTATTTTTTTCGTGCGGAATGGGAGTGGTATTGCTGATGTATTGCACCGCCGACTGCCGACCGCCATCGATCAGCAGATAGCCTGTGGGAATCACTTCCAGAGCACTGCGGCGCAAAATGGGCGCCGCGGCCACGTGTTGCCCGATCAGCAATTCAGGGTTGCGTCCGGAAATCAGTGACAGGAGCAGAATGGCATCGGCCTTGGGGTCGATGTGCAGGTTGCTGCCCGGAAACAGCAGAACCGGAATCGAATCTTGCTTTCGCAGCCGCTCCACCAGCAGATGAATGTGGTCAGTGGTGATCAGGCTCCCCCCTACAAAGAAATAATCAATGCGATGCAGCAGCGCATTGGTGAGCAGCTCATCGCATTGATCTTCTGTGGTTTTGTCGGGATCGACCAGAACCGCAACGGCTTTGTAGCCGCGCTTATGATCCCGAAGCAGACGAGAATATACGGAGGGTAGGTTTGTCTCCTTCATGTACTGAGTCCTTGTCTTTGTTCTTCCGATTGTCAAGCAAGTTAAGGATTTGATCGCGGAACAGCGAGACAGTAGCGGAAGCTAATACACCCAGTAGCACCGAAACCAGCGGCAGGTAGACGGCATTACCACTCCCCGACGAAGATGGAGTTTCTTTGATGATCGACGGTACTTCGCGAACAATGACGCGCTCGCGCACTTTTACTTTGTGGCGGTTGCGGGTAGCGACTTTCTTAAGAAGGTAGAGGCCGCCCAACACGCCGGCCGCGACCATAGCCCCTCGCTTGGCCGACTTTTTCGCATCGCTTTTGATGAAAAACAAGTCGTCGGAAAGGGCTTGCTGGTAACGCTCCTGGCGTCGTTGATAATAGTTGCGTGCTTCCTGGTCGTTTGCGAAAAACGAGGATTTAGACGGTTGGCTCATGATCGATTACAGTTTCTTGGATAACTCCGTTTTTAATTTCCATATGCGCGGCCTGCCCATTCTGGCTGGGGGGGCTTTTGCGCAGCTTAGCAATCGCTGGATCGAGTTGGGCTTTGATGGTATTCTTGAAGGAACCGATGATCGATTTCTTGGCCAGAAGCAAGATGATTATAATAAGTAGATAAAAGCCGGTGACGATCCAGTACCCCCAGAAGGTACTGTTCAGCGCATGGTTAAGTGTGGTAGCGGTGGCAATGTTGAGAAAGACGAACAGAAACAATCCGAGAAACGCGACAATGGCAAAAAAGATGGCAGTGCCACCCGACTCGGATACTTTGTCACTAGTAGCCTCCGCCTTTTCGATGGCCGTGAGTCGCAAAAGTTCGATGCGTGCTTCTATGTACCCCGTGAGGTTTTCCAGAAGGCTATCCAGTTTGAAGAATTTGTACATATTCAGAGCTAGGAGATTGGTTCAGAGCTACTACTGAGTTAAATATAAGGTATTTCGTCAGTTCTCTTCTGCTTACGCGCTTTTTCCCGGTTACGTTGTGGTGAGCGGCAATCTTGCGTTATAAACGTGCGTTGAGCTGCGCCATTTGCTGAATACGCTCCTGCGCGACGCGCATGGCGGCCTGGTGGGTGTTGATGCCTTCGCGCTCGGCCTTCTCGAAAATCCTCAGCGTTGTGTCATAAATCTTCTCGGCGTGTTTGTACGCCTTCTCGCGGTTGTAGCCCGTAAATTCCATGGCGACGTTGACCACACCACCGGCGTTGATCAGAAAGTCGGGGGCGTAGAGGATGCCCCGTTCTGCGCACGCATCGGCGTGAAGGTCTTCGTTTTCCAACTGGTTGTTGGCTGCTCCCGCCACCACCCGGCATTTCAGGCGCGGCAGGGTATCGTGGTTCAACGTTCCGCCCAGCGCACAAGGTGCGTAGATGTCGACGTCCAGGTCGTAAATCTCGTCAGGTTTCACCACCGTAATCGGGTGTTGCTGTGCCACTACCTCCAGCCGATCTTCGTGGAGGTCGGTGACGAAAACGATCGCGCCTTCTTTGATCAAATGGCCAATCAGGTGACTGCCCACACTGCCGGCCCCCTGCACCGAAATGCGTCGCCCGGCCAGGCTGTCGCTTCCGAAGGCTTTGGCCGCCGCTGCTTTCATGCCCATCCAGGTCCCGTAGGCAGTTACCGGCGAAGGATCGCCACTGCCGCCGTCGCCTTCCGGCCGGCCCGAGGCCCAGCGTGTTTCCATCGCTACGTACTCAATGTCGCGGGTCGACATGCCAACATCTTCGGCTGTTATGTACTTTCCGTTCAGACTTTGAATAAATTTGCCGAACCGACGCAGCAGCGCCTCCGATTTGCCCTGGCGTGGGTCACCAAGAATGACCGCTTTTCCACCACCATGATTCAAGCCGGCGACGGCATTTTTATAGGTCATGCCGCGCGAGAGCCGCAGCACATCGCGGACCGCCTCGGCCTCGGTAGCGTAGTTCCACATGCGCGTGCCACCCAGGGCAGGGCCCAGCACAGTATTATGAATGCCGATGATGGCTTTCAGACCCGTTGCGGGGTCATAGCAAAACACGACTTGCTCGTGTTCGTATTTAGCAATCTCTCCGAACAGCGACGTCGCCGCCGCAGCGGAGTTCGCCACGGAACCGGTTTCTTTGGTTTCTACCATAAAAATTGGGGGTGGGGTTGTGGGTTGGTGTAGCGTCAGACCGTATACTTGAAAAATCGGCCTGTCGTGGCTGCAAACTTACTTTATTTTCGCCTTTCCGAACTATGCCCCCGGGTTGTGGTTTATGAGGAGGGTATGAAACATTTACTCTGTGAAAGCACTACGTCGAATCAACCATTACTTCTATAAATACAAGTCTCATCTGATCTGGGGGACTATATTTATCATCATCTCCAACGTATTTGCGGTGGTGCCGGCGCAGGTCGTACGGCAGGCGTTTGATCTCATCAAAGAGACGATCGACATCTACCGCACGTACGAAGGCTTCGAGCTGCAAGAGGCTTTTTACGACATCTTCCTCGACAAGATTCTTTTCTACGGTATCTTGATTGTGGGCATGGCGCTGTTGCGCGGTGTCTTTCTGTTTTTTACGCGGCAGACCATCATCGTGATGTCGCGGCATATCGAATACGATCAGAAGAACGAAATCTACGAGCACTACCAGTCACTGCCCCTGAGTTTCTACCGGCGTCACAACACCGGCGACCTGATGGCCCGCATTTCGGAAGACGTCAGCCGCGTGCGGATGTACGTAGGCCCCGCCATTATGTACGGCATCAACCTGATTGCGCTGTTTGCCTTGGTGATCAGCTACATGTTCAGCGTAAACGCCGAGTTGTCGCTCTACGTGCTGTTGCCGCTGCCGGTGCTGTCCGTAAGCATCTATTTTGTTAACAACATCATCAACAAGCGTTCGGAAGAGATCCAGCGTAGCCTGTCCAACCTGTCCACCTTTGTGCAGGAAGCGTTTTCGGGCATTCGGGTGCTGAAGGCATTTACACGCGAAGGCGATTCGCTCGCGCAGTTCGAAAAAGAAAGCAACGATTACCGCTACAAGTCCATGCGGCTGGTGCGGGTCGATTCCCTCTTCTTCCCGCTGATGCTGGCGCTGATTGGGCTGAGCACGATCCTGACGGTTTACATTGGCGGCTTGCAGGTTATGGCCGGGAAAATCACGGTCGGCATCATCGCCGAGTTTGTCATCTATGTGAACATGCTCACCTGGCCGGTCGCGTCCCTGGGCTGGACCGCCAGTCTGATTCAGCGGGCGGCTGCCTCGCAGCAGCGGATCAACGAATTTCTGGACGTAAAGACCGACATCGTGTCGCGCAAAGAATTGTCGAAAGACATTCACGGCAAAATCGTATTCGATCAGGTAAGCTTCGTTTATCCCGACTCGGGCATCAAGGCGCTGGACCACGTGTCGTTCGAAGTAAAACCGGGGGAATCGATCGCCATTCTGGGCACCACCGGATCAGGCAAAAGCACCGTAGCCAACCTGATTTGCCGCATGTACGACCCGACGGGCGGAAATGTCACCATCGATGAGGTGGACGTACGCGACTACAACCTGCATTCGCTGCGGGGGCAGATCGGGTACGTGCCGCAGGACGTCTTTCTGTTTTCTGATACCATTCGCAACAACATCACGTTCGGGTTGCAGGGTGTCTCCGACGACCGCGTCGTTCAGGCCGCCGAAGACGCTGATCTGTATCACAACGTGATTGACTTCCCGGAAGGGTTCAGCACAAAAGTCGGAGAGCGCGGCATTACCCTGTCGGGCGGACAAAAACAGCGCGTGTCGATTGCGCGCGCCCTGGTCCGCGATCCGAACATCCTGATTCTGGACGACTCACTGTCGGCCGTAGATACGAAAACGGAAAACCGGATTTTAGGCAGGTTGAAAGGAATTATGGAAAACCGGACGACGGTCATCATCTCACACCGGGTGTCGTCGGCCAAGCTGGCGGACCGGATTCTGGTCTTGGACGAGGGAAAAGTAGTGGAGCAGGGTACGCACGATACCCTGTTGGCGGCGGGGGGCGTGTACAAAGAGTTGTACGACAAGCAACTCACGACGGAAGAAGCCGCCTGATGAGGCACTTGTCGTACAACGGCAGAAGCAGTTATACCATCACGGGTTGCATCCGCTGGCGGAACATCCGGTCGAAGAAAATCCGGGCTTTGTTCCAGGTCTCTTCGTCTACATAGTAGCTAACACGAGGGCCATCGATTTTACCTTTGATCAGCCCTACGGCTTTAAGTTCTTTTAAGTGTTGCGATACTGTCGACTGCGAAAGCGGCAGTTCGTTTACGATGTCACCGCAAATGCATTTGCCACGCTCGGCCAGGAGCTTGAGGATGGCAATGCGGGCGGGGTGTCCCAGGGCTTTGGCATACGCGGCCAGTGTGACCTCTTCGTAATCAAATTCGTCCTTTTTTGTGTAGGCCATAAGGTAGTTTTAGGATGAGAACGTACGTAAACACACGTGGATGTCAAGGTGTCAGCGCACGTGTTGTTGCTGCAAAAAAAAGGGATTTTTTGAGAAATCCGGCATCGTCAATAGACGATTTTCCTAAATGTGGATAAAAAAACGGGCATTTTCGCCTCAAAATCTTACGCGACTCTGCAAAAGGGTCTTAAAAGCTAAAATTAGCCCTGTATAGTGCAAATAGAGTTCATCATTTGAGCACAGGGAGTTACAGCGCACCAACGTATGGAAGAAACAACAACCGATAAAAGTGGCAATTTATTCGACCTGAGTATCCTGCGTCGACTGATGAGATTCGCCAAGCCTTACCAGGGCATGTTTTACCTGCTGATCTTCCTGACGTTGCTGTTGGGATTTTCCGGCCCGATTCGCCCCTACCTGTTTCAGGTGATGATCGATCAGCAGATTGCTGCCGGTGACTACAGCGGGCTGAGCAACATGCTCTACATCCTGCTGGGGCTGCTGGTGGTGCAGTCGGGCACGCAGTACGCCCACACGTACATTTCCGGCTGGCTGGGGCAGAACGTGATCCGCGACATTCGGGTGCAGCTCTACGAACACATTTTGAGCCTGCGGTTGAAGTTCTTCGACCGAATGCAAATCGGCCGGCTGGTGACGCGCAACGTATCCGACGTCGAAACGCTCTCAAACGTCTTTTCCGAAGGGCTAGCCGCCATGGCCGGCGATGTGGTGCAGATCTTCTTCATTCTGGCCCTGATGTTTTATTCCGACTGGGAATTGACGCTGGTCAGCCTTTCGACCCTGCCCCTCCTGCTGATCAGTACTTACATCTTCAAAGAGAAAATCAAGTACGCGTTCAACGATGTACGCACGGCGGTGTCCAACCTGAACTCGTTCGTACAGGAACACATCACCGGTATGAACATCGTGCAGATTTTCAGTAGCGAAGCGCAGGAGTACGAGAAGTTCAAGGAGATCAACGAAGTGCATCGCAAAGCCAACATTCAGTCGGTACTCTATTACTCGATCTACTACCCGGTGGCCGAAATCATTGCCGCCATCGGAACGGGTTTGCTGGTGTGGTACGGCGCGCGTGGGGTGTTGAAAGAAGACGTGACCTTCGGGACGCTGGTGGCGTTCATCATGTACATCTCCATGTTTTTCCGCCCGGTACGTGCCATTGCCGACCGTTTCAACACGTTGCAGCTGGGGGTAGTGAGCACAGACCGCATCTTCAAACTGCTGGACAACCGCGAGCACATCGTGAACGGCGGTGAACACCGTCCTGCCAAACTGAAAGGGGATGTACAGTTTAAAAACGTCTGGTTTGCGTACAACGATGCCGACTATGTACTGAAGGACATTTCGTTTCAGGTAAAGAAAGGCGAGACCCTGGCCCTGGTCGGGGCGACGGGGGCCGGCAAATCCTCCATCATCAACCTGCTCAACCGCTTTTACGAAATCAACCGCGGCGAAATCCTGCTCGACGGTGTGAACATCCGCGAGTTCGACCTGACCAATTTGCGGAGCCACATCGGGCTGGTCTTGCAAGACGTGTTTCTTTTTTCGGGAAGCATCGAAGAAAACATCACGCTGAACAACCCAGACATCAGCCGCGACCGCATCTGGGAAGCCGCCGAACTGGTGGGAGCCCGGAAGTTTATCGAGGCCCTTCCCGGCGGACTGGACTATAAAGTGATGGAACGGGGGGCTACCCTTTCGGTCGGACAGCGGCAACTGATTTCATTCATCCGGGCGATGGTATACGATCCCCAGATCATCATTCTGGACGAGGCCACTTCGTCGGTCGATACCGAAACGGAGGAAATGATCCAGAACGCCATCGAGAAGCTGATGTTCGGGCGTACGTCGATCGTAATCGCCCACCGCTTGTCGACCATCCAAACCGCCAACCAGATTCTGGTGCTCGACAAAGGCGAGATCAAGGAACGCGGCACGCACGAGAAGCTGCTGACCGAAAATGGCTACTATGCGCAGTTGCACCGCATGCAGTATAAAGAGGTGGTCTAAGTCTCTCTTCTGCTTGCCATGATCACACTGTGCAACTACATCGGAGGAAAATGGCGGGAACCGCACACGGGGCAGTACCTGGACGACGTGGACCCGGCCGTTGACCAGGTGTTCGCGCAAGTGCCCGCTTCGGGTCCGACCGATGTCGACGACGCAGTGGCTGCTGCCCAACGCGCCTTTCCGGCGTGGTCAGCACTGCCGGTGCGCGAGCGGTCGGCATGGCTGATGCAACTGGCCGAAGCCATCGAGGCACGACACGAAACGCTGGCGCAGGCCGAGTCGCGCGATACGGGCAAACCCCTGTGGCTGGCCCGGGCAGTCGACATTCCGCGTGCATCGGAGAACTTCCGTTTTTTCGCCACGGCGATGCTGCATTTCGCCTCCGAGTCGCACCTGACCGACCAGGTGGCGCTGAACTATACCGTCCGGTCTCCTTTGGGCGTGGTGGGCTGCATCTCGCCCTGGAATCTGCCGCTTTACCTTTTTACCTGGAAGATAGCCCCGGCGCTGGCCGCCGGGAATTGCGTAGTTGCCAAACCTTCGGAGGTAACGCCGCTGACGGCGTTTCATCTGGCCGAAATTTGCGAAGAGATCGGCTTTCCTGCCGGCGTGCTCAACATCGTACACGGGCGCGGGGCCGAAGCCGGACAGGCGTTGGTTACCCATCCGCATGTGGCCGCGATTTCGTTTACGGGCGGCACGCAGACGGGGCGTGGCATTGCGGCCGCGGCGGCTCCTTTGTTCAAAAAGCTGTCGCTGGAGCTAGGCGGAAAGAACCCGAATCTGGTCTTTGCCGACGCTGATCTGCACGAAGCCGTGCGCGAGAGCGTTCGTGCTGCCTTCACGAATCAGGGACAGATCTGTCTGTGTGGTTCCCGCATTTTCGTGGAACGCGCCCTCTACAAACCATTTCGCGAAGCGTTTCTGCAGGAAGTGGCGCACTGGCAAGTCGGCGATCCGCAAGACGAAACCACCAAGGTAGGGGCCGTGGTGTCGGAGTCGCACTTCAGGAAGGTCCTCTCCTACCTCGATCTGGCCTGTGACGAAGGCGCCACCGTGCTGACCGGGGGGCATTCGGTGCAAGTGGAAGGCCGTTGCACCAAAGGATTTTTTATGGCGCCTACGGTCCTGGAAGGCCTGTCGCCTCAGTGCCGTACCAACCAGGAAGAAATTTTTGGCCCGGTCGTTACCCTGACTCCTTTCGACACGGAAGATGAAGCCGTAACCTGGGCCAACAGCACACCCTATGGCTTGGCGGCGATGGTCTGGACGTCGGATGTGAAGCGGGCTCACCGTGTGGCAAGCGCCTTGCAGAGCGGAATCGTCTGGGTCAACTGTTGGATGCTGCGGGACCTGCGCACGCCTTTCGGCGGGATGAAGCAGTCGGGTGTAGGGCGTGAAGGCGGCTGGGAAGTTTTGCGGTTTTTCACTGAACCGAAAAACATCTGTCTGAAGTTGTAAGTACGTACCGCTTTTGTTTAAAATCGTTTATCGTGTGTATGCGTAGTAGGGCTAGATTGGGGCTGTTTGTGTGGTGCTGCCTGGGAATTTTTTCTGCAGCGTGGGCGGAGCATACGCCCTTTTCAAGAGAAGATAGCCTGCGGGGTAGCCTGAATCCGATGCGTCGGTGCTACGACGTCACGTACTACGACCTGCAGGTTCAGGTTGATCCTGCTCAGCAGACCATTACCGGGTCCAACGAAATTTTTTTCAGGGCAACGGAGCCTTTTCAGGTAATGCAGGTCGATCTGTTCCAGAACATGGAAGTCGATGCCATTACGTTTCACGAGGCCGAAGTAACCTTTCAGCGCGATGGCAACGCACTGTTGGTCGAACTGCCACACGCAGTACCGGCAGGACAGCAAGCCGCCCTGCGCATCGCCTACCACGGACGGCCCACCGAAGCGATCAAGCCTCCCTGGGACGGTGGCTTCGTATGGGCGAGCGACGGGCAGGGCAAGCCCTGGATTGCGGTGGCGTGCGAAGGTGCCGGGGCCAGTCTCTGGTGGCCCAACAAAGATCACCTCTCCGACGAGCCGGATAGCATGCAGATCAGCCTGGACGTGCCGAGCGGTTTGAAGGCCGTCGCCAACGGGCGACTGCGGCGGCAAACGTCCCTCTCCGATGGATATACCCGATTCGAGTGGTTTGTAGGCTATCCCATCAACAATTACAACGTGACGCTGAACATTGCCGATTACACGGAACTGACCGATGCCTACGTCAGTCACGACGGCGATACGCTCGCGCTCAATTACTACGTGTTGCCGCCCCACGCCACGCGCGCCCGCGAACATTTTCAGCAGGTAAAACCGATGCTGGCGATCTACGAGAAGTTGTTCGGAAAATACCCCTTTTGGGACGATGGCTACGCCCTGGTCGAAACGCCTTATTGGGGCATGGAGCACCAGAGTGCCGTGGCGTACGGAAACGAGTTTGAAAACCTGCCGCACTGGAACTTCGACTACATCATCGTGCACGAAAGCGGACACGAGTATTGGGGCAACAGCGTGAGCTGCCGCGACCACGGCGAAATGTGGATTCACGAGAGTTTTTGCACGTATGCAGAAGCACTCTACGTCGAAGCCAGGTTCGGATACGATGCCTCCGTAACGTACCTTCAGGAACGACTGGACGTGTACCCCATTGCCAACCGGGAGCCGATGCTGGGGCCGCTGGAGGTCAACTACACCGGCTGGAACGATGCCGACATGTATTACAAAGGGGCCTGGATGTTGCACACGTTGCGGAACGTAATCGGCCACGATTCGCTCTGGTTTGAAACCTTGTACGGACTGGCGCAACACTTTCGCTACCAGACGGTTACTACAGAGCAGGTAATCGGATACATGGAACAACATTTGGGATGCGATCTGTCCGCATTTTTTGACCAGTACCTACGCCACCCCAGCCCGCCGCAATTCGTGTACAAGGTAGACCGTGCCGGACATCGGGTTCGGTACCAGTGGAAAGCCGACGCCGAAGGGTTTCACATGCCGCTGCGCGTGCGCACCAAGGGAGGTGTGTGGCAAACCCTCACGCCTACGCAAACATGGCAGGAGTTTGTTCCGGCCAAGCCGGCCAAAAGTGGATTAGAAATTGATACACAGTCGTTTTATGTGACTTCAGACAAAAAGTGATGCCATCCGAATTCTCAAAACATAAACCCGTCTCCTCCTCACGTCAGTTCATGCGGAGCACGCTCTACGCCCGGCGGGACCCCTATCAACTGATGATCTACCTGGGCATGCTGGGGAGTGCCCTGATCTTTCTGTTCCTCAGCGTGGTGTACGTGCTTCGGAAGGGGGGTGCCCAGTGGGAAACCTTTGCCCTGCCGCGTATTTTCTGGCTTACCACGGCCGCCATCATGATCAGCAGCTTTACCCTGACGGCCGCGCGACGCGCCTTTCACCGGGAAAAATTTCTGACCTACCGCCTGTTGCTGAGCGCCACCTTCGTGCTCGCGCTGGTGTTTGCGGTGGGACAGGTCTTAGGCGGGCAGCAACTGTTGGAAGAAGGTATTACTTTGCAGGGCAATACGGCTGGCGCGTTTGTGTACCTTTTTTCGGGATTGCACCTGGCGCACGTGCTGGGGGGAATGCTGGTGGTGGCCTATGCACTGGTGGACGGCTGGCGTCATCATCACTACGTGGACTCATTTTTGCAGACGCTGAATCCCGTGAAAGTGTCGCGGTTGCGGCTGGTGAACCTCTACTGGCATTTTGTGGACGTGCTCTGGCTGTACCTGTTCGGGTTTCTGCTCTACCACCAGTTGTAATTGCCGGAAACGTCGGCCGCCCGACCAACCCGCGGGAATCTTTTGCCGGGTGGCTTCCGTTTCCAAGAATACGCGTCCGCGCACCGTAAGCGTACATCACGTAACGACCTTTGAGTTATGAACTATTTCGGGATGCTCCTGGCATTCTTTCTGCCGTTTGTGTTGCAGGCACAAATGGTGCAACCGCCCACCTGGACGTACAGCGTCAGCAAACAGGAAGTGAAAGCAGGCGACGAAACCGAGCTGATTTTCCAGGCGGAAATCGATCCGGCCTGGTACCTCTACTCCACCGACTTCGATCCTGACCTGGGGCCTTACGTCACCGAGTTTACGTTTACCCCGAACGCGACGTACGAACTGGTCGGCGACATCAAACCGATCAATCCGAAAAAGAAGTACGATGAGATCTGGGATGGCGAGTACACCTACTTCAAGAAGCACGCGGAGTTTCGGCAGAAAGTGCGGATGCTGAAAGCCAATCCCAGCATTGTGGCCCACATCGAATACCAGATTTGCTCCGACGAAACCGGGCAGTGCGTTTTGTTCGAGGAAGATCACACCTTCAGCGACATTCGGGTGAGTGGCAACGCAGCAACATCCACATCCGAACCGACCACCGGTAAGGCCTCGCTGGACGAAAAACCTACCCAAGCCGTGGCGGACGTCACGCGCGACGCGTACGTGCAGGACGATACCACCGAACCCGCCGTCGCCGGCAAAATGCCGGCCGCGCAAGATACGGCGACTGTGCAGCAAACGGCAGTGACGCGTTATTCTTCCGCGGCAACTGCCACAGCGGCCAGCGGAGGCTTATTGGGCTTTATGGTAGTCGCTTTCGGATCGGGACTGCTGGCTCTTTTGACGCCCTGCGTATTTCCGATGATTCCCATGACCGTGTCGTTCTTCACGCGCAGCGGCGGGGCACGCAGCAAAGCCATTCAACAGGCGCTGATTTACGGACTCTCCATCATTCTGATCTATACCTTGATCGGTACGGTGATTTCGCGGCTGAACGGCCCGGAGTTTGCCAATTTCGTCAGCACCCACTGGCTGCCGAATATTTTGTTTTTTGCCGTATTTATTTTCTTCGCGCTGGCCTTTCTGGGCATGTTCGAAATCGTATTGCCCAGCAGTCTGGTCAGTAAAGTCGACGCACAAGCCGACAAAGGCGGGTTAGTCGGGGTCTTTTTCATGGCTTTCACGTTGGTGTTGGTTTCGTTTTCGTGCACCGGTCCCATTGTCGGAAGTCTGCTGGTGGCCTCGGCCGGAGGAGAAGTGTTGCGTCCCATCGCAGGCATGTTTGCCTTCTCGCTGGCGTTTGCGCTGCCTTTTACCCTGTTCGCCATTTTCCCGCAGTGGTTGAGCAATCTGCCCAAGTCGGGTGGCTGGTTGAATTCCGTCAAGGTGGTGCTGGGCTTTCTGGAACTGGCGCTGGCGTTCAAGTTCCTCAGCGTGGCCGATCAGGCCTACCACTGGAACCTGCTGGACCGGGAAATTTATCTGGCGATCTGGATCGCCGTTTTCGCCGGGTTGGCGCTCTACCTGTTCGGGAAGATCCGTCTTCCTCACGACAGTGTATTGGAAAGCATTTCTGTGCCGCGTCTGTTGCTGGCACTGGTCACGCTGGGCTTTGTCGTGTATCTGATTCCGGGCCTGTTCGGCGCACCGCTGAAAGCACTGGCGGGTTACCTGCCGCCGCAGAATACGCTGGACTTCGACCTGACAAACCAACGTAGGGCTGGTGGCACTGGCGTGCTGGCCTCGAATTCGCTCGAAGGATGTGAACCGCCCAAGTATGACTTTTTGCACCTGCCACACGGCCTGCAGGGATATTTCGATCTGGAACAGGCGATGGCGTGCGCCCGCGCGCAAAACAAGCCGGTCTTCGTGGATTTTACCGGCCACGGGTGCGTCAACTGCCGCGAGATGGAAGCGCGGGTCTGGTCCGATCCTCGCGTCCTGCAACGCCTGAACGAAAACTTCGTGATCGCTTCGCTGTATGTAGACGATAAGACCGACCTGCCCGAAGCGGAATGGTACGTGTCGGAATACGACGGAAAGGAAAAACGCACCATCGGAAAGAAAAACGCCGATCTGCAAATCGGGCGGTACGGCAACAACGCCCAGCCGTACTACCTCCTCCTGGACCCTGTGACGGGCAAGCCGCTGGTGCCCCCGACGGCATATGACCTGGACGTACAGCATTTTGTAGAATTCCTGGACGCTGGCCGTGAAGCCTATCAGCAACAGGTGGCCTTGAAGTAAACTAGAAATAAAGCCAGTAGCCTTTCAGTTGGCCTTGCGTGTTGACCTCCAGGGCGGGGAAGGGTACCTTGACGAAGAACAGCACATTAAATACTTTCTTCAAAAAACGCGATCGCGTGGGAATACGCGTCCAATCCACATCGAGCGACAGCAGAAATTGCCGATACCGTGCCGTTTCGGGTAGCCACACACCCCGGTAGTAGCGAAGGTTTTCAAATTCGCCGAACATGCCGTTAGCGCTGTAGCCTGCCGCGACGCTGAGCCAGGGCGGTAGTGTCTCGTGCCACACCAGCTTGTTCAGCGGGGCGCTCAGCCAGTAGGTGTGCCCGTTGTAATCGAGGAACAGGCTCTGCAAAAAATTGCGTCCCATGTAACCGTTGGCCTGCGCTGCGTAAGGCGAGCGCCAGAAACTGAACTTGTATTTGACCAGTTGCTCCCGAAACAGCAACTCTTGCCCAACGACCAACGCTGACCCGGTTGCGTTGGCCACCACATCGCTCCACGAAAAGCCCCAGCCTTCGTACAAGCCGTCGAACACTTCAATGGGGGCTTGCAACACAAACCCGAGTGCTCCGCCATACATCAAGGACTTTTTACGACTGACGCCCGCATCGCGCAGCAAATGGTAACCTGCGTAGCTTTCCAGGTAACTGCCGAACACGTGTCCGAACTTGTCGATCTGCAGATAGCCTTTGTGGTCGTCGTAAAAGTGAAACGGAACCGCTTCGTGGTCCTTGTACCAGATGAACTGCAAATACGACATGCCGGCGACGTAGAACGCACTTTCGGCCAGGATGATCCGCGTCAGCTTCTTTTTGTTGACCTGAGCTGTGTCGGCGTATTGGGCAATTGCAAGGCCTCCTCCACTGCCAATACAAAGCCAGAAGAACAGCAGAAGACGCATGGCAGCTCAAACAATATCTTACAAAGTGAACGTAATGGGAATGATCATCCGGACGCGCGTGAGAGTGCCCTCATGTTTACCAGGAATCCAGGGCGAAGAAGCGTTGATGGCTTTTAGTGCTTCTTCGTCGCACCCGCCACCGATTCCTTTGACTATACGTGCGTTGGTGAGCGAGCCGTCTTTCTCAACAATAAATTCCACAAATACCCTACCCTGTATTTTCTCTTTGCGAGCTAGTTTGGGATAAGTAAGCGTCTTACTTAGGTAGTTACCAAAGGCGGCTTTGCCGCCAACAGGCTCAGGCATTTCGTCAACTACTCGTAAGACGGTGTCCGTAGAAATTTCTGTACTTACCGCGCTACTCGTTTGCGCATGTACATCAATCCGTACCAAAAGTGTAAAGGCGAAAAAAGCAGCGAGCCAGAAGCGCATGGTAAAAAGGTTGAGTTGAAAGAAGTCCGAAAGATAGCGCGGACCTGCACTCAAACCAAGATAGACATGATGTCTTCCTTACTCAGGCTTTTGACGAACGACTCTTCCGTGGTGATCAGTTCGCTGGCGAGTTTGCGCTTGTCGTGTTGCAGGGCGAGAATTTTCTCTTCTACCGTGTCGCGGGTGATGAATTTGTAGGTAAACACCTTCCGTTCCTGTCCGATGCGGTGCGCACGGTCGATGGCCTGCGCCTCAATGGCAGGATTCCACCACGGATCGAGAATGAACACGTAGTCGGCGGCGGTGAGGTTCAGGCCCACGCCCCCGGCCTTTAGCGAGATCAGGAAGATCTGCAACTTTTCGTTTTCCTGAAATTTCTCTACCTGCGCTTGCCGGTCTTTCGTGCTGCCGTCCAGGTAAGCGTATTTGATCTTTTTCTTGTCCAGGCGGCTTTTCAGGATTTGCAGATGTTTTACAAACTGGCTGAAGATGAGCACCTTGTGATTTTCGCCCAGGATGCTTTCCAGTTTGTAGATCACGTCTTCCATCTTGCCCGAATCTCCTTCGTAGCCCTCGTCGATCATGCGTGGGTGATTGGCCAGTTGACGCAGGGCGGTGAGGCCTTGCAGCAGCAGCAGTTGCGACTGCGACACGCCGTTGTGCTCGATGTAATCGAGAATTTTGTTGCGGTAATACGATTTCGATTCCTCGTAAATCTTCTGTTGCGTCTCGCTCATGTCGCAATACTGCACGTGGTCCACCTTTTCGGGCAGTTCGCGGGCGACCTGCGACTTGTGCCGACGGAGCACAAACGGTTTGATGATGTTGTAGAGCCGCTGCGTCTTCACCTCGTCGTGTTTCTTCTCGATCGGATTCAGGAACTCGTGCCGGAAGAAATGTTGGTTGCCCAGCAGACCCGGGTTTACGAAGCTGATTTGCGACCAGAGGTCCATCGTGCTGTTTTCGAGCGGCGTCCCCGTCAGAATCAGGCGATTGCGTGCGTTGAACTTCCGCACCGCCCGCGCGATGTTTGACGACGGGTTTTTGATGGCCTGCGATTCGTCCAGAATCACGTAGTTGAAGAAGTACTGCTTGAGGAGGTCAATGTCGATGCGCGCGATGCCATATGAAGTCAGAATGACGTCGTAATTCTGGAAAATCGAGATGTCCTTTTCGCGTGAGGTTCCAATGTAGGTAAAGATGCGCAGTTCGGGCGTAAAGCGGCGCGCTTCCACTTCCCAGTTGTAGATGAGCGACGTGGGCAGCACCAGGAGCGACGCCTGTTCCACACCCGCTTCTTTCTGTTGCTGGAGCAGCGCCAGCGTCTGCACGGTTTTGCCCAGGCCCATGTCGTCGGCCAGACAGCCCCCGAACCGGTACTTGTTCAGGAAGAGCATCCAGTTGTAGCCCGCCTTCTGGTAAGGCCGCAACGTGCCGTTAAAGCCCTGTGGCAGAGGAACATCTTCGATCTGTTCGAATTCACGCAGCTTTTCCAGCTTGCGGCTGATGGTTACCTGCGCCAGGTTGCCCTGTTCCAGTTCTTTGATCAGCGCCAGGTGATGTTTCTGCAACTTCAGGTTTTCGGAAACGTGTCCGTTTCGCTGCTCTTCCGTAAAGGCCAGTAGCTCTGAGTAGCGAACGAACCACTCTTCCGGAATCACCGCCACTTCGCCGTTGGGCAGCGTAAACTCCCGTTTTTTCTGCAAAATCAGGTTCCGCAGTTTCAGAAACGCCACTTCAAAGTCGCCGAAGCGCACAATGGCGTGGATGTCGAACCAGTCGCGGTTCTCGGTGATTTCCAGGTTGATCGACGATTTGCCGAGGAAGTAACGCTTGTCGTCCTGCTGTTGCTGGCGGATGGTGTAGCCTTGCTCCCGCAGTGCCTCTACGTGATCGGCCAGCCACTGAAAACCTTCCTGTCGAGGCACGCGGTGGCGGTTACCCGTCCCGAAATTCAGGCCCAGGGTCTTGAGCTTTTCGACCACTGCTTGTTCGCACGCCTTCTTGCGGCGAATGCGGTGGAAAACGTACGAGTCGCCTACCGTCTCGACGGCCACGCTCACCGGCTGCTGCGGATCGGCCTCGAACGTAAACGCTCCGTACGCATAGCAGAGCGTAAACTCCAGTTCGCCGTCGTTGCCGTTGCTGTCGGTCATTTCCGAAAACATAAGGACCGGCTCGGGCTGAAGTTCATCACACGTGATCTCAAAGCCCTTGGCGTAAACGTCGTACGACTCTACGAGCGGTGCCACGAATTTTTTGAAGTACATCTCTTCCACCTTCCGCGGAATGGTGATAAACTTCTTGTTGAGGAAAGGCTTCAGCTTGTTGCCATCTACGTTTTTCTCAAAGTCGTACAGGCAGTTTCCCAGCAGCATCCAGGCCGGTTCCCGGCACACGATCATCGCATTTTTGTACTGAAAATCGAGCTTTTCGCCTTTGTACTTGATCGTCGGGAAATAGTGCGTGTTGTCCTCGTTCCGCCGAAAGTGGAACAACACCGTGGCCTTTTCTTCCGACATATACACCTGCCGCCAGGTCGGTTCGCCGTCGTTGCCCATCTCGAAGATCATTTTGTCGCGGAGCAGCGGCAGAATTTCCGATTTGCGGGTTTCGATAAAGGCGTCGATGCGTTCCTGAAGCGCTTTGTCGCCTTTTTCAGGATCGTACACCTTCAGGTAAAAATCGGTCGTGGAAATTTTTTTCGGAGAGAACGTCTTGACGATGGTATCGTGCTGGATCTGGTCCATTAGTTCGATCAACCGAAAGTCGGTTTCGTCGAGGCCCTCGGCAAATTCGGGAGCGTTTTTCGCCGAGATGTTCTGATGCTGGAGGGTGAGCCGACCATGATCATCTTTTTGCACCACGAACGATTCGATCAGGTAACCGAGGTACTCGTGGCCATAGAGCGAATAAATGATCTGAAATGGCTTGGCTTTAGATACGTGCATGGGTAGCGCAATAAATCTCCAATGTTAAGAAATAGCGCTGTAACCTGAAATTAAAATCCTTTTAATTTGAGTTAATAATTCTTTACAGAAAGGTCATTACTGTTGTCAAAATGTAAAAATTGCAGGATTTAATTTAAGGATAAAGCAACCTTTGAGGCCAACTTTCGCCAAAGCCTCAAACCTGCAGTTCGAGTAGGGACGTACTGGCTGCCTGGGAGGCGGGGCGGTACGTAGCCAGCAACGTGATGACGATGATCAGCAACGCAGAAAAAACAAAGTCTTCCCACTGGATTTTGATGGGGTAGGCGTCTAAAATGGAAGTCTGCATGCCCATGGAAATAATGCCGTAATGCTGTTGCAAAAGGCAGAAGATCAAGCCCCCTACCAGACCGATGGCCGCGCCCGTGAAGGCGATGAGCGCCCCTTCGTTCATAAAAAGGCGACGGATGAAGCCGGGCGTTGCGCCCAGTGCATAAAAGACCGCCACGTCGTGCTTCTTTTCGATGGCAAGCATGCTTAAGGAGAAGAAAATGTTGAACGAGGCGATACCCAGAATAAACGCAAAGGTCAGAAACACAAACAGGCGTTCGACCCGGATGGCGCGGATCAGGCTGGCGTGCTGCTCATCGGAGTTTTGCACCAGAAAGGCGTCGCCGAGTAAGGCTTTGAGGCGTTTCTGCACCGCCTCCAGGTCGCTCCCCGGTTCTGTCTGAATCTCCAAGGAAGTACGTCGGTTGCCGTAGCTCGTGAGCGCCTCGGCGAAGCTGAGGGGCACAAACACGTAGTTATCGTCGAAATGCTGTTCGATCGAAAAAACGCCGCCTGGCCGGATGTTCATCCGGGTGAAGGCGCTTTCGGGACTCAGGCCCACCTGTCGGGTTTTCTTGGGGTGCCAGAGTTGCAGCGGATAAAAGTGATTGTCGAGCACTATGTTCAGCGCGTACTGCACGCCTAACCCTACGATGGCATAGTTGGTATCGGCTTTGGATAGGACCAGTTGCCCGCTCACCAGCGCCGAGTCGAGGCGGGCCTGTTTGGTGAAGTTGTCGCTGACGCCCTTCACCTTCACGACCATGTGGGCGTCGCGGTAGCGCATCAGCGCATTGTCTTCGATCACTTCTGTGACGTACCGTACGCCCTCGGCCGTGCGAAGTTGCTCGAGCATGGCGCTGTCTATTTCAAACGACTTGCCTTCGGCCGCGCTGATTTTAATTTCCGGATCGAACGTGCCGTACAGGCGGCGGATCATGTCCTCAAGCCCATTGAATACCGACAACGCCACCACCAGCGCCGTAACGCCCACGGCGACCCCCAGCATGGAAATCACCGAGATGATGCTGATGAAGCTCTTTTTCTTGCGGGAAAAGAAGTAGCGTTTGGCGACAAACAGGGGCAGTTGCATACGTCAGTAACTCAGGAACGTTAGCAAGATAACGACTGCCGGAAGGATTTTCGGATTTTATTTCCAGGCTTTGACCAGCAGTCCCATGCCACTGCGGTGGTTCCAGCGCATGTCCAGCCAGTTCAACACGAAGCAGAACGGATAGACCACCATGTAGTAGGGAATCAGCAGCCACAGAAACGCCGAGGAACGCTGGAGCAGCGTGGCGGGGTACTTCATGGAAAGCAGCCACGAAAGGCGTCCGGCCCGGCCGTAGATGTAGCGCATCGCAATTTTGCGGAAGCCCGCCGCGCACAGTTTTTCGCGCAACTCCTGCTTGTCGTACCCGGGACGAATCCGGGAGTCGAGTTGCATGGCGTCTGCGCCGTCGAGCGTCGACGTGCCGGCTTGCCGCGAGGGGCTGCAAATCAGCAGCATCCCGCCGGGTTTAAGCGCGCGGTACATGTTGGTAAGCACCTGTACGTCGTCCTGAATGTAGGTCAGTACGTCGACTGACAACTCCAGGTCGAACGAATCGGGGCGGTCCAGGTCGTTCAGGTCCTGTGTTTTACAAAACACATTGTCGACCCCGGATTGGTGGAAGAAAGAGTTACAGGAACAGACCTGGTCTTCTTTTACATCCACCGCCAGTACACTCCATTTGTCGCTCACGCGGCTCAGGTACCAGGCGTTCTGCCCAAAACCGGTGCCGGCATCCAAAATGTGAATGGACTGCTTGCGCAACTTTCTACCCCACAGCTTGATCTCCTTGTGGATGTGCCAGGAACGGAGCAGCAGCAGGTCGAGCAGAAAGTAGAGAATTTTTCGATAGAAACCTGTAGTCCCAAATAGGTCGTTCAGGTTGGTCTTCAGACTTTCGTATTGCATAGTACACGAACTACTCGTTTCGGTCCGTGCGGGTGCGGTTAACGTCTTCATCATTTTCCTCCGGTGGAATGTCCAGCTTGTCTAGGAGAGAGTCGATGTGCGAAGCGTATTCAGCGGTATCATCCGGGTAAAAACGTAACTCGGGAATGATGCGGACTTGGTTTTTGATACGAGCCGCCAGTTGATGACGGATCTGTTTATTCCGCTCTTCGATGCGTTCCAAAAGGCCCTGTGGATCTTTTGTTAGCAGGAAGCTAAGGTAGACTTTGGCCACACTGAGATCGGGGCTCACGCGCACGCTAGTCACCGTGATAAACGCCCCATCGAACCAATGCTTACTATCTTGTTGGAAAATGGTAGCCAAATCCCGCTGGAGCAATCTCGCAAATTTCTGTTGTCGCTGGCTTTCCATAAAATAAGGGCTGCAAAGTTACGTCTTATTTTCTTTCTCCCAATATTTTCGCAGCTTTCCATGTAGCAAATGCATCGTATTTCATAAAAGTTCACCAATCGTGATCAGCTTCTTTAAAACAATCTCGCCCCTGCGTCTGGTAGCGCTTCTGGTAATTCTGGTGGGGCTCCGGCTGCCGTGGCTTCTGGGCACGACGCCCCTGACCGTGACCGAAGTAGGTTGGATGGTGGTGGGTGAAAAAGTAAGCCACGGGGCCGTAATGTACCGCGACGTATGGGATACCACCGCCCCGCTGGCCAGTGTGGTCTATGGCCTGCTGCATACGCTGTTCGGCAAGTCGCAGCTGGCGTTCCAGTGGGCGGCGCTGGTGCTGGTGGCCGTGCAGGCGTTTCTGTTCAATCGCTACATGGACCAAGACGACGTGTATCCGGACCGCACTTCGCTGCCGGGCCTGATGTACGTATTGGTCAGCAGTCTCTTCTTCGATTTTCTGACGCTCTCGCCCGCGCTGATGGCCGTCACGTTTCTGCTTCCGGCGCTGCACCGCGTTTTCCGCCACATACGACTGGGACTCGAAGACGACGATCTGTTTTTCATCGGCCTGTTTGTAGGCATTGCGGCGCTGTTTCACCTGCCCATTCTGGTGTTTCTGGCGTTGCCCATTTTAGCTTTTCTGCTTTATTCAGGCACTACCGCCCGGCAATACGTCCTGATTCTGATCGGTGCTGCGCTGCCCATTGCCATTGCCTTTCTGTACTACTATTGGTACGATGCGGCCCTACTCTTCTATCGAAACTATTGGGCCACGTTGTTATCGCTGGCCTCGGTGAACTTTGCCGAATACCAGACGCTGGCGATCATTTTCGGTATTCCGGTGCTGCTCATGCTGGCAGGTGCGCTGATGATGAGCGGCAACCATCAGTACACCAATTACCAGAGCATCTGCCAGCAGATTATGGTAATGTGGGTGATCGGTGGCGTGGCCGTGATCTTTTTCGATTACCGGCGAACGCCGTCGCAGTTCATGGTGCTGGTGCCTGCGGCCGCTTATTTCATCACGCACGTATTTGTGCTGGCCCGGAAGCGGTGGCAGTACGAAGCCGGATTCGGCGTGCTGGTGCTGGCGGTGGTGGCGTCGCTGTACGGACCTCAATGGATGAGCGCAGAGGCGTTGGGCCCCCTGGACGATTACCTGGTGGAGCGAAGCGAAGATCCGGCCCGCGACATTGCATCTGGCAAGCGTGTACTCGTGTTGGGCGATGCGCTGGTTGCTTATCAGGATCATGCGCTGGCCACGCCTTACCTCGACTGGAATCTGGCGAAAAAGCATTTACACGGGCTGGACACCTACCGGGCGGTGGTAGACGTGTACGAAAATTTCGTGAACGATCCGCCCGACGTCATCATCGACCAGGAAGAAATGGTCCCGCAGTTGTTCTTCCGCATCCCAACGCTACGCGAACAGTACCAGCCATCCGGCCAACCGGGGGTGTACGTGCGCACGCAAACGGCCGCCAGAGGATTATAACCGCCGAAATCGAAAGAACGGAAAGCTGGCACCCGCCGGAAACGTATCCTGATCGGGCGGTAACTCCAGGAAGCCGTCGCATTGTGATAGATTCGCCAGATCGCCCGACCCCTGCCCCGCCAGTGGCACAGCCAGCAGTACACCGTTCGGACTGCTGTTTACCCGTACCGGAAGCAGGTAGGTCAAGGCTGGTTTGAACGAGACTTCCACCGTCAGTTGGGCGTATTCGGTCGGAAAATCTACGCCCAGGTGACGGTAGAGCCACGGCCGCACGTAGCGGTAAAAACAGAAAAATGTAGAAACCGGGTTGCCCGGCAGGGCAAACACCACCTTACCGGAAGCAGTGGTACCGAACCAGATCGGCTGCCCGGGCCGTTGCGCAAGGCGATGAAAATGCCGCTGCACACCCAGGTCGGCCAACACATCGGGCACAAAATCAGACGTTCCTTTCGAGACGCCGCCGCTCAGGATCAGCAGGTCGTGCGCCTCCAGCAACGCCCGAAGCTGCGTCTTCAGCGCGTCATAATCGTCGCGCAAGTGGTAGCGTTCCGCACCGATCCCTTCTTGATGCAATGCCGCTTGCAAAGCATGACTGTTCGACTGGCGAATCTGGTGGGGGGCGGGCGCTTGCGTCACCTCGACTAACTCATCGCCGGTTGCGATCAGCGCTACCCGCGGCATGTGGCTCACCTGCACCTCCGCTTTGCCTACGGTGGCGGCTACTGCAATCTCAGCGGGCGACAGGCGAACGCCCGGTTCCAGCAATACGTCGTGTTGGCTACGGTCGCTGCCCTGCCGGTGGACGTTCTGCCCCGCCCGTTCCGGCCATACCTGCACGTCGGCCCAGACGCTTTCCGCTTCTTCCTGCAAGGTGACGTCTTCGTAGCGCACCACCGTGTCGGCGTTCTGCGGCAGTACTGTCCCCGTCATTACCTCCAGGCAACCGTTCGCTCGATCTTGCAATTGCCCTTGTGGCGCACCGGCCAGTTGCCGGCCTTCCACGCGGAGCCGCCGAGGCGTCGGTTGCCAGGTGAACGCAATGCCGTCCATCGTCACCCGATCGAACGGCGGGAAATCGCGGTCGGCCGACACGGGTTCGCGCAGGATGCGGCCCACAGCAAGCTCCAGCGGCAAAGTCACCACCGAAGCGCGGGGCGCATGGTTCAGTATAATCTGGAGGGCTTCCGTAACCGAGATCATAAGCAAGCGTTACTTTTGAATGAACAGAATTTCAGCGAGATGATGTTGTTGATACGGAGATCGCACGCATCGGTAGGTACGCGACTCGCAAACTCATCCCAGATTAACATAATAACTCTATAACGACGCATGGCTTCTTCCGAATTTTCGCACGTAGACGCAACCGGTAACCCCACGATGGTCGATGTAGGCCAGAAGCAGGTGACCCGGCGGGAAGCCACGGCCCAGGCGGTCGTGGTGTTGGGTGACGAAATTATGCGTCACTTGCAAAACGACGAAATTCATACGAAAAAAGGCCCAGTGTTTCAGACGGCCATCATCGCCGGCACCATGGCCGTAAAACGCACGTCCGACCTGATTCCCTTCTGCCATCCCCTGCCCGTGGAGAAGTGCAAGCTAGACATCCGGGTGAACGCACAGCGCGAAGTCGTCATTACCTGCACGGTCGGCGTCACGGCCAAAACCGGGGTAGAGATGGAAGCGCTCACCGGCGCGTCGGTGGCGGCGCTCACGGTCTACGACATGTGCAAGGCGCTTTCGCACGACATCGTGATCCGGGAAACGAAGTTGATGGAAAAAACAGGCGGCAAACAAGACTTTACACGTTCATGAAATCACATGCGAAACACGCCAAACTGACCCGCCCCCACCTCGGCGAATTCGGCCGAAACGAACTGGCGATCCTGGGCACACCGTGCGGCAACATCCAAACGTTGGTCCGGCAACTGACCGAAGCACTGGCGAAACAATGGAAAGTCGCTTATGTCGATGCCGATCACCAAAGCGCCGATGAAGCAGTCCCTGATCCTACTTCCGTGTTGACGTACGGCGGAGCGGCAGGATACACAGATAAAATTCAGTTTGGACAATTCCAGTACGCTGTACAGCCCAACGCGCATCACCAGAAACGCTTCTTCCGGGAGATGGATCTGGTCGTGGTCAATGGGAATCACTTTCCGGCCCAAAGCCAGATTGTGGTGATCGATCCGAAGAAATCGCTCGAAAAGAAGCTGGAAAAATTGACCGATGTACGCCTGATTCTGTTGGCAGAAGGAGTAGAAGCGGTTCCCGACTATCTGCAGGCCTATCTGCCCCACTGGGCGGAATTGCCGCTTTATCGGTTATCGGAAATAGAAAAAATAAGCGCTTGGGTTAGTGAATTTGTAGTAAATGCCGTCCCGCCGCTGCACGGACTGGTTTTGGTGGGCGGACGCAGCACGCGCATGCAGGAGGACAAGAGCCAGATCGCCTACCGAGGCACGGCCCACCGCCGGTATCTGGCTGAACAATTAGCGTCCGTATGCGATCAGGTTTTCCTTTCGTGTCGCCCCGATCAAGTTGGAGAATTGGAGGATTCGTTTCCGGCACTGCCCGACACGTTTTCGGGCTTAGGACCCTACGGTGCAATCCTGACGGCGTTCCAATCGAACCCGAATGCGGCGTGGTTGGTGGTGGCGTGTGACCTGCCCTTTGCCGATGCGTCCGTCTTTGCGCACCTGAAAAAACAACGCGATCCGAGCAAAGTCGCCACTGCATTTCTGAATCCCGATACGGCCTTTCCCGATCCGCTCCTGACCCTCTGGGAACCGAAGAGTTACCCCATTCTGCTAGACTTTCTGAGCCAGGGCTATTCCTGCCCGCGCAAGGTGCTGATCAACTCCGATTGCCACGTCCTTCCGGTTCCACACGCCAATGCGCTGCACAACGCCAACGAACCCGCCGAACGCGACGAGGCCATGAAGACGCTTCAACGTTAGGCAGCGTTAAACCAAAAATCACGCTTAAAGAAGTTGCAGCGCGTCGCCGACCCGTATGTGGTTGCCCGCGGTGATGCGGGTATTGACCGAGAGAAAATAGAAGTGCGGAAACTGCGCAGGAGAAGCCCACGACGGCAACGACTGCTCGCGTTTGGCCGAAAATTCTTTCGAGAACGTAACGGGCTCGGCCTGACCGGTGTAGGAATTACGCGACGGAACCGGACAGCGAGCGCACATCTTCAAGCCTTCGAACCGGACGTTGCCGATCGAGAAAGCTACGGGTTGGGCGGGCAGGCGTCCGCAGAGCTGATCTTCCCAAAAAGGCGCCTCCACCCCACCGATTTCCAGATTGGCCCGGAAGCGCCGCCGCACTTCGTCGGTTGTCAGGCCGAACCAGCGCGCCACTTCCTGTAACGACGCTTCTGAAATCACCGTCGGGCCGGGCCGTTCGTCATCGTCCGGAAAGCCGTTCTGTTCGCTGCGGCGCAAAAACACGTGCTTCCCAAAGTAGTCGCTGGCCCATTGTTCTAGCAAGTTGCTTTCTGCTTCCAGGTCGAACGTTGCGCGTCCGGTGGCTGTTTCGAACGTCACCTGCTGCTGCGCTAGTTGAAAATCAGCGCGGATCTGCTGGATGGCCGGATACTTTTTCGCATTGACGGTGCGGTCGTTTTCGTCGAAAAAGGCCCAGCGGCGATCAAAACCCAGGGCACCACCGGCGGTCAGTTCGCTTTCGGAAACCGAAACACCGTCCATCGACTTGATGGGATACACCAGAATGCGGGAAAGATGAGGCATGGCGTGAAAGTAAAAAGATCAAGGATGTGCCGAAACCCAGATTTCGCCGTCTTCAAACACTTCCTTCTTCCAGATGGGCACCGTCTCTTTCAAGGTGTCAATTACAAACCGACACGCCTCAAACGCCTCGCGCCGATGCGGGGTCGACACGGCAATCACCACCGCAAGGTCGCCGATGTGCAGCGTGCCCTTCCGGTGGACAATCGACAGGCCCTGAACGGGCCAGCGTTCAGCAGCCTGGGCCGCGATTTTTTCCATCTCGCGCAACGCCATTGGGTCGTACGCCTCGTATTCCAGGCGCACCACAGGGCGGTCGGCGGTTTTGTTCCGCACGATGCCCAGAAAGACGTCGACCGCCCCCGCCGCGTCGGACGAAGCCCGGTCGATGGCTTCCTGCGTATCGAGGGGTTGGTCGGTAAGATGGAGGTAGGGAGTCGGCATAAGCGATACAATTGCCCCAAGTTACTGGAATGCTGCAGGGCATGGCAAGAAAATATTATAGAGAAACGCACAAAAAAAGTGGTACGTCAAAACGACATACCACCTCGTAGTAGGGCGCCCTATAACTTAGATGACAATGGAGAACGGGACACGGACGTACACATTGCCTCCGATATCAATGTCGATGTAGGCGGTAAAGGTATTACCTTTTTGCCAAGAAGAGGTAGTGCGTGCTTCCCAAGCTACGCTGTAGAGCTTTGCGGTGCCGCTCAGCAGATCGCCCAGTGTTCCAAACATCGTGATCAGTTGCTCAGCATCTTCTGCTTGCATGTAAGCACCGCCTGTTTGCCCAGCCAAGTAAGAAAGTACCTTAGGATCGGTCCCGTCGCTCAACCCTACGGTGTAAATCATCACATGCTGGCTGTTTGCGTAATCCACTACGTCGTCAATATCTGCGTAATCGGTGTTCTGGCCGTCTGTGAACGCAATCAGTGCGCGGTTGGTGTAGCCAATGTCGTCGGCGGCATCAGCGAGGTGGCCACTCATCGCATAACACGACCTATACAGAGGTGTGCCTCCGCCTTCTTGGCCTGCCAAGTCGTTAACCTCCTGTATCAGATCTGCCACATCGTGTGTTAACTTCCCATCGCCGTGAATCCACAGGTCAGCTCGATAGTTACTCGTAAACGAGGCAAGCATCACCTGATCGGTACTGCCCAGCGAATTCATGAAGATCTCGGCGGCTCCGATGCGGAGATCGTTGGGGTCGTTGCTGCTCATGCTACCGCTCTGGTCCATCAGTAAAGCGGAGGCGTACTTTCCTTTGTGATCCAGGCGACTCTGCGAGACACCTGTAATGGTAAACTCGGCGTTTGTATCATCAGAATTCAGCTCAAAAGCCGAAACTCGGAGGTCGTTCACGAAGTTTCCGTCGTCATCCACAATGTAAAGCATGATTTGGCAGGTCAGCCGATTGTTGTCAATCTGCGCGACCGAACTACTAACGAATGCACCGCTGGCTTTACCGTTTAGGTCGCGTCGAGGCTCTTCATCGTCTGAATGGCAGCTTTGGAGGAACAGGAACGTGCCGCAAGCGGCGAGGAGGAAGGAAAATTTAGGCGAGAACATGGGAGGGAGATTGAAGTGAAGAAAAGTAGGAAGGAGACAGGACGACCAGCGCTATTCGAACACCAGGGGGTAGCGCGCAAGCAGCTTGATCGAACGGTTGTAGAGTTCGTCACTTTCGTCAGGGTCGTTCAGGTTGACGAGTCCCAGGCTGAGTTCGAAGCCGACGTCTAGTTTATTGGCCAGGAATGGTACCGAAATGCCCGCACCGATGTCAAAACCACCATCGCCCCGGCGGATGCCGTCGTTGTCCAACCCAAAATCGATGTGATCGCTGTCTGACGATTGCGTACCGTTGATATTGTACTTGTATTTCGCTACTCCATTGATAGCGGCACTGAAGTAAAAACCTGCGCTTCCCCAAACATCGAATTCGTCTGCAATGGGGAGCGAGTACTGAGCGTGGAGGGGAATAGTGAGGTAGATAAACCCAATGGATGCTTTGATGGAATTGCCGCCAGATTTGTCCGACGTTCTTACGCCTTTTCCTTCCAGGAGAAGGCCTGACCGTAACGTTAAGTTTTCTATCAGTTCATAAGCCCCTTCAACGCCGGCGTGTAGTGTCAGCCGGGGCTTATTTGGGTCAAAGGCTTGTGTTACACTGGTAATTCCGAAACCAATGCGCGGTGCCACAGAGACCTGCGCGTAACTAGTAGTCGTTGCTGTCAACAGACAAAAAGCGAGTACACCAGCTTTCGTAATCATGTGGAAGGAAAGTTTAAAGAGTGCTTGGAGATAAAAAGAGCTAAAAAACAGAAGGCTCTGAAACGCACTGCCTGCATAGGGCATGCGATATCTGCTTCCAGATGGGCAAACCGACGGTTGCGCCTATCTGAAATCAAAATAGGGACTTAATGCAGAATTGGATAGACCGTTCCTGCTGAACCAGAGATTTATCTTGAGAAAGGGGGAGTTTTCTCTACGAAAACGTTAAGGGCACTGATAATGAACAAGTTACAAAAGATGTTTTGTCGCTATTCAGTGATTTCGATGCGGTTGCCGTCGGGGTCGAGCACCACGCTCTCGTAGTAACCGTCGCCGGTCGTGCGGGGTTCACCGACGATGGTATAGCCGTCGTGGCGGAGCCGTTCGGTGAGGGCATCGACGGCTTCCTTGCTACCGACCGAAAAGGCAACGTGGACCCAGCCACCCGCCTGTGAAGTCGGAGTATTCGGATTGGGGGCAATGCCCGGCATTTGCATCAGTTCCAGGCGAGGTCCCTTCGCGAACGTCAGAAAATATGACTCAAATTGCTTCC
Organism: Catalinimonas alkaloidigena; assembly: GCF_900100765.1. Taxonomy (NCBI): domain Bacteria; kingdom Pseudomonadati; phylum Bacteroidota; class Cytophagia; order Cytophagales; family Catalimonadaceae; genus Catalinimonas; species Catalinimonas alkaloidigena. The sequence continues at coordinate 623,714 of NZ_FNFO01000003.1, read as the reverse complement.
GCGGGTTGGTGTATTTGTCATTCGCTGTCCCGCCGAAATAGGTTTCGTAAAACTGGCGCATGGCTTCCAACTCGTAGGTCCAGAGCGCGAGGTGTTCGATGTGCATAGAGAGTGGCAAATTGATAAATGGCTGATGGACAAATGGTTGACGGAAAGCTAATCCACTTCCCGGTGGCTGGTTTGCGGATACGTTACTTCCCAGGCGTCGCCGTAGAGCGATTCGTACACGACCGACACCTGAATCAGATCCCCGGCATTGCTCCGTGTGGAGTGCCCCAAGTTGGCGACGTAGGCTTCTTTGTCAAGGTAAAGCAAACGTTTTTCTTCCTGTTGGGGAATGACCATGTCCGCCAGTAAATCCTGATAGTCCTGGTACGCTAGGCTGTCGGGTAAATGATGCTTGGCAGCTACGGCTTGCGCCAGATGGGCAAAATCGCGGAGGGTATCGCCTGCGTACAAAATCGTCACCCGGCGGATGATGGCAGGGCCTACGCCAGTATTGCGCAAGTTGAGGCGGTAGTATGAGTCTTCGCCATTCACCCTCCAGCCGTGCAGCAGTTCCAGCCGGGGCCATACAGCCGCGTGTTGCTGTTGTTTGAGGATGTAGGTCTGGTAAGCGGTGGTGCCGAGCGCGCAGATACTGACCAGGGTGGCCATCCAGGCAATCAGGTTTTCTGACTTAATCTTTCGGAAACGTAGTTTCGCCATACGGTGCAGGGAATCAGCCGCCACTGACGGGCGGAATCAGCGCAATCTCGTCGGAAGGGTGCAACACCTGATCGGGTTCGGCGTATTCGCTGTTGACCGCGACCAGCAGCGAGGTGAGTTTTTGCAGCGGCGGGTAATCGTTCCGCAACTGGGCCAGCAACGCATCCACCGTCGCCGCTTCCGGAAGCGTGTAGGGCAACTGCGACGCGCCCACTACCTCGCGGGTAATGCCAAAAAGCAAAAGGTTCAGTTCCATGTTGTGAGATCAAAACTAAGACAAGCGGGTGAAAAACAAAGGCGTCTAACTTCATGCAAGCAAAAACGTTAACTTTATCGTTCCCGAACGGCCACCCTCGGAACAAAAAGCCCCGATCCTGACTTTTGATGAATTGAACTTCCCGTTATGGACGCTCCTTTCCCGACTTTGTACGATAACCACGGACGCCCGCTACAGTACCTGCGGCTGGCGGTGACGGATCGGTGCAACCTGCGCTGCTTCTACTGCATGCCGGCGGAAGGGATTCCATACCTGCCCAAAAAGGAATTGCTGCGCTACGAGGAGATGGAGCGGCTGGTGACGTTGCTGGCGCAACTGGGCATCCGAAAAGTGCGCATCACGGGTGGCGAACCGTTCGTCCGCCGCGATCTGGTGCCATTCATGGAGCGGCTGAGTGCCATCCCGGGCATCGAGCAATTGAACCTGACCACCAACGGCGTGCTGACGCAACCGCATGTACCCGCGCTGAAGGCGATGGGCGTCGGGACGGTGAACTTAAGCCTCGATACGCTGGACCGCCAGCGGTTCCTGCAAATCACCCGCCGCGACGAGTTCGACCGGGTCTGGGCTACGTACGAGTCGCTATTGGAGCACAATATCGCGGTAAAGATCAACGCCGTGGTGATGGAAGGGCAAAACATCGACGACATCCTGCCGCTCGTGGAACTGACGCGCCACCAGCCGGTCGACATCCGGTTCATTGAAGAGATGCCGTTCAATGGCGAGGGCAACCACTACCCTACCCTCACCTGGACCTACAAGCGCATCTTCGACTACCTGCGTACGCACTACCCCGATCTGCAAAAGGTGGAAGACCATCCCAACTCTACCGCGCACCATTACGTGGTGCCCGGCTACCAAGGACGGATCGGCATCATCGCGGCGTTCAGCCGGACGTTTTGTGGCACCTGCAACCGCCTCCGCATCACGGCCCAGGGTGGCCTGAAAACCTGCCTTTACGATCAAGGCGTCCTCGACCTACGGGCCTTACTTCGTAGCGACGCCTCCGACGAACAAATCAAGACTTCCCTCATCCACACCTTTCGGCACCGTGCCAAAGACGGCTTCGAAGCCGAACGCCAGCGCACGCCCGTCACCGAATCGATGGCTACCATTGGCGGATGATTGTATCAGGTATGAATCAGTGTTATCATGAGAAGTAAGAACCCATATATACAAGAAAGTGTAAAGTTTAGCTTAACTGTGCTGAGCTGTGGTAAATATGAATTAGAATGCTATGTGTTTGAGCAGAAACTTAATGCACCTACTCTCTTTGTAAAGGACTTAGAGACGGGTTACTACAACTATGTAGGAGATTTCTTTCGATTTAATTGGCATGAAAAAGATATTACAGAAGATTTGATACCTACAATAGACGAAGTGGTGGAGAGAAACTGGGGAGATGAAGTTTTAGTATCAGTTCTGTTGACTGCGATTATTGATCCTCATAAAACATATTTTACTTCAGAAAAAAATTTGACAGAGGGTATAAAAATGGCTGTGAAAGATGACAGAATGAACTTGGATACCCTGGTGTTTCGACAAATTGCTACAAAGTGGCTTAATTTTCTTAATAGCTTGGCCGCCAGTACATGATCTTAATATCTGTTTGTGGCAACGGCAAGCAGATAAATTTAAACCTCTATTGCGACGGAATTAATTCCGTCGCTACGAATGAATCTTCCTGAAAACCAAGCCCGAAACGTACAACTCTGTCGACAACCTGTGGATTACCAATTCTTTTTCCACAACTTTTCCACAATGCGCTTTTGCGTTCTTCTGCAATTGCGGGAATTTTCTAACTTCAATGTGACTTGCTAACGTAACATTCGTTTCTGTCGCGCATGATTCCCGAACTCCTGACCCTTCAGGGCCTTTACTCCTACAAAGAACCGCAAACCATCGACTTTGCCACCCTCACGTCGTCGCGGTTGTTTGGCATCTTCGGGGCGGTCGGCAGTGGGAAATCCAGCATCCTCGAAGCCATCATGTTCGTGCTCTATGACCGGAGCGACCGGCTCAACAAGTCGGGCGACGACCGGTATTACAACATGATGAACCTGCAAAGCGACGAGATGTCGATCGACTTCACGTTCCGCTGCGGGCCACAGAATCAACAGAAATACCGGTTCCTGTTCAAAGCGAAGCGGAAGAAAAAGCGGTTCGACCAGGTGAGTGTCGACGCCCGGCGGTTCCTGCGCTGGTGCGACGAGAAAGCCGACTGGGACCCGATGATCGGCGTGAGCGATGCCGAGCGCATCATCGGCATGAGTTACGAGAACTTCATGCAGACGATCATCATTCCGCAGGGCAAGTTCCGCGAATTCATCGACCAGAAACCGAACGACCGCTCCAAAATGCTGAAGCAGTTGTTCCACCTGGAAAAATTCGACCTCTTTCAAAAGACCAACGTCCTGACCAGCCGCACCAAGCACGTCATCTCCAACCTGGAAGGGCAATTGGCGGGCATCGGCGTGGTGGACGAAGACGACATCGCGAACCGGCAGCACCGCATCGAGGAACTGAAAATCAGCATCCGGGCGGGCGAAGCTGAGGTGAAAAACCTGGAATTGCGAAAGGCGCAACTCGACGAACTGCGGAAGCTGTTCCGCGAAATCCGCGAGGCCGAAGCGCAATGGGCGATGCTCTGCGAACAAAAGCAGCACTACCATGCGCAGGAACAGCGGATGCTGCGCTACGAACGCGCCCGTACCTACTTCGGCGACAAGCTGGAGCGTCGCGTGCAACGGCAGCAGGAAATCGACGCGAAAGAAACGCGCCTGACGCAACTGAAACAGCAGGCGGACGAAAACCAGACCGCCCTGCAAACGGCCGCCCACCAACTCCAAGAGGCCAAAGCGGCCTACGAAACGCGCGACCGTCTAAAAGAACAGGCCGACGACCTGCGGCACCTGATCCGTCTGAAAAACCTGCGGGCCGAACAGGACAGCCTCGCCGAACAGGCCGAAACCGAACAGGCCCGCGCCCAGCAGGTCGAAACGAAACTGAAGCTCCACCGTCGGCAACTGACGGAACGCGAGCAGCAACTGGCCGAGCAGGAAACCAACCAGCCCGACACGGCCGAACTGACGCAGGTGCAAAACTGGCTGCAACAGCGCGACAAACAGCACCGCGCGCTCGAAGAGGCCAAAGCGGAGCAGGAGCGGTTGTGTACGCAGAAGAAAGCCGTAACGCAGCGGCTGCAGGAGCGCCTGAACCAGACCAAAGCCTTCGCGGGCCTGACGGACTTCGCTCCGTTTTACGAGCGTGTCAGCGAAGAAGAGCAAAAGATTCACGCCCGGCTGCAACAGTTGCGCCACGAGCTGCAACAGGCACTGATCCGTCAGACCCTGGCTCGGTACGCCGACGACCTGCGCGAAGGCGAATCGTGTCCCCTTTGCGGCGCAACGCACCACCCCGCCGTGACGGTCCGCCACACGGCCGACCAGGACGTCGCCGAAGCCGAGGCGCGCGTTAAGAAGTTTGAAGAAGGCGAACAGCGCCTGCATCAGTTGCGCGAGGAAGTGCGTCTGCTGGACACGGAAGCGAGTCGGATCGACGCCCAACTGGAAACGCAACAAGGCGTGCTGCAACGCGCGCAGCAGCAGGTCGAAACCCATCAGCAGCAGTTTGTCTGGTCCGATTACGCCGGGGCCACGCTCGACGCGGTGGAGCAGCAACTGAAAGCCGCCCGCCAGCATCAGGCCGAACTGCACAACTCCCGGCAGGCGCTGAAGCAACTCCGCGAAGACGTACAGACTCAGGAGGAAGTCAACCAGAAAGCACAACTCGCGCTCAACGAATTTGAGAAGAAGCGGGTCGCGACCCGAACGCAGGTGGAAGCCTACAGCAACCTGTTGAAGCATTTCGAAGAGGCACAGTTCGAGAGGTTTTCGGTAGAACGGCTGGAAGCCAACTTGGAAAAAGGACAGGCCCGCATCGCCGAAATTGAGCAGAACTACGAGAAGGCCGATGCTGCCCAGCGCCAGCATGAACAGCAGCGCAGCCTTCTGGAAGGGCAACTCAGCACAGAAACCCTCGCGTTGCAGCACCTCCGCGTGCAAGAAACGCAGGCGACGGAAGAATTGACGCGCCTGTGCGCCGTTCACGAATTCCAGGATCTGCCCGAAGTGGAAGCGCTGCTGCGCGAATCACTCGACATTGCGCAGGAACGCAAAGAAATTCAGGACTTTTACAGGTTGCTCGATACCACGGAGTATAACCTGAGTCTGTTGCGCGAGCGGGCCAGCGGACAGCAGTGGGACGAAGCCGAATACCTGCACCACTGCGGCGCGCTCGATTCGGCCAAGAAGGAACTGGACGAAGACAAACGCGAGATTGCGTTGCAAAACAAAGCCTTAGACGAGCTGATCGTCCGTCGGCAGAACCGCCAGAGCGTGGAAAAGATGCTGGAAGTGCAACAGCACCGCCTCGACAACCTGAAAGAACTGGCGGGTTTGTTCCGCGGTAGCGGCTTTGTCGATTACGTCTCCAGCATCTACCTCCAGAACCTCTGCGAAGCGGCCAACGAGCGGTTTACCCGCCTGACGCGCAACCACTTCAGTCTGGAGCTGAGCGACACGAACGAGTTTGTGGTGCGCGATCACCTGAACGATGGCAAAACCCGCTTGCTGAAAACCCTCTCGGGCGGACAGACCTTCCAGGCGGCCCTGTGCCTCGCCCTCGCCCTCGCCGAGAACGTGAAGGCTCTCAATCAGGCGGAACAAAGCTTTTTCTTCCTCGACGAAGGCTTCGGCGCGCTCGACAAGGACTCGCTTCGGCTCGTGTTCGAAACCCTCAAGGCGCTGCAAAAAGAAAACCGCATCGTCGGCATCATCTCCCACGTCGAAGAACTGCAACAGGAAATCGGCGTCTACCTCAGGATCGAGAACCACCGCGAACACGGCAGCCAGGTGTCGTACAGTTGGGAGTGAGCATGAACGTACTCGAAGCGAAGATGCAAAAGAGCGCGTATGCTGACGAGGCTCATTTAGTACTGCTTATCGATGGACAGCCGTTAGACCACATCATTCATGCAGTAGATCCGGAAGATAAGTTGAGATTGAAAGGACTAGTTCCTACGCTTCTACACTGGCTTGAGAACGAGGAAGAGCGTCGTGTGACATGGAGCCGTGTGTTGCCTGAGGATGGTCATTGCGCAGTTGCCCCGATCCTGATGTGTCCTGACGATTGCGACTTTACTTGCACAGTGATTGTGGTTGAGATCAACCACAGCAACGACATAATCACTTGGCAAAGAATAGGAAGAGACATTTCCTTTTCTACAATTCCAGAGAAGATCGGAACCGCAGTTGAATGGTTCGACTTGCCCCAATATAGATTTGAACGAAGCGCCTACCAAACATGCCTCAAGCTATTTGGGGAAAAATTAGAAAAGTAAAGACTCACTTTATATAAGCACTTCTTCTTCAAGTGTAACCGCTTTTCTTCCAGATCGTTACATAGAGTACGCCTTTGTGGCGAACAAACTTTTAAAATGTAACAGATCATGGGAGATACAACCATCAAAAAAATAGATTCCGACTATTCACCCACCGCCGAGCACGGTGAGAAATTTCTGGCCACCGGCGTGAGCCTGGCCATGCGGAAGTGGGAAGACGAGGAACCCGGCGAACAGAAACCGGAAGTGAGCCGCCCTTACGAAACGGTCGGTTACGTGCTGAAAGGCAAAGCCGAGTTGCAGTCCGAAGGACAAACCGTAGTGTTGCAGCCTGGCGACTCGTACGTCGTGCCGAAGGGTGCGAAGCACACCTACAAAATTCTGGAAACCTTTTCGGCCGTTGAGGTGACTTCACCGCCGGCTCATCTGCACGACCGCGACTAATAGCGGTTCGGAAGTCATTGAATTTTGAAAGCCTCTTCACCCGAAGGGGCTTTTTTCATGTGCCCTGGCAAACGGGGCAGTAGTACGTGCCCCGCCCTCCCACCTGCGTGTACAGAATCGGGCTTTCGCAGCGTGGACACGTGTACGCGCCGCCGTCGCGCTCGTGGTCTTTCACCCAACGGTTCTTGATCAGGAATCCGCGCGGAAACGTGGCGTAATCTGCTTCGTGTTCGATGGCGACGCGCAGGATGCGTTGCAGCGCCTGGTGGAGGTCGCGGACCTGCGCTTCGTCGAGTTCGTTTACGCGGGTTTCCGGATGGAGATGGGTCTGGAACAACACCTCGTCGACGATCCAATTGCCCACGCCCGCCGCCACCCGCTGGTCGAGCAACGCCGGTTTGATCATCGTCTTCCGTCTACGCAGGTTTTCCCAAAGCTCATCGGCCGACATGGTGAGGGCGTCGTGGCTCAGTTTCTTCTTTTGTCGGTAGCCTTCCACCGAATCGGTCAGATCCAACCGGGCGAATTTGCGCGGATCGGTCAGGGCCAGCCGGTAGCCGTTCTCAAATTCCAGTTGGAAGCGGGCAAAGCGGGGCGGCTCGTCGCGGTAGTACTGCAACCAGCCCGTCATCCCGAAATGCATCATCAGCACCGTGCCGCTGTCGAGGTGCAAAAACAGGTATTTCCCGATCCGGTCGGTAGCGACAAACGCCTGCCTTACCAGCGCGGCGCGCATGGCTTCCGGCGCTACGGCCAGCCGGGCTTCGTAGCCCGGTTCGATCAGAACCTCTTCGATGGGGAGTTGCAAGGCAGTCTCTTCGGCGTACCGCCGCAGCCATTCTACTTCGGGTAATTCGGGCATCTCAAAACGAAAAAATGAATAAAAATACAAGCATTTAGGGCCTCTGATTGTTTCAGGGCACCGTATGCCGTACGGCAGGTAATCCACAAAAATCATTATATTGCTGTAACCTGTCTTAATTACCAAACGATGAGTAACACCACCACACCCACCGAAAAGACTGCGATGCCCTGGCTAAATTCCTACCCCGAAGGAGTCACGTGGGACATCGATCCCGCTGCTTATTCCAACGTGGTAGAAATGTTGGAAGAGATGTTTGCCCGTTACGGCGATCATGAAGCTCAGGAGAACTTGGGGTATACCATGACGTACGATCAACTGGAGGAAGCTTCCTGCCACTTCGCGGCCTTTCTGCAAAGCAACGGACTAAAGCCCGGCGATCGCATCGCCCTGCAGATGCCCAACGTGCTGCAGTATTTGGTTGCCCTCTATGGGGCCATTCGGGCGGGGCTTACGATTGTTAACCTGAACCCCCTGTATACGGCCAGCGAAATGCTGAAGCCTCTGCGTGATTCGGATGCTAAAGCGATTGTGATTCTGGCCAATTTCGCAGACAAGCTGGAGAAGATTTTGCCCGAGACCAAGCTTCAGTTGGTCGTGGTCACGGAGGTAGGCGACATGCTGCCGCCGCTGAAGCGTACCTTGATCAACGCGGTGGTCAAATACGTAAAGAAAATGGTTCCGGCGTTTCAACTGCCGCAAGCCATTTCGTTTACCAAAGCACTCCGAAGCGGGCGTAACCAAACGTACCAGAAACCTTCGGTCAGCTCCGATCAGACCCTCTTTTTGCAATATACGGGCGGCACTACGGGTGTGCCCAAAGCGGCAGATCTTTCGCACGCCAATATCGTAGCGAATGTGTTGCAATCGAAAGAGTGGTATTCGCGTCTGAAACCAGGGCAGGAAGTTTTACTGGCGGCGCTTCCGTTCTACCACATTTTTGGGCTGACGGTCAACAGCCTTTTCCTGATGCACCTGGGGGCTAAGTTGATTCTGATCACCAACCCGCGCGACATGCCCGGATTTATCAAAACCATGCAGAAACACCGCTTCACGGTGTTTACCGGACTGAACACGCTGTTCAATGGGTTGATGAATCAGGCAGACTTCACCAGCATCAAGTTTCCCGAAAACGGACTTTACATCGCGGGTGGTATGGCCCTGCAACAGGCGGTCGGCGAACGCTGGCTGCAACTGACGGGCTGTCCTATCGTGGAAGGATACGGGTTAAGCGAGACGTCACCGGTCTTGACGTGTAACCATCCGCTGCAGAACCGCCCCGGCACGATCGGCCTGCCCCTGCCACGCACCGAACTGCGGATCATGGACGACCAGGGACAGGAAGTGCCGATGGGCGAACGGGGCGAGATTTGTGCGCGTGGCCCTCAGGTCATGAAAGGCTACTTTAAACAACCCGAAGAGACCAAGCGGGTATTTTTCGCGGGCGGTTGGTTTCGCACTGGCGATGTGGGAGTTATGGACGAAGGAGGATACGTGCGCATCGTGGATCGGATGAAAGATATGATTCTCGTATCGGGCTTTAACGTCTATCCCAACGAAGTGGAGGACGAAATCGCAAAACACCCGGGTGTACTGGAATGCGCTGTGGTCGGTATGCCCGACTCCGAATCGACCGAACGCGTTAAGGCGTGCATTGTGCGAAAAGACCCTAATCTGACAGAAGAGGACGTGATCACCCACTGTCGCAAAACGCTGACCGGTTACAAAGTGCCGAAGCATGTTCAGTTTTACGACCAGTTACCGAAGTCGAACGTAGGGAAAATTCTGCGCCGCGAACTGCGATAAATAAACAAGATATTCATCTCCCAAAAGCCTCGTGAAAAGCGGGGCTTTTGCATTTAGGCCAGATGCCACGAGCCGTCCGGTTCTACTGTATAGCCTTTGTCGGCCTTCGCCAGCAGCGAAGCGTCTCCGTCCGAATACGCCTCTACGATCCGATACTGTCCCGAGCCATAGTGGCCATCGAAGCGCCTTATTTTTTCACCGTCTTTGTTGGCCTGCCCCACCACCTGATATTTTCCGTTTCGGTACGCGACGCGCGTCCCGAAAAGTCCGGTGATGTCCAGGTATTCACCGAGGGGCAGCAAGTAAACTTCAAAAGCCCCTGACGAAATCCACACGTCGATACCTAACCTTTGCAACTCACGCAGGCGTGTCAGCAAGGGAGCATTGAAGTGCTTTGGGTACTCAATATGCCAGAATTCGCGGGCGTACTCGGCGACTTTTTCGGGCGGCAGGCCATCCAGGTAGCGAAAGAAATTCTCTTTGAATTCGGTTTGACCCATTAGGCCGAGGCGATGGGCCAGCCCGGCGAGCCGTTGCCGAACCAGATTGAAAAGCTTCGTTTCGTGCTTGAAACAGATGAATTTGTAAAACTCTTCCTTGGAAGACTTTCGATAGAGAGCCTGGTTAAGATCGAAAACCGCGATCGGGACGGGTGGTGCAGTTGGGGTCATGCCTGCTGTTTACGTAAAGGCCTCTTGGTTTGATGTCGTTTCCCCTAGCTCTTTTGACAAGGACCCCTACGCCGCGCTTACATCATCTCTTTACATTGAATTCAGGAGCAAGGAACTTATCAGCTAGCCCAGGGGTTATACTAGAGCACTCCTTCTTATTCGGCTTCCATTTTTGGCTGGATCATTATTATTCGGGCGTTGAACGACGTACCGCAAGCAATTATTTTCACTAAAAAAACACATTATGCCTTCTAGCAAAGAGTATTCTTATTTGATAAGCGCCGCAGTTGATTACCTGGAGAAAAAAGGATACGACCAGATTCGCGCTGATGTCCCCGATAAAGAAAAACCGGCGGCCATCGTTCGCCAAAACGACGAGGAATCGTTCGTGCCGGATATCACTGCGCGCAGAAATGGAGGAAAGTGCTATTTTGATATTGTGACGGAATCGAAAAGTGATAAACTAAAGACCGCTGGCAAATGGCGCCTTTTCTCTACGCTGGCAGAGCACCGCAACGGTGAGTTTTATCTGCTGGTCCCTTACGGAAAGTTGAGCTTCACCAACCGCTTGCTGGAAAAACACGGCATCACTGCAAAAATTCTGAAGATGCAGGACGTGGAAAAAGTAGCGGATGTAGAAGAAATGGTTTCCGCTTAACAAAGCATTTACTAACTACATACAAAAAGCCCGTGCTATACCAATAGCACGGGCTTTTTGTATGTAGCTTAAAAATAATAAGGAATTAGGGCCATAAAAAAGCCGATCGGATAGAGACTCCAATCGACTTTTGCAAATTTAAGCAGCAAGTTGAGCAATCTATACAGTCTGCTCGGCGTGCTTACCCTCGCGAATTTCCTCAATCATTTTCCGGTTAAACGCCGGAATATCGTCAGGTTTACGGCTGGTGACCAGCCCCTGATCGGTTACCACTTCGCGATCTTCCCAATTAGCACCAGCATTGATCAAATCCGTTTTAATGGACGGGAACGAAGTAACGGTACGTCCTTCGACCACACCCGCCTCGATCAGCAATTGGGGCGCGTGGCAAATGGCCGCTACGGGTTTATGTTGTGCGAAGAAATCACGTACAAATTGCACAGCTTTCGGGTTGACCCGCAGGTTATCGGGGTTCATCTGACCACCCGGCAACATCAAGGCGTCGTACTCTTGTGCGTTGGCCTGATCTACAGCGACATCGACCGGGACAGTAATCCCCCAATCGGTATGATCCCATCCTTTCACGTGTCCGTCTTCCGGAGAAACTACGTGCACGGTAGCTCCCGCTTCTTCCAGCGCTTTTTTGGGTTCGGTAAATTCTACTTGTTCAAATCCATTCGCTACCAAAATGGCAACTTTTTTATCTTTCAGTTTACTCATAACTGTAATCTGTTTCTAGTTCTAAAAATTGTAAATGCCAAGTAATTTATTGGCGTTAGTTACATTTTAAAATACGCCACTTGTTTGCATACGGTTTCAATACTCTCTTAAGTATTTCAAAATAGCGTGGTTGTTCATTTTTTTTAACAGGATGGTTGCCGGGTTTGCCGGTGGCGTTCCGACTGCTGTCCGCGCTAACTTAGCCTGCGGCTTTGCGTATAGAAGTTGCAATCCACTTTAGACCCCTGTGCCCTATGGGAGCCATCGCTTTACCACCCGACGCCATCGCGCCACCCAACCTGACCTATACCGCCGACACGGAAGCGGGCTATACGCGCGTGCGTAAAGGCCGTGGCTTTGCCTTTCTGGATGCTGAAGGGAAGTATATCAAAAACGAACATGAGCTGGAGCGCCTGCGAGGGTTGGGCATCCCTCCGGCCTATACCGACGTGTGGATTTGCTCCGCGGCAGACGGACATCTGCAAGCTACCGGGCGCGACGAGCGTGGACGGAAGCAATACCTCTACCATCCGGACTGGACCGACTATCGCAACCGAACAAAGTTTTACCGCCTGTTGCAGTTCGGTCAAAACCTGCCCCTGATTCGCGAGACCGTAGAGCGTGACCTGCGCCAGCGGAAGTGGACCAAAACGAAGGTGTTGGCGTTGGTGACGAGCCTATTGGACGAATCGTTTATCCGCATTGGGAACATGACTTACGTGCGACAAAACAAAACATTTGGGCTGACGACCCTGCGACGCAAGCACATCCACGAAGAAGGCAAAAGCATTACGTTCGAGTATAAAGCCAAAAGCGGGAAAAATCGCAAAGTGAAGATTCAGAACCGCCGCCTTGCCCGCCTGGTGAAGCAGTGCGCCGAATTGCCGGGCTACGAGGTGTTTAAATACTGGGATGAGGACGGCGAACGCCACCGCATCGATTCGCAGGACGTCAACCATTACTTGAATGAAATTACGGGCCAGTCGTTTACGGCCAAAGATTTCCGGACCTGGGGGGGCAGTACGCTGGCCTTGCTGCGCCTGGAAGAAGCCTGTGACGAAGTTAGTACCCATCCCCGAAAAAAGCTTCAACAGTGTCTGGTCAAAAAGGTAGCGGAATTGCTGGGTAACACGGTGGCGGTGTGCCGCGAATACTACATCCATCCGGCGGTGTTACAAGCAGTCGAAGACGGCACAGTTGCCGACTTTATGCAGCAGGGGCAGCGAAAATACCGCCGCTACGAAGACTACCTCAAGCCCGAAGAAATGCAGCTGATGGCCATCATGGAGGCGGAAGCACACGCCGCGTAGCGCCGAGAACAAAAAAAGAGAGCAACTGTTCGCAGTCGCTCTCTTTTTACTTAAACCTCAACGTTTTCCGTTTAAACGGAATAGAAATATTAGAATTTTTTGCCGGCTGCGCGTGCTTCTTTCAAAACGGCAGTGATGCCTTTTTTATTGATGGTGCGCAACGCCGTCGATGAAATCTTCAGCGTAACCCAGCGATCTTCTTCGGGAATGTAGAAGCGCTTCTTGTGCAGGTTTGGATAAAACTTGCGTTTCGTTTTATTGTTAGCGTGCGATACGTAGTTACCAGTGCGTGGGCGCTTCCCTGTGATCTGACAAACCTGTGACATAACAAAGCGTCTTTTAAAATGGAGGGCAAATGTCGCGAAAGGATTTGAAAGAGTCAACCGTGATGGCAGATTAATTTGGCTTAAATCCATACGGGCAGTGCCGGCAGCCGCTGCGGCAGCAATACCCCCGGCGGAGGTGATACTGCGCTGTAAACACCAGAAACCCCTGCTCGTTGTAGTAATAGTCGCCGGGTTGCAGGTGAGCAGCGCCTCTGGGGCGCGGTGCGTTTGCCGATTCGTCTTTTTCCTTCTTCACGTTTTTGGTGGTACCTTTATTGTTCAGAAACCTGCCTGCCGCTGCTTTGTTCAAAAGGCAGGCACCTTGACCGATCCTACGACCATGACCGAACTCATTCCACAGAGCCAACAGGCCATCGACCTGGAAGACCGCTACGGCGCCCATAACTACCATCCGCTCCCCGTGGTGCTTGCGCGTGGCGAAGGCGTGTACCTGTGGGACGTAGAAGGCCGGCGGTACTACGATTTTCTGTCGGCTTACAGCGCTGTGAATCAGGGCCACTGCCACCCCAAAATTATCCAGGCATTGGTGAGCCAAGCACAAAAACTTACCCTGACTTCGCGAGCGTTCTACAACGACATTCTGGGCAAATACGAGCGCTTCATCACCGAATTTTTTGGGTACGACCGCGTGCTGCCCATGAATACGGGTGTAGAAGGGGGCGAGACCGCCATCAAACTCTGTCGGAAGTGGGCCTACACGGTCAAAGGTGTGCCCGAAAACCAAGCCAAAATCATTTTTGTAGAAGGCAATTTCTGGGGGCGTACCCTGGCGGCCATCTCCGCGTCGACCGATCCGGTGAGCTTCCGGGGCTTTGGTCCTTACATGCCGGGCTACGAAGTGATCCCCTACAACGACCTGAAAGCGCTGGCGCAGGCGCTGCAAGACCCGAACGTAGCAGGTTTTATGGTTGAGCCCATTCAGGGCGAAGCGGGCGTGGTGGTGCCCGACGACGGCTACCTGCGCAAAGCTTTCGACATGTGTCGGGAGAAAAACGTTCTTTTTATTGCCGACGAAGTGCAGACGGGCATCGCACGCACCGGCAAGCTGCTGGCCTGCGACTGGGAAGGTTTCCGTCCCGATATTCTGATTCTGGGGAAAGCCCTTTCGGGCGGCGTTTATCCGGTATCGGCTGTGCTGGCCCGCGACGAAATCATGCTGACCATCCGGCCGGGCGAACACGGCTCCACGTTTGGCGGCAATCCCCTCGCCTGCGAAGTGGCCATGGCGGCCCTGGAAGTCGTGCGCGACGAAAAGTTGGCCGAACAGGCCGACCGGTTGGGTGTGCTTTTCCGGGAGCGGATGCAACAGTTGATCGAGAAGACCGATCTGGTGACGCTGGTACGTGGCAAGGGTTTGCTCAACGCCATCGTCATCAACGATTCCGAGGAGAGTGAAACGGCCTGGAACCTGTGCCTGCAACTCAAAGAAAACGGCCTGTTGGCCAAGCCAACGCATGGCAACATCATCCGCTTTGCGCCACCTCTGGTCATGACCGAAGCGCAATTGCACGCGTGTTGCGACATCATCGAACAGACGGTGCTGGCTTTTAAAGCCACCGCAAGTACTACCCTGTAAGGGCGACACAGGCAGGAGAGCATAGGGTTGCCCCTCGCTGCCAAGCACGCCTACTAAAAAGCAAGCAATTCAGGGGTGGTTGCGTTACCTTTACGGGGGCCAACCATTTTGTTACGCTACATGCTTTCCTACATTGTCTGGGACATTAATCCGGAAATTTTTACCATTCCTGGAATCAACTTCCCGCTTCGGTATTACAGTCTGTTTTTCGCGCTGGGGTTCATCATCAGCCAGCAGATCATGTTTTATTTCTTTCGGAAAGATGGCCGTCCGCAGAAAGACGTCGACACGCTGACGATCTACATGGTGGTGGCGACCGTCATCGGGGCGCGGCTGGGGCACGTGATTTTCTACGAGCCGGAAATTTTTGTGGAAGACCCGATTGGCGTCATCCGTTTCTGGAACGGAGGGCTGAGCGGTCTGGCGAGCCACGGCGGCGCGTTCGGTATTCTGTTCGCGCTCTGGCTGTACGCACGCAAGCGACCCAATCAAAGCTATTTCTGGATTCTGGATCGGATCGTAATCGTAGTAGCGTTGACGGGGTGCCTGATTCGCCTCGGCAATTTTATGAACTCGGAGATCGTCGGAAAACCCACCAACAGCCAATACGGCGTGGTGTTTGCGCGGCTGGCCGAAGAGTGGATCATGGCGCGTAACGACGCCATTCTGGACGTCGAGGCCGAAAAGGGAGGCACAGTGGGCGAAACGCCCGTGACCCTGGACATTACGGTGCGTCGCAACTACCGGAACGATATGGAAATCGATCGGTTGCTGCAGGCCGCTGTGCAACCGGTGCTGACGTCCTCCCGGGTCATCGAAGACGTCTACCTCCCCCCCGGTCAGGAGCCCAAGTTCGACATTTGGCGCGATCCGTCGGGCGTCGAAGTGAAACTACAAGCCGCCGGCATTGCCCGCCACCCCTCCCAGTTGTACGAATCGAGTTTCTACCTGGCTCTTTTCCTGGTGCTGTTTTTCCTCTGGAAACGTTACCGCACTACTTGGGCAGAAGGCAAAATCTTCGGCATTTTTCTTATTGCCTTGTTCGGCTTCCGTTTCCTGGTCGAGTTCGTGAAAGCCGATCAGGTAGCCTTCGAGGCGGATATTCCGTTGAACATGGGGCAATGGCTCAGCATTCCGCTGGTACTGGCAGGCATTTTTGTGCTGATTTACGTGAGCCGAAAACACAAGGAAACGCACGCAAACGTTTCCGAAAACTAACGTTCAGACTTCCTCGCTATGATGATACGAAGACCGCGCCGCAACCGTAAGTCGGCGGTAATCCGCGAACTGGTCGAAGAAACGACCCTGTCGGTGCGCGACCTGATTTTTCCGATCTTTCTGATCGAGGGCGATAACCAGGCAGTCGCGATCGATTCGATGCCCGGCATGTATCGCTACTCCCCCGATCGCCTGCTGGACGAGATCGGCGCCTGTGCCGAATTGGGCATTCGTACGTTCGACGTGTTCCCGAGTTTACCGGAATCAAAGAAAGATCGACGCGCTACCGAAGGCACCAATCCGGAAGGGCTGTACCTGAGCACGCTGCGTAAAATCAAGGAACACTACCCGGACGTGTGCGTGATGACCGACGTGGCCATGGACCCATACAGTTCAGACGGGCACGACGGACTGGTGCAGGACGGTAAAATCCTGAACGACGAGACGCTCGAAATCCTCGGAAACATGGCCGTGGCGCAGGCCGAAGCCGGTGCCGATATTCTGGGCCCGTCGGACATGATGGACGGGCGCGTCGGGTACATGCGGCAGCAGCTCGATGCCGCTGGTTTCACGGACGTATCGATCATGTCGTACACGGCCAAATACGCGTCGGCGTTCTACAATCCTTTTCGCGATGCCCTCGATTCGGCCCCGAAATTCGGCGACAAGAAAACCTACCAGATGAATCCGGCCAACCGGCGCGAAGCACTGCTTGAGGCCGAGCTGGACTTCGAAGAAGGAGCCGACATGCTGATGGTGAAACCGGCGCTGTTTTACCTCGACATCATCCGCGACCTGAGCGAAGCCTTTCCCATTCCGATTGCGGCCTATAACGTCAGTGGCGAATATGCCATGACCAAAGCGGCTGCGGCCCAGGGCTGGCTCGACGGCGAACGGATTATGCTGGAATCGCTGCTGAGCATCAAACGGGCCGGCGCTAAAATCATCCTGACTTACTTCGCCAAAGAGTACGCTCAGGGCGTGAAAGAAGGGCGCTGGTAGTAACTTGAAATTGCAAAAAAAATGGTAGGCCACGGTTCGCAGAATCGTGGCCTATTGGCGTATAAGCCACCTTGTTGCGCTCCTTTCGGTACGAACGTAAGGGGCAGGCTGAACAGCGGGAGAAAGAACCAAACTAAAATGGTATATTTACAGTTATAGAACAGGAAACTCTACACACGCCTGTGTCCTTCAGTTTTCTCCGCTGAGATCCTTTTCGGGAAGATCCGTAGCCTTGCCGAGGCTGTATTCCCTCTTCTTCCTGCGATCTCTTTCCCCTTTTGGAGCGGAATCTACCTGACACCGGCGATTTCCTAACCGCAGTGGTCTGACCGACCGTGGTTTTCAGTAAGCAAGCCGGGCAGCGTAGGCGGGCCCGCGGTGAAAACGCTTTATCATTTTTAAACATAAACCCTGATACATGAGCAGATCTCAAAATAGCTTCATCAAAAGACAAAAAGAGAAAAAGAGACAAAAGAAAAAGGAAGAGAAAATGCAGCGCAAAAAAGAGCGCCAGGAAAACTCGTCGGGTGGAACCCTGCCCGAAATGTTAGCCTTTGTGGATGAGTTCGGCAACATCACCGATACGCCTCCCGAAGAGCAGGATGAGAAGCTAAAAGAAAAGATCGAGACAGATTTCTAAACGTACAGGCGTTGGGCCGAGGCAGGCGTAACGCCAAGCACGAAGCCTGCTACACGATATAAAAAGACGGCGTCCCGGAAGATGATTCCGGGACGCCGTTTGCGTATGGCAAAGCGCCGTAACGCTATTCGTTGTGCATCAACGCCTTTTTGGCCAGGAGTTCTTCTTCCGTCTCGCGATGATCGGGATCGTCTACGCAGCAGTCGACCGGGCAGACGGCCGCGCACTGAGGCTCTTCATGGAAGCCCATGCACTCCGTACATTTATTGGTTACGATATAATAGAATTCGTCGGAAACGGGTGGCTGTTCTGCCTCGGCATCAACTACCTCGCCGTTTAACAGTTTTACCTCACCTTCCAGGTCGGTACCACCGGCATACGTCCACTCTACCCCGCCTTCGTAAATGGCTGTGTTGGGGCATTCGGGCTCGCAGGCACCGCAGTTGATGCACTCGTCGGTGATCATGATTGCCATAATTGTATCGTTTAGTCTGTGTGAATACTTACTTTTTTAACAAAAGTAAGCGCATTAAGTTGCGGACGCAAAAAAAGCACTATGCAACCTCTTTCTCTTGCCGAGCGCCTCGAGGCGTTCGTTCAATTACGCGAACAGTTCCGGCGACCGGAGGCCCCCGCCCTGGCGACGGCCATCACTCAGGCCAGCCAACGAAACGGGTGGTTTACAGAAGGCAACATTCTGACCGCCCTGGCCGGGTTGGTGCGGCTCCTGGAGCCCACTGATTTGCGCACCTGGCTGGACCGCTATCCGCTCGACCAAGTGACTCCGAAACAAGTAGGGGTCGTGATGGCGGGCAATATTCCGCTGGTGGGGTTCCACGACATGATGAGCGTGCTGCTCAGTGGGCATACGCTGCTGGCCAAGCTCAGTTCGCAGGACGAAGTGTTGCCTACGTACGTACGCAACGAACTGGTGCGCCTGCAACCCGCCTTCGCCGATCGCATTCAGTTCGTGGAACGGTTGAACGATGCGGAGGCGATCATCGCCACCGGCAGCGACAATACCGCGCGCTATTTTCATCACTACTTTGCCAGTCGCCCGCACATCATCCGGCAAAATCGTGCTTCCGCAGCCGTGCTGGACGGACAGGAAACGCCAGCGGATTTTGCTGCGTTAGCCGACGACATTTTCCTCTATTTCGGGTTGGGCTGCCGGAATGTGGCCAAACTGTATGTCCCCGAGGGCTACGACTTCGTGCCTCTGCTGGAGGTGTTGAGCGCGCGCCAGGAAGTGATCTTGCACCACAAATACGCCAACAATTACGACTACCGGAAGTCGATTTACCTCGTCAATCGGTTACCCCACCTCGATAACGGCATTGTGCTGCTGGAAGAGAAAACGGCGCTGGTGTCGCCACTGGCGGTGTTGTATTACGAGTTTTATCAGAGCGATCAGGACCTCACGGAACGGTTGGCAGCGCACGAGAATCAACTGCAAACACTGGTTTCTCGGGAAGGCGCTTACCCCGGCAGTGTACCGTTCGGTACGGCGCAACGCCCCCGGGTGTGGGAGTATGCCGATGGGGTCGATACAATGCAATTTCTGGTCGAATTGCCTACCGGAACAGCCTGAGAAATGACCACTCGGTTTCGGCGGGCCACAGCAGAATGAGTAAAAGGCCGCCAACCAACACAGCACTCCATAACGGCACTACCCACCGGAGCAACGCCCGGCTGCCCAGCACTGCGACCGCGCCACCTTTGAAAAGCATGTTGGCCAGCGACCCGATCAGGATCAGTCGCCAGGCATCGGCGTACGATACGCCGGCCTCTTCTTCTCCGGCCATCTGAGCAATCGAGATAGTAATGGCATCCACATCGGTAAGTCCGGAGAAGAGGGCGACGCCGTACAGCCCTTTGTTCCCGAGGTAATCGCGGGCCGCCGCCGTGGCCAGCAGCACCACCGCGAAAATTAGCCCGAACACCACCGCGCTTTTCAGTTGGGCAGGATTTTCGGGCTCGGGCATCGGCTCCTGCGGTGGCGTACGGAAAAAAGACAGGAAGACGATCAGGCAGGCAAACAGCCCGACCATGAGCAGCAACGGCGGCCCTACCTGCGGCAACGCCTGGGGCAGAATTGCAAATACTTCGACCAGTACCCGAACAAACGAGACACCCGACGCAATCAAGATGACCAGGACCGTAGCGCGAACGTTGCCTGCGTCGGCCCGGCTCATGCGGGCGTACGAAATGGTGGTGGCCGTACTGGAAATCACCCCACCCAGAAGCCCGTTCAGGAACGTACCCGCTTTGTGACCGACCAGCTTGTAGATGAAATAGCCGCCAACGCTGACGCCCACAATCAACACGACAATGAGCCAGAGCTGGCGCGGGTTCAGTACGTCGTAGGGACCGAACGTCCGGTCGGGCAGAACGGGAAGAATGATCAACGCCACGATGACAAACTGCACGATGGCGTGCACGTTGCGCTGCCCCAGCCGTTCGGCAAACTGATGCAGCGGCTGCTTGAAATAGAGAAGCACCATCACCAGGCCGCCCATCACCAGGGCCGGGGCGCGTTGGCCCGTAGCCAGGTAAGCGCCAATGCAGTACATCACCAGCAAAGCCACTTCGGTGGTTTGCCCGGGATGCAGCACCTTCCGATCGAGAAACTTGAAGTTGACGGCGAACAACAGGCCCCCGAGCGTAAGCAGCCCTGCGGCTATGATCCAACCCCCAAAATCGTGGGCCAGCAGACCGGTCATGGTGCCCAAAAGCGTCACCAACGGAAACGTTCGGATGCCCGCGATGCGCGCTTGGTCGGCGTGTTCGCGTTGCAGCCCGACCAGCAGGCCTAGTCCCAGAGAAATCAGTAGTGAAATAAAGACGTCAGGCATGGCGAAGAAACGTTAAAAGGCTACCTGTATGCGGGTCAGTACTGAGTGTTCCTGCGCTGTCCAGGTGGCCCATTGCGACACCAGTGACCATTTGATGTGTTCTGTCAGATACCCGTTCAGACCGGCGGTCCAGGCGGAGGTGCGGTACGGATCGCGCGCGGTGAATCGTTCGGCCAACGGATTGGTAATGGTCATCTGCTCGTAGCGAAGCACAACTTCCCAGGCGCCCCACTCCCCCTGCATCGGATGAAATTCGTGTTGCGGGTACAGCAAAGTGGTGCGCGGCTTTTCGTCGTCGGTCAGCATCAGTCCTGCGGTGATGTAAAATCCGGCGACCTCCAGTTGCCCGTTCGTTTGGGTATGACGCACGTCGCTCCACTGCCCCCGCAACCATTCGGCCCGTAACGTATAACGCGACCAGAGCCATTCGAGGTCGGCTCCCAGGCGTGTCAGGCGGCCGTCGTGCTGTAAAACAGACGCGTGTGGGTAAAACGCAGTGCCCCGGTGAGTCTCGAACGACACCAGGTCGAGCGAATCGTTTCGAAGACCCGAAGCGCCCGAAATAGCTACGTAGAGGTGACTTGCGGCTGCCTTTCGGTGTGCGAACGGCCGGGCTACCAACCGACCGACTACATCTTTCGCGCGGTTGTTTTCCGGTTGGTTGAAGGGGCGGCCGTTGAAGACGCCGACGGCGTATTCGAGGGAGCCGCCCAGCACGTCGCCAAACGCCATCAAGCCGATGTCGGAAGTAGGCGTCAGCGCGTTCACGACCATAGGGCGCTCCATCAGATCGAGTTGCAGCGAAGAAAGCAGACGACTCTGGCTGAACGGCTCCTTGAACTGCCCGGCCCGTACCCGTACATAAGGCAGATGGCGCGATTCGACAAACGCCTGATCGAGCTCGGCCTCGCCGCGGTCGAAGCGGGCACTGAGCATGTAACGGAAGTGCGGAAATGCATACCCGGTGGCCAGCATACGAGCCCGCCGGATTAACCATTCGCCCCCCTGGGTAGTTGACCAATGGAAGTCGGTCTGGATTCTCCCGCCGAAGCGCAGCGTCTGATCATCGCTTACCATGTAAAAACCGTCGTCGTAAACGGTGCGCGTAATGGAAGAGTCGACGGTTTGGGCCTGACCAACGCTGGCGTACAGAAACCACGCCGTACCAAGGAGGAATCGGAAAAGAGCAGGGTAAGAAGCGTACAATTTGAGTAAACGTTGTCTATACGTTACGTAAACGTTAAGCGCAGGTTAAGGCGGTTCGCAAGCGCGGCAACGTACGTGCCACTACACCAAACCGGCACGCTTCGTAATGGGCCGCCCATGTCAGCGCGTCGTTTGCCGATGCGCGCTTGTGGGGCACAAAAACGGCGTGCACCGTGCTATGGCAGAGTCGCCTTCCCTTCGCTTGTATTTAACTATGTTTGCAGCGCATAATGAACGCCCAGATCGCCGACATTCAGGCTCCGATTGCGGAGGAGATGCGGAACTTCGAAACCCGGTTCCGTCAATCGATGAAGAGCAACGTCCTGTTGCTTGACAAAATCATGAGCTACATCGTGCGGCGCAAAGGAAAGCAAATGCGCCCGATGTTTGTGTTCCTGACGGCCCGTACCTGCGGCGAGGTCAACGACTCCACTTACCGGGGCGCGGCCCTGATCGAACTCTTGCATACGGCCACGCTGGTGCACGACGACGTGGTCGACGACGCAAATTACCGCCGGGGTTTCTTTTCCATCAACGCCCTCTGGAAGAACAAAATCGCCGTGCTGGTGGGCGACTACCTGTTGTCGCGCGGGTTATTGCTTTCCATCGATCACGACGATTTTCATCTGCTGAAGATCGTGTCCGAAGCCGTGCGGGAAATGAGCGAGGGCGAACTGTTGCAGATCGAAAAAGCTCGCACGCTCGACATTACCGAGGACGTATACTACGAGATCATCCGGCAGAAAACGGCGTCCTTAATCGCCTCCTGTTGCGCCGTGGGGGCCGCTTCGGTCACCACCGATCCGGCTACCATTCGTCTGGCCCGCGATTTTGGCGAGAAAGTGGGCATTGCGTTTCAGATCAAAGATGACCTGTTCGACTACGGGACCGACAAGATCGGCAAGCCGCTCGGGATCGACATCAAAGAGAAAAAGATGACGCTGCCGTTGATCTACGCCCTGCAGCAAAGTTCGTGGCGGGAAAAAAGACGCATCATCGGGCTGGTGCGGAACCATGCCGACAACCCCCGCAAAGTGGCCGAGGTGATCGCCTACGTCAAAGAAACCGGCGGTCTGCAATACGCTACCGAGGCCATGCACCGTTTTCGTGACGAAGCCGGTGCGCTGCTCGCCCAGTTTCCCGATTCGCCGGCGCGGCAGTCGCTCGACCAACTGGTGCAGTATACCATCGACCGGACCAAATAGACTCCGAACCGTGCCAGCAAGCTTCATCCGATCGCTCCCCAAATTCGTACGTAGGATAGCATCTGTTGCGGCGCGGGCGCGTTTTTTGATGGTGTGATCGACTTTATCTTTGCGGGCGCCAGATAGCCCTGTATCTGGAAATGTATGTTGAAAAAATTCTTTCTCCGACGCTCCCTGGTCAATACGATTTTTGCGGCTGCCATTTTCGTTATCGCGTTGCTGGAGTACGTCACGCACCAGAGTTTTTCGACGTGGGAAGAGAACACACAGGCAGTTATTCATACGCAACAGGTCATTATTCAGGGGGAGCGCCTGTTTTCGTTGATGAACGAAAAGGAGTCGGCCTACCGGGGCTACATGATTACGGGCGACAGCGTATACCTGCAACCGACGTACGCACACGACGAGGATCTCGATACCGCCTTTGTCACCTTGGATAAGCTGACGCAGGACAACGAACGGCAACAGAAGCGATTGCAGCGCGTGCAACAGTTGATGGCCCGGAAAACTCAGTTGCTGAACGACCGCAAAGAACGCCGCGATACGTACGGACTCGCCGGGCTTTTACGAGGCCGTACCGGCGAAGGCTACCTGATTATGGACAGCCTGCGCAACGAAATCGACAGCCTGATTGTCGAGGAGCATTCGCTGCTGGTGGAGCGCGATCAGCAGATGTCCGCCAGCGAAGGAAAAGCCGAAAAGTTTTTGGTGATCGGGGTGGTGGTAGGCCTCGTATTTTTGGCGGCGACGTTTGTCTGGCTCAACGTGCAGATGTACCAGCGCGACCGTGCCTACGACCTGATCGAAG